>JAKLDT010000099.1 GCA_022703405.1 Bacteroidota bacterium | reverse complement strand
ATACACCTTCATAACCGATGAGTAAACTTCAGTGTTCAGTTTGTCAGTGCTGAACCTGACAAGAAAATCAGTAAAAGAACTGTCATTTACATCCCCGGTATTGATTACATAACTGAACAGCTGAAGGAATCCTCCGTATTTCTTTTTAAGTCCTTCCGTGGTGGCAGGCAGGGCAGACGGATCGGTAGTGAACAAATCCACTTCAAGCCGTTTTATGCTGACTTCAGCTTCAATTCCTGAAATATCCGCATCATATTGCCCTGATTTGCAGGAATAAACAAAAAGAATAATAAAAAGAAGCAAAACTGATCCTGAAATTTTTTTCCTCATTGCCTAATGTTTCCGGGGTTCAAAAATAAACACTTTTTGCTTAGAAATATTAAAATTATCACTGTCCTGTTTGTTCAACGTAAAAATGCTAATTTTACTTTCTGCAAGAGCTTAAATATTTTCTAAAACCATTCTGAAATGAGTTTTTTCAACCCCGGAACATTTAAATATTCAACAACATGCCTGCTTGTTTTCCTGACAGTTTGCAGGCCTGACCTTGCAAAGGCACAGGAAAAAATCGGATTCGGAGTACATATTGACCCCTTAATCGGCTGGTTCACTTCCGACATCAGGAATGTAACACCCGCAGGTGCCAGGGCAGGACTGAATTTCGGACTAACATTCAACAGGTACTTCAGGGAAAACTATGCCTTCTCGGCAGGTGTCAGCCTGATTACCGCAGGAGGCAGCCTGCTGTACAGGGATTCGACAACATTGATGCTTGCCGGACCAACCGATCTGCCACCTGATATGACAGTTAATTACAGCATTAAATACCTTGCAGTTCCTTTCGGACTGAAACTGCAGTCAAACCAGATAGGATATGTCAGGTTCTTCACTGATATAGGCCTTGATCCAAAATTTGTACTTGGAGGAAAAGCTGAAATACCTGCAATGAAAATATCCAAAGAGAATGCTGATTCAGAGCTTAAGAGTTTCAACATGGGATACCATATAACAGGCGGAATAGAGTATTCGCTGGGGGGAACAACAGCTGTCGTTCTCGGATTGAATTTCGACAGCAACTTTATTGACATTACGGATCAGCCGCTTGACAAAATACTGCATAAAATGCTGGGATTCAGGCTTGGACTAAATTTTTAAGGGAAATTCATGAAAATAACTGTAGCACAGCTGAATTACCATATAGGGAATTTTGACTTAAATAAAAACCTGATTATAAATGCCGTCAGAAGAGCACGCGGGGAAAAATCTGACCTTGTGATTTTTTCAGAACTCTGCATCTGCGGCTACCCTCCCCTTGATCTTCTTGACCGTTATGATTTCATTGAAAAATGCAGTCAGGCAGTCAGGGAAATTGCTGATGAATGTATTGGTATAACTGCAATTGTAGGGGCACCTGTAATAAACCCGAATAAGGAAGGAAAGAAGCTTTTCAACTCTGCAATTGCAATTTCGGAAGGGAAGATTGTTTTCTCCGCAAACAAAAGCCTGCTGCCCACTTATGACATATTTGACGAATACAGGTATTTTGAACCTGAAAGAAAATTCGGAATATTCAACCTGAAGGGCATGAGGATTGCTCTTACGGTCTGTGAAGACCTGTGGGACGAACAGCCCTTCGACAATAAATTTGAAAAGAGCCGGCTATACACAATTTCTCCGATGGAGGAACTGAAAGGGCAGAAACCGGACCTTATTGTGAATATCGCCGCTTCGCCTTTCTCCTATACAAAAACAGAGACAAAAGAGAATATTTTCAGAAACAAGGCTTTAAAATACAGGGTGCCTGTGATTTCAGTGAACCAGACTGGAGCAAATACCGAACTAATATTTGATGGCGCATCAGTAATTGTAAAGCCTGACGGGGAGATCTTCAGAAAGCTGCCTTTCTTCGAAGAGGAAATTGTAACATTTGATACAAATAGCATACTCAGTCCGGCAGGCAGTGAAAAACATGTGAATCCCGACCCGGTTTCTCTTATTCACAAGGGACTTGTAACAGGAATTAGAGATTATTTCAATAAATCAGGCCTCAGGAAAGCTATAGTCGGATTGTCAGGAGGAATTGATTCAGCTGTTTGCCTTTGCCTGGCTGCAGAAGCCCTGGGAAACGAAAATGTACGCTCACTTCTCATGCCATCAAGGTACTCTTCAGAACATTCAGTGAAGGACGCTGTCGATCTGGCAGAAAGACTTAAGACAGAATATGATATCATTAGCATAGAAAAGCCATTCAGGGCCTTTGAGGAAGATCTCGCGCTTCTTTTCACAGGAAGAAATCCTGATGTCACTGAAGAGAACATCCAGGCCAGGATCAGGGCTACCCTGCTTATGGCCGTATCAAACAAATTCGGATGCATACTGCTCAACACTTCTAATAAAAGTGAAGCCGCTGTTGGCTACGGGACTCTTTATGGTGATATGGCAGGCGGACTTTCTGTAATAGGTGATGTCTATAAAACAGATGTTTACAAACTGGCTGCCCATATTAACAGGTCGGGGGAGATTATTCCGGAAAACATAATCACAAAACAGCCGTCGGCCGAGCTGAGGCCTGACCAGCTTGATTCCGACTCCTTACCTGAATATTCAATACTTGACGATATTCTCTATCAGTACATTGAGCTGCAAAAACCACCGGCTCAGATAATTGAAGACGGAGCAGATGCTTCAACGGTAGACAGGGTGATCCGGATGATCAATTTCAATGAATACAAGAGATACCAGGCTCCACCGGTACTGAGAATCTCTTCAAAATCATTCGGCGCAGGCAGGAGAATGCCTCTTGTTGCAAGGTACTGAACTACAGATCCTGCATATTAAGTGGTATTGCTTATTATCACATTGATAATTATTTATACCTTTGATATGTTTTATAACATATTTTCCCATGCAGTATCAGGACAGCTATATTGAGTTTTGCCTTGAGAATCCCGATTCAGTTTTCAGAACTTTGCAAAACAGGGAAAAAGAGGCTGTTGCAAAGCATTTTGTCACCTGCTTTGCAAAAAAAGGTGAATTCATCTTCAGCGAAGGTGAAAAAGCCAGGGGCCTTGTCTGCCTTGTCAAAGGGAAATACAAGGTTTACCGTGTGGGCGTTGGGGGCCGGGAACAGATACTCAGGTTCGTGAAGCCTTCAGAGATTATCGGCTGCAGGAGTCTTTTCCAGGCTGTAAACTGGACAAATTCAGCTGTTGCAACAGAAGATTGTGTTTTTTGCCTGACTGACAGGAACAGCATAACCACCCTGCTGAAGCATAACAATGATTTTGCCTTCAGGATGATGAAACAGATGGCAGATGAGATTGCCTTTTACCAGGAAAGGATCATTTCACTGACACAGAAACATGTGAGGGGACGGGTTGTTGAAACACTCCTCATGCTTGCCGGGCTTTATGGCTTCGAAGCCGACGGAAAAACAATTAATGCAATCCTGTCAAGGGATGATCTGGCTCATCACTCAAACATGACGACCTCAAACGCCATAAGAACACTCTCAAACCTCTCTGCTGAAGGAAAAATAGAACTGAGGCAAAAGAAAATCAGGCTTATTGACATAGCTGCCCTTGAACAGATCAGCAAATCAGGATAAACGAAAATATCATTACTCTCTGAAAAAGACTCTTTTTACTCTGGAGGGTATTGATGTCAGTATCTCATAAGGTATTGTTTCACAGATCTCAGCTATCTCACTTATTGAAATATTTTCACCAAATATTTCTGCTTCATCGCCTTCTGCTGCATCAGTGCCGGTGATATCTGCCATACACATATCCATACATACACGGCCAACAAGAGGGACTCTCCTTCCCTTTATGAACACAAATCCCCTGCCCTCGCCCATTTTTCTCCTCAATCCGTCAGCATAGCCAACCGGCAATATTGCAATAACACGCTCTTTTTCAGACACATCTGCACAGCCATAGCCGACAGGCTCACCCCCGTTTACCTTCTTTACCTGCGATATTCTTGTAATGAACCTTCCTGCAGGCTTAAATGCCGCAGCCCCGAATGATCCTGCACCGTAGATTCCGATGCCGGGACGCACCATATCAAACTGGTACTGTGGCATTCTTATAATGCCCGATGAATTAAGTATGTGCTTCAGGAAGGGATAACCTGTTGCCTCCCTGATCCTGGCTGTTGCATTTATGAAAACTTCAACCTGCTTCCTGCTGAAGGCATCAAGGCTTTCATCGTCACTTCCTGCCAGATGTGAGAAAACAGATACTATACGCAGGCAGTCATTCTTCCTGATAAATTCAAGCATCCTGTCAAGTTCATCAGGCAGGAAACCAAGGCGATGCATTCCTGTATCTATCTTAATATGAACAGGGTAGCCTTGCAAACCATTCCTGATAACAACTTTAGCAAATGACTCAAGAATCGAAAAACTGTAAATTTCAGGCTCAAGAGAATATTTAATCATCAGGTCGATGGAAGAAGGATCGGGATTCATTACCATAACAGGCAGGGAGACGCCTGCATTTCTCAGTTCCACTCCTTCGTCAGCATAGGCAACCGTGAGATAACTTACCCTGTTGTATTCAAGAAAGGAGGCAATCTCAGAGGATCCTGCACCGTATGCAAAGGCCTTTACCATTGCCATTATCCTTGTTTCAGGTTTCAGGTAACTCCTGAACAGGTTCAGGTTATGTGCTATCGCATTAAGGTTTATCTCGAGCTGGGTCTGATGCACCTGCTGTTCAAGAACCCTTCCGATCTTCTCAAATTCAAAGATCCTTGAACCCTTTATCAGGATTATCTCATTGTTGAAATCATTGGATATCAGACTTCTCAGAAAATCATCAGTTGAAAAATAAAAGCGGTCCTCAGCGCTGAAAAGTCCGCGCATTGATGACAATAGTGGCCCTATACCTATGAAACGTTTAATACCTGAACGGCTAACGAGAGTTGCAACCTCCCCGTAAAGATCCTCAACATCCCTTCCTGCCTGGACAAAATCAGACAATATAAGCGTTGTACTTTTCCCGTTCTGGGCCAGCAGATAATCAATAGCCATTCCAAGTGAACCGGGATCGGAATTATAGTAATCCTCAATAAGCTGACAGTTGTTTATTCCTGCCTTAATCTCCATCCTCATAGGAACAGGAAGAAGCTTCAGCAGACCTCCTGAGATCAGTTTTGCATCAAAGCCAAGATACAGGCAGACTGATATTGCAGTAACAGCATTTTCAACTGAAGCCCTGTCATTAAAGGGGACACGGAAGATGAAACTGTTTCCCTTATATTCAATTGTCAAAGCCGTACCACCCTCATCATGAACGGTTTTACTGATGAAGACTGCGGCATTTCTGTTGCTCACCGACCATGATACAAGCACCCTGGAACTTAGTACAGGATCCTTTAGAATCAGCTCATCAATAATCCTGTAATCCTTGCCATATATTATTGCTTTCGCATTAGTGAACAGCTTCAGTTTTTCGGAAGCCTTTTGTTCGTCATCCCTGAAATTTTCCCTGTGAGCATCACCGATATTAGTTATAACACCTATTTCAGGATCAATTATCTTCTGAAGCTTTTCCATCTCACCGGGGTGAGATATACCGGCCTCGAAGATACCCATGCGGTACTTTTCTTCCAGTTTCCACACCGAGAGAGGTACTCCTATCTGTGAATTATAGCTTTTGGGGCTTCGTATTACCGGAAGCATAGAGCCAAGCAGATCAGCCAGCCACTCCTTGACAATCGTTTTTCCCGCACTGCCTGTAATTGCAATAACAGGTGAGGTAAATAACCTTCTTTTCCAGGCAGCCAGCCTGTGAAGGGCATCAACTGAACCGGCCGACAGTATGAATGCCGCACCTTCGAATCTGCCATGGTTTTCTGGAAGATTCTCAACGATGAATACCCTGATGCCCCTCTGGTAGAGGTTATCCAGGAATCTGTGCCCGTCATGATTATGTCCCCTGATTGCGACAAATGCCACCTCCTCGGTAAAGCTTATCTGCCTGCTGTCGGTAATAATCTCATTTACAATAATATCGCCAGGACCAAATAAAGCTCCACCGGTTATATCTGCTATTTCTGCCGAGAGGAGTTTCACTTTTGTTTTTTTGATGCTTCAAGATAACAGCTGCGGCAAAGCGGCTCATACAGGTTTTTCTCACCAAGGAGCACTACCTGTGATTCATCAGTTTTGCGGAATGAATACTGGGCCAGGTTACCGCATCGCATGCATATTGCGTGAACCTTTGTAACAAACTCGGCAATTGCCATTATTCCCGGCATAGGGCCGAAGGGATTTCCCATGAAGTCCATATCGAGACCGGCAACTATGACCCTTGTTCCAGCATCTGCCAGCTGACTGCATACTTCAATTACAGATGCATCGAAGAACTGAGCCTCATCAACAGCAACAACATCTGCATCACCCGCAAGAAGCAAAATTGCTGATGCATGTTCAACAGGGGTTGAAACTATCGATCTTTCATCATGCGAAACAACTTTTGTCTCGGAATACCTTTTATCTATAGCCGGCTTGAATATCACCACCTTCAGCCCGGCATACTGAGCCCTGCGCAGCCTTCTTATGAGTTCCTCCGTTTTGCCCGAGAACATGCTGCCGGTGATTACCTCAACAGATCCCCTTCTGCTTCCTGTTGCCGTTGAATTTTCAAGAAATTCCATTATGCTGTCAATTGTTTATTATCCCCCTTAAATCTTAATAATTAAATATGCCTGCAAGTGGAATAATATTAATTTTGCAAAATAAGGAAAATGCTTTGTTTTATTTACAACTGTTTGTATGGATTTCAATGCCACAATCGATTTAATTATAAAAGATCTCAATGAAGCCTCAGGAATTATTGATGATCTCAAAAATTACAAGGGCGTTCCTGTACTCCAGGTTGAGCTTGCAAAGGCAAAATGCAAAAGCGCTGCGGAAGTAATTTCACTTCTGAAGACTAACAGCCACCAGGTAAATCCTGTTATCCCTCAACCTCAACCTCAACCTCAACCTCAACCTCAACCTGAGCCTCAACCTCAACCTCAACCTGAACCTCAACCTGAACCTCAACCTCAACCTGAACCTGTTAAGACAGAGAAAAAAGCATCAGCCAGGCAGACAAAGAGCAAGCCGGTTTCTGAGCAAAATGAATTGAAACAGGAAAAGGATACCTCTGAAAATATTATTGTAAGCCAGCACACTGATTCACATATAATAGCCGACAAATTTGTAAATATCCCGGCGAGCCTTAATGAACAGCTGGGAGGCAGAAAGGCTGAAGAGGATGTTACTGAAATTATTAAATCGAAGCCTATCAGCAGTTTAAGAGAGGCTATTGGCATAAATGACCGCTTCCTGTTTCAGAGAGAAATATTCAATGGCGACAATAAGGCTTATGATCAGGTTATCTCCAGAATGGAGGCTGCAGAATCAGTGGAAGATGCAAAAGCAGTGCTTATCAGCTTTACAGGAACCAATGCAGAGAATGAAGCTGTAAAGCAGCTTATGGACCTGGTGAAACGCAAACTCGGTCTTAATGAGTAAACTGATCCTTGTGCCGACTCCTGTGGGTAACCTGAAAGATATTACATTAAGGGCCCTCGAAGTACTTGAAAGTGCCGATCTGATACTGGCAGAAGATACACGGCAGTCCTCCAAGCTCCTGCATCATTTCAATATTAAGACTCCTTTACAGTCGCACCATAAGTTCAATGAACATAAAAGTGCTGAAGCTGTATGCAATAAAATACTTGAAGGCACAACAGTTGCCCTTATTTCAGATGCCGGTACCCCGGGAATTTCAGACCCCGGATTCCTTCTTGTGAGAACCTGTATTGAAAAAGGAATTGAAATTGAAACCCTTCCGGGAGCAACAGCTCTTATACCTGCTCTTGTAAATTCCGGTTTACCCTGTGAAAGATTCTGTTTTGAGGGATTTCTTCCACAGAAAAAGGGAAGGAATAAGAAACTGTCTGCCCTGACTGAAGAACAAAGGACCATGATATTTTACGAATCCCCTTACAGGTTGCTGAAAGCGCTTGGCGAGATGTCGGAACATTTCGGCAGCGACAGGCAGGCATCGGTTTCAAGGGAGCTAAGCAAGATATATGAAGAAACAAAAAGAGGGACACTTGCAGAACTTGAACAATACTACAATGAGCATCCTCCCAAAGGTGAATTTGTAATTGTTGTCGCAGGTAAAAAAGAGTGATCCTGTCTGAGCAACTTATCCACCAACCCCATGAAAAAGCTGCTTATCATCTTTCTTATACTACTGTCTTTCAGCGAAATAATTCAGTCACAAATACTGAAAGGCAGGATAAGTAATCAGTCAGGCACACCAGTACCATATTCAACAGTCTATATTCAGGAGATCAGACAGGGTACAACTGCAAATGCCAGGGGTGATTATGAGATCAGGCTGAAACCCGGCAAATACACTGTTATCTACCAGAGCCTCGGCTATGAACAGATCTTTGTTTCTGTAAGCCTGAGTGACAAAACAATCACCAGAGATGTTGTGCTGCCGGTACAGTATTACCAGATACCTGAAGTAAGGATCTCTGCAAGCGGAGAAGATCCGGCATATATAATAATGCGCAAGGTGATAGGGATGGCGCCATACTATCAGAATAACATAAGTTATTATAAAGCAGAGGTTTATCTGAAGGGAAATGTAATTTTCAAAAAGATTCCCAAAATCCTGCAGAAATCAATGAAGATGTCGAGTGACGGCGGTTCAGGCAGTGTTGGTGCAGGAGGAAAGCCGGAACCGGAAGAGAGGCAGATAAAGGAAGGTGATGCATTCATGATGGAATCGATTAATGAAATTGAGTTTACCGCTCCTGACAGTTACAGGCAGAAAATGATCTCATACAATTCCACCTTCCCCGAAGGCAGCGGAGACTTGTCGCCCATGGATTACATTGAGGCAAGCTTCTACCAGCCTGTACTGGCCGATATGGCTATCTCCCCGCTTTCGCCCCAGGCATTTTCCCATTATAAATACAGATATCAGGGCGCTACTCTTCAGGGCAACTATTCAGTGAATAAAATTGAAGTGATCCCGAAAAGAAAAAGCCAGCAGCTCTTTGAAGGAACAATTTATATTATTGAAGACCTGTGGTGCCTGCACAGTGTCGACCTGAAAAATGAAAACAGAATAGGAGAAATAAAGATACAGCAGCTTTATATTCCGGTTCAGGATGACATCTGGATGCCTGTGAGCCACAAATTTGAGGTCAATGCAAGCATATTCGGTTTAAAAGCCGATGCAGGTTACGGAGGATCAATAAAGTACACAATTGTAAAGCCTAACCTGGCGCTTAAGAAACCAGCAACAATCCCGACTGATTTTGGAGGAAAATCCAATGTAACTGCTGAAAAGGCTGATACAGTTCCACCCTCAAAAAACAGGCAGCAGATTGATAAACTGCTTGAGAAAGATGATCTCTCAAACCGCGACATGATAAAACTGGCAAGGCTCATGGAGAAAGAATCGGAAAACATCCTGCCGGACAGTACAAAAAAGGATCTTGAGATCAGAGACAACACTGAAAGAAGTGTTGAAAAGGATGCGGTTAAGAAAGACAGCGCCTACTGGGCCCGGGAGAGACCGGTGCCACTCACTGAAGCCGATATAAAAAGCCTGAGGATAAGAGACAGCATCAGCACTGGAAATGAAATAAGAAAACAGAAAAGCGATACCTCTTCAATAAAAAAACAGGCTCCGGCAAAAGGTTTTCCAAGAACTCTCAGGTATATAGGTACAGGCCATACCTGGGGCAATACACGCAGGGATACAAGCCACAGGAGCAGCTTTACATGGGGAGGCCTTATAGACCTTAAAAACCTCAGATTCAATACTGTGGATGGATTTGTATATGGTTTTGATTTTGGTTTCCAGAGATTTTTCAGGAACAAATCCACATTTTCACTTTTTCCGGAGATCTCATACGCCTTCAGCAGAGAAAAAATTATGTGGAGGGCAAATGCCATGTATAACTTCAACGATAAATCCCAGAGCCAGATTTACCTGAGAACAGGATCCTATGGCAGGGATATAGGAAATGGAGGAAGCATAAATCCCATGCTGAACAGCATCACCTCCCTGTTTTTTGAAAAGAATTATTTAAAGCTATACGGATCTGACTATTATACAATTGGTTACAAGGTCACAATAACTAACGGAATGAATCTTGAACTCAGCTCTTCGAGGGAACAGCGCAAGGCCCTTGAAAATACAAGTTCTTTTTCAGTGTTAAATACAGAAAATGTATACAGTCCGAACATCCCGGTAAACAGTTACCTTGATTCTGCAGCAAATCCGCTTAACAATGTAACTGACCAGGCACACACAGATATCACTGCGAAATTTTCATTCACCCCCTTCCAGAAATACAGAATATACAAAGGAAGAAAAATACCTCAGGGTTCAGACTGGCCCACATTTACACTCAGCTGGCAGCATGGAATTAACAAACTGACTGATTTTGAGGACGTAATAAGGCATTACGACATGTTTAGGTTTGAGGTAAGCAAAAGATATGATGACATCGGGGCTTTCAGTGAGCTGAGATGGAGAGCAAGGGCAGGAGCTTTTACAGATA
>JAKLDT010000098.1 GCA_022703405.1 Bacteroidota bacterium | reverse complement strand
ACATTTACAGGCGCTTTGCAACAATAAATGTTGAGGATGTTAATGAAATGAAATATTGATTATTAAAAAATAAACAGGGACAGTTTACGATGATTAATTTCGGCTACACAATCTGGATACTGGTACTTCCTTTCCTTATGTTCCTCCTGCTTGGACTTGCAGGCCATAAGTTAAAAGCAAAGTTATCAGGGCTGTTAGGGACAGCAGGACTGGGCATTATTACATTTCTCTCCTATTTTGCTGCATACCAGTATTTTTTCAGGTCGGAAAAAATAGCTGACACGCATCAGCAGATTACAGCATTTAACACAGTATGGCTTAGGCTGACTGAAAACCTGCATATTGACATGGGCATACTGCTCGATCCCATTTCAGTCATGATGCTTATTGTAGTAACAACTGTTTCCTTTATGGTTCACATATACAGTCTGGGATATATGAAAGGAGAGAAAGGTTTTGAGCGCTTCTTTGCCTTCCTTTCACTTTTCAGTTTCTCAATGCTCGGGCTTGTGGTTGCCACCAACATTTTCCAGATGTATATTTTCTGGGAGCTTGTAGGTGTTTCTTCATATCTGCTTATAGGTTTCTATTATACAAAACCATCAGCAGTAAGGGCTTCCAAAAAAGCATTCATAGTTACAAGATTTGCCGATATGGGATTCCTTATAGGTATCCTTATTCTCTCATTTAACACTAAAACATTTGATTTTATTACACTTACAAGTCTCAATGGACCAGCAATCACCCAGACGGGAGGTGCTGCCTTTATGGGATTATCTGTTCTTACATGGTCAATGATCTTTGTTTTCATGGGAGGTGTCGGAAAATCAGCAATGTTTCCCTTCCATATATGGCTTCCTGATGCTATGGAGGGCCCAACACCGGTATCAGCCCTGATCCACGCGGCAACAATGGTTGTTGCAGGTGTTTATCTTGTGGCAAGGCTTTTCCCGGTATATGCCATTGGAGCACCCGATGCACTTAATGTTGTTGCTTATGTGGGTGCCTTTTCATCATTGTTTGCAGCTGTTATTGCCTGCACCCAGACTGACATTAAGCGTGTACTTGCCTTTTCAACAATGTCACAGATCGGTTATATGATGCTTGCTCTTGGCGTCTCAGGCTATGGTGGTCATGATGGACTCGGCTATATGGCTTCTATGTTCCACCTGTTCACACATGCCATGTTCAAGGCTCTGCTCTTCCTTGGAGCCGGTGCAATTATACATGCCGTACATAGTAATTATATGACAGATATGGGAGGCTTAAGAAAATATCTGCCTGTAACACATCTTACATTTCTTATTGCCTGTCTAACAATAGCCGGTATACCACCTCTTTCAGGCTTTTTCAGCAAGGATGAAATACTGACTGCTGCCTTACATCACAACAAGCTTCTGTTTGCAGTTGAATATATTGTTGCCGGACTTACCGCATTCTATATGTTCAGACTTTATTTCAACATATTCTGGGGAAGAGATACACATTATCATCACACACCTCATGAGGCACCGGCAACTATGACAATACCTCTTATTATTCTTGCAACAGGATCAGTATTTGCAGGCTTTATTCCATTTAATGAACTAGTTACTTCTGACGGAAAAGCCTTTGAATCGCATATTGAGATGTCGGTTGCTATTCCTTCTGTTCTGATCGGACTGGTGGGTATAGGTATAGCTTTCCTCATGTACAGGAAGGAAACAGCAATACCTGATAAAGTCGCGGCAACTTTTAAACACAGCTACAAATGGGCTTACAACAAATTCTATATTGATGAAGTATATATTTTCGTTACAAAAAATATAATATTCAGATACATCTCCACTCCTATTGCATGGTTTGACAGGCATATTGTGGATGGAACAATGAATTCCATAGCATTTGTTACACAGGTTATCTCATTCAGGATAAGGGAATTTCAGTCAGGACAGCTTCAGAAATACGGCTTCATTTTCATCACAGGTGCAATAAGCCTTGTTGTGCTGTTAGTTTATTTATGGAAATAGAAAAAAGGTAAAGAATTAACAATATGGATATTTTAACGCTATTTGTAGTAATACCAGTACTGACTATCACAGGGATACTGTTTGTAAAGGACATAAAACAAGTCAGGATTGTAGCAGCCATCGGTATGGGAATACAGCTAATACTGGCTGCAGTCCTTGTATTCATGTACCTTTCAGCAAGAAAAGCAGGAGTTAATGACGAAATGCTTTTTATTAAGGATTATCTCTGGTTTAAGAGTTTAAACATACATTATGCAATAGGTGTTGACGGTATATCGGTTGCGATGATTGCACTGACCTCAATTGTTGTGTTCGCGGGAATCTTTGCCTCTTGGGAAGTAGAATTCCTCACTAAGGAGTTCTTTATTTCACTTATACTTCTTGCAACAGGGGTCTTTGGATTCTTTATCTCAATAGATCTTTTTACAATGTTCCTGTTCTATGAGCTGGCAGTTATTCCTATGTACCTGCTTATTGGTATATGGGGAAGCGGCCCCAAGGAATATTCAGCAATGAAGCTTACCCTGATGCTGATGGGAGGTTCTGCCCTGATTCTTCTGGGACTTCTGGGCATATATTTCAATTCTGCACCAGACGGCGGACAATTCACATTCAACATTCTTGAAATATCAAAAATTACAATACCGGTATCAGCTCAGAGACTTTTCTTCCCGCTTACATTTATAGGTTTTGGTATTCTGGGCGCCTTATTTCCATTCCATACATGGTCTCCTGATGGCCACGCTTCTGCACCTACCGCTGTATCAATGCTACATGCCGGTGTGCTTATGAAACTGGGAGGATATGGTGCATTCCGTGTTGCAATTTTCCTGATGCCTGAAGCTGCCAGTGAGCTCAACTGGATTTTCATTATTCTAACCTCAATAAGCGTTGTTTATGGCGCTTTCGGGGCAATAGTCCAGAAAGATCTCAAATATATCAATGCATATTCTTCTGTAAGTCACTGCGGACTTGTTCTTTTTGCAGTGCTCATGATGAACCAGACTGCGTTGAATGGTGCTGTAATACAGATGATTTCACACGGATTGATGACAGCCCTTTTCTTTGCTCTTATTGGAATGATTTATGGCAGAACGCATACAAGGATAATAAATGAAATGGGTGGTCTTATGAAGATAATCCCATTTCTGTCAGTTGCATACGTGATTGCAGGTCTTGCATCACTCGGACTTCCAGGTCTTAGTGGTTTTGTTGCAGAAATGACAATATTTGTCGGTGCATTCCAGCATACTGATACTTTCCACAGGGTTGTTACAATTGTAGCTGTTTCATCAATTGTAATAACTGCTGTTTATATTCTGCGTGTTGTTGCTATTCTCCTTCTTGGACCCGTCAAAGATGAGCATCATGCACATCTTACCGATGCCAAATGGTATGAGAAAGTCTCTGTTATAACATTAATAGGCTCTGTTGCAGGAATAGGACTTGCGCCCTTCTGGCTGTCAACAATGATTGGTAAAAGTCTTCAGCCTATTGTGAATAAGATATTAGCAGCAGGATTGTTTTAATTAAATGGATTAATAACTGTTCCGGATAAAGTTTAAAAATGAGCTCAAGTAATTTTCTGATAATGCGTCACGAACTGCTCCTTACAGCAGTGGCATTGATTATCCTGATAGCTGAGATCTTCTCGGATCCGAAAAAGAAGCATTCTATAATTTCATTTACACTGATACTATTCGGTGTAATAACAGCTGCAGGATTTCTTCCCTCACCGGAGGGCAGTATGTTCGGAGGCATGTATAATTCCACAGCTGGAAAACTGTTAATGAAAAACATTCTGAATGTAGGAGTGCTTATAATACTCATTCAGTCAGCAGACTGGCTAAGAAAGGATGAAAACGCTGATAAGATTCATGAATATTTTATACTTCTGATATCAACTGTCATTGGGATGAATTTCATGATCTCATCAGGGCATTTCCTGATGTTTTACATCGGTCTTGAGCTTGCTACAATTCCAATTGCTGCGCTTGCTGCGTATGACCGTTACAAAAACCAGTCAGCAGAAGCCGGAATAAAGCTGATTATGATTTCCGCTTTCTCATCAGGTATTCTGTTATACGGATTATCAATGATATACGGTACTACCGGCACCCTTTATTTCAATGAGGTTGCTGATCTGTTCCAGAACAACAATCTTCAGGTTCTGGGCTTTATCTTTTTCTTCACCGGTATGGCTTTCAAACTCTCGATAGTACCATTTCACCTTTGGACAGCTGACGTTTATGAAGGCGCTCCCATAAATGTTACATCATATCTTTCGGTTATCTCGAAAGGCGCTGCAGCATTTATTTTCATAATTATACTCTTTACTGTCTTCCCTGTAATAACTGAAACATGGCAGAAAGCTATATATGTCACTGCTATTCTGACAATGACAATCGGTAACCTGTTTGCAATCAGGCAGCAGAATCTCAAAAGATTCCTTGCATTCTCCTCAATTTCACAGGCAGGATATCTGCTTCTGGGTTTTATTGGCGGAAACCAGCTCGGAATGGCATCAGTAATATATTATATACTTGTATACATCTTTTCAAACCTTGGAGCATTCGGGGTTGTTCTGGTTATTTCAAATGCGACAAACAAGGAAAATATTAATGACTATAATGGTCTTTATCAGACAAATCCGGGATTGAGTCTTATTATGACCCTGGCATTGTTCTCCCTTGCAGGCATCCCTCCTGTTGCAGGCTTTTTTGGCAAATTCTTTCTTTTTGCGGCTGCAGCAGAGAAAGGTTTCTACATTCTTGTACTGATAGCTGTTTTGAACACAATAATATCACTTTACTACTATCTTCTGATTGTTAAAGCCATGTTCCTTACAAGAAGTGAGACTCCGATTGAAAAAGTTAATTCCGGATTTTACACTAAACTCGGACTTGGTTTATGCGTTGCAGGCATATTTGTAATAGGTTTTGCAAGCATACTTTTCGAAATAATAAGAAATATAAGTTACGGTATCTGATATTCTGAAGTCTATGGCTATTAATAATGCGAAACATATTGTAAGTGAGATCAATGGTGTCAGATGCACTATTGTTGAATCAGGAATCACACTTGAAAGGGCTGCTTTTCTCAAAGACCTTCTTTCATCGAACAACCTGGATGTCATAGAGTTGCAGGAACCTTCCGCAAGTCCTGACGCGGAACCAAAGTATACAATAGGTGTTTCCGATCTTCTTTTTAATCCAGTTTTTGCAGTCTATGAGAGACAGCTCATGACTCCTGCAGGGGCTCCTGTCACCCCAGGTTACTGGAATCAGGAATGCACTGATTGCGATCCCCGCTACTGGGTCAGAAGGAAAGGGGCACGAAAAGGCCTTGACGGCTAAGCCTATACAACTAATCAGAACCTGTTATCATTCCAAATTTCCCAGGCTCTTTCTGCCTGTGAATGAAGCATTTTGATACCGGCTATTGTAGTTGCACCATTATCTGAGCCTAGCCTCAGGAAAGAAGTCTGTTCAGGATTATAAACAAGATCAAACAGAATATGGTCCTTGCCCAGCGCTGAATAATTTATTGAAGGCCGACCTTCAATATCCGGGTACATTCCAAGCGGGGTGGTGTTTATTATTAACCTGCTCTCCCTTAGAATCTCATCTGTAAGCTGATTATAAGTTATAACTCCGGATTTAACTTCCCTTGATACCTGTATGATATTGATTTGATTGTTTTTAAGCACATAACAGACAGATTTTGAACTACCACCGGTACCAAGCACCAATGCCTGCCTGATATTCATCTTAAGATATGGCCGGAGGGAATCCTCAATACCAAATACATCGCTGTTAAATCCCTTAAGGTAAGGCCTGCCTTCCTGCCATGAAATTTTGATAACATTTACCGAGCCTATTTCCTCTGCCGTGGAGTCGATTTCATTGAGATATCTGATTACTGCAGATTTGTGAGGGATTGTAACATTCAGGCCGCATAAACCGGCATTTTCGCTTATCAGCTGCGGTAAATCTGAGATATACCGCAGAGGATAGTTGTCATAAACTGCATCAGTGATCCATTCTTTTATGAACTTCTCACTAAAATACTTCTGTGAAAATGAATGACCAAGCGGATAACCTATCAGGCCATATTTTCTCATTGGCGGTAAATATTAAACCAGATCACCTGGAAGGAACTGGAAAAACGTATCACCCCTTAGTCCCAGCCTGAGTGTTTCGAGTGGAATAATTTCATTCGGTGCAATGTTTCCCAGATTAACATTTGAGCCGAAGTTCTTTATAAACCAGGCCTGTTGTGATTTTAAAGGTGCTTCCCACAGAACATTATCAAGCTTCACATGTTCTGATATGGCTTTAATAAGCTCATTATTAACAGAGCCGTCATCATTATATATGCCAATAGTGCCAGATTCTCTTGCCTCGGCAATAACCTTTGAGGAGCCGGCTTCCAGTTCAGATTTCATCATTGACACCCACTGTTCGGGCGTGTAAACAATATCCTTCTTTTTGGAACCTACTTCGGAGATCACAACCCTTTTTTCTGACAGCTTATTTATGTATTCAAGCTTTACATTATGATCTATATCGTACGATCCGTCTGAGACCTCAACAAGAGTAAGCTCAAAGCGGTCAAGAAGTTCAACATATTCACGAAACATTTTCCTGACAATATATGCTTCAAAGAGGGTTCCTCCAAAATAGGGTACTGTTCCTGATTTCTTATATATTTCAATTTTCCTGTCAAATCCGGGTGTTATTACAGAAGTCCCGAAACCAAGCTTGACAAAATCAGTGTATTCGCTGCCGACTGACATAAAATCTTCGGCTTCACGAATGCTCAAACCTTTATCCATTACCATTGTAAGTCCTGATTTTCTTGGCTTTTCAGGCCGCTCGGGAATGTATGGAAGAGAAATTTTCATCCTTTAAGTGTTGATTGTTTATTATTAACTGATATCATTCTCCTTAAGTAAGCTTTTTATATCCTCTGTGAACAGATTAGCTGGGAATAGTTCCATGAAATCATTAAATGCTTCTTTTTCGATTGCAAGGGCAGATGTCAGATGCTTCAGAGATTTTTCTGTATTTCCTGCATAAAGAAAGAAAGCAGAAAGCAGGTAATTGATACCAGGTACATCTCCTGTCACCTTATATGCAAGTTCAAGGAAGGGCAGAGCCTTTTCCTCGAGTTTCTCATTTATTACAATACGTCCAAGGTCTATCCAAACCTCGTTATAGTATGCATCGTGCTTGAGAGCTTCCCTGAAACAACGCATCGCTGCCTTCTTTTCGCCTCCAGCAATATGTGCCTTCCCCAGCAGATACCAGAATTCAGGATTCTCATCGTCAAGCCTTACAGCTTTTCTGAAATATAGAAGGCTGTCTTCAATATTTCCAGAATTTAGTGCAATTACACCAAGACCAAACCAAGGATCAGCAAAATCGGGTGCCAGTTCAATAGCTTCCTGATAGTATTTCCGTGCAAGCCTGAGATCATTTGTTTTTTCATAACAATCAGCCAGATAGGTCATGGCTTCAAAGCTGTCCGGCTCATTCTCAAGATACTCATGATATACAGGAATTGCTTCTGCATATTTCTCAATATTGCTCAGGATATTACCCTTATTAAACAAGGCAAAAGTATTCTCTGAGTTTATTGCTAGTGCATAATCATAGGCCTCCATTGCCTGTTCATGCATATCAAGCTTGTTGTAAATTATCCCAAGATTGTACCATGCACTGTCAGAATATGGCTCCTCCTCAAGATATTTAAGATAACAGCGTATACTGTTGTCAAAATCCTCTATTTTCTCGTAGGCATAAGCAAGATCATACAGATGAGCCTTAAAATCAGGTTCAAGCTCTATAAGCCTCAGCATATAAGGGATCATCTGCTCATAATAATTGAGATTCTGCAGTACAGAAGTTATTGTGAAAAGAACATTTTCAATATCATCTGTATCAAGTGTAAGAGCCTGGTCGAACATCTTCTTTGCACCCTGAATATCTCCAAGAATACCGTATGCAGTCCCTTTTGCAATAAAAAGCTCATGATTTCCAGGTTCGATGCTCTCAAGCTTTTTCAGTAGACGAAGGGCTTCTACTGCCCTGCCTTTGTCGAGTAGTACCTTTGCTTTCCTGAGTTGTATGGAAACTGAATGGGGGTGTTGTTCACTAGCCAGAGCTGCTGCTTCAAATGCTTTAGCCGAGTTATTGCTTTCGATATAGTAGTCAATTATTGTTTCGAACTCTATTACATCAAAAAAACAACGCTCATTGTTTTTTTTCATGCGCTCGAATTTCTGGACTGTTTGCTTAATCTCTTCCTCAAATGAAAAACCGAATCTGTCCTCTTCCATCCCAGTATAATATACTTTACAAAAATAATACTATTTTAATTAGCGTTACATTCACATTTTTTCAGTTATTAACAATAATTTATCTTTGTAAGTAGTTGTCTTAATGATAAATAGAAGGCATTGTTTAAATATTTTACATTTTTTTCAGATATTACGCAACCTCAGCAGGCAAATTAGCATCTTATTGTTGTAATTAACTTGGAAAAACCCTAAACACCATAATTACCCTAGAATTAACCTAAATTCTACTTGTGAAAAACCGGGCCCCTACCCGGTTTTTCGTTTTAGTTATTATTGGTATATTTGTGATTATGCCCTCAAATTGTTCAAAATGACAGCTGTTTACAGTAGCACTCTCCGTATATTATTGACTACAGGCCTGATGATTACATTAGCCTTATCATGCAAGAAAGAAGATAATCCGATTAATTTTCAGTATGGTACTTTCCCCGATAGTATCATAAACATGGAAGGCATCAATTCTGCTTACGATGATTATAATACAACAGTCTATGAAATAAGTGATGCTATTTCTGTTATTTTTTCGAGTAACAGGAAAAGCTCAGGTGGTCAGTTTGATATTGAACAGGGAAAGATAAACTACAACTTTAACCAGACAACAGGAAAATGTGAACTGAATGCAGAAATTACAAATGACGGGTTCATAGCAGGTCTTATTTCAAAGGCGGCTACAACAGAAAATGATTTCGGCCCTTACAGGTTTTTCAGTACTGCAGATGGTTTTGAGTATCTCATACTTTCATCCGAAGATGCCAATGGCAAGCTTAACTTTCATTACCTCCGGAATGCGCCAGTTCAGGGTACCTCATTACCTGAAATAAGCGGACCTTTCCCGATTAATTTATTCAATACCACTTCTGATGAAGCCTATTTGTGCTTAGATACTGACCAGGACAGCGTTTATTACTGTTCAGACAGAAGAGGCAATTTTGATATTTATCTTGATACGCTGAACAATGACAAGCCGTTAAGTGAGCAGTTCGGCAAAGCTTTTAAAGAATCAATTATTCAGGATATTTTTAACAGTGAGGGGAATGACAAGTGCCCATTCTTCCATAAAAATGTAATTGTCTTTGCATCCGACAGAGTCGGCGGACTCGGGGGCTATGATCTTTATTACTCAGTGCTTAAAAATAAAAAATGGAGTTCCCCGGTGAATTTTGGTCCAGGCATTAATACCTCTTCAGACGAATTCAGGCCTGTGCTGGGTTCTGTACAGGATTTTTCAAATGCATACCTGATTTTTTCCTCAAACCGGCCCGGAGGCAAAGGAAATTTCGATCTTTACCTGACAGGAATAGATCTGCCTAACTAAGCCTTACGGCCATCAGCGTATTCCTTAGCAGTGAAACTCTTGTCATCGGGCCTACTCCACCTGGAACAGGTGTTATAAATGAACACTTTGGAGCAACATTTTCAAAATCCACATCACCGGCAAGCCTGAAGCCTGATTTTGTACCTGGTGCAGGAACTCTTGTTGTTCCAACATCAATCACAACTGCTCCTTCCCTGACCATATCGGCTGTAACAAATCCAGGTGATCCGATTGCTGCAATAATAATATCAGCCTCCCTTACAATATCCTTTATATTTCTTGTTTTGCTGTGAAGAAGAGTTACAGTGGCATCCATTCCCTTTTGTGACATGAGAATGCTTACAGGCCTTCCGACAATGTTGCTTCTTCCTATAACAGCACAGTTCTTACCTGTAGTTTGAATGCCATATCGTTTTATAAGTTCAATGATCCCATAAGGAGTTGCAGGAAGATAACCGGGAAGTCCGATCATCATCCTGCCAATATTTTCGGGATGAAAACCATCAGCATCCTTAGCCGGGTCAATTGATTCAATTACCTTATTTTCAGATATATGTCCCGGAAGCGGAAGCTGCACAATAAAACCATCAACATCGCTGTCGGCATTCAATGCTGCAATCCTTTCAAGAAGAAAAGCTTCTGTAATATTGTCGTCATACCTTAACAGTGTTGATTTGAATCCCACTTCAGCACAGTCCTTTACCTTATTGTTGACATAGGTTACACTGGAGCCATCATTTCCGACGAGAACAGCTGCCAGATGAGGTACTTTTTTTCCTTTTCTGATCAGTTCTTTTACCTCAGCTCCGATTTCCTGTTTAATCTCTGCAGAGACCTTTCTTCCGTCAATGATTGTATACATCAGATTTTTTATTTACGACCGGCTAGTCTGGCCATATTTCCACCTTT
>JAKLDT010000097.1 GCA_022703405.1 Bacteroidota bacterium | reverse complement strand
CAGACAAGGGAAGCAATAAACCATGCATCAGCAGCCGGTGTTCCCATAATTTTTGCAATTAATAAAATAGATAAGCCAAGCGCTAACCCCGACAAGATAAAAGAAGCTCTTGCTTCAATGAATTACCTTGTTGAAGACTGGGGAGGCAAATTCCAGTCGCAGGAAATATCAGCAAAATCAGGTCTCAACATCGACCTCCTGCTTGACAAGGTACTGCTTGAGGCTGAAATGCTTGACCTGAAAGCCAATCCTGATAAACCGGCAATAGGTACAGTAATTGAATCATCACTCGACAAAGGTCGTGGTTTCACTGCCACAGTGCTTGTAAAAGCAGGCACTCTGAGGATCGGGGACATAATGCTTGCAGGAAGCTGCTTCGGACATGTCAAAGCCATGTACAATGAGAGGGGAAATAAGGTTACCGAAGTGGGACCTGCTACTCCTGCACTCATCCTGGGCCTTAACGGCGCGCCGCAGGCAGGTGACAAGTTCAATATTATGGACAGCGACCGGGAAGCCAAGGATATAGCAACCAAGAGAGCCCAGCTGCAGAGGGAGCAGGGACTTCGCACTCAGAAACACATTACACTTGATGAGATTGGAAGAAGGATTGCTATCGGTAACTTCCAGGAGCTTAACATAATTGTAAAAGGTGACGTGGACGGTTCAGTTGAAGCGCTCAGCGATTCACTCATAAAACTCTCAACTCCTGAAATTCAGCTTAACATAATACATAAAGCTGTGGGACAGATCTCAGAATCTGATGTTCTGCTCGCTGCTGCATCAAACGCAATCATTGTAGGTTTCCAGGTAAGACCATCACTAAGTGCCAGGAAACTTGCCGAAAAGGAGGAGATCGATATACGTCTGTATTCAATCATCTACAACGCTATAGAAGAGATCAAGTCTGCTATGGAAGGTATGCTTTCACCTGAGGTAAGGGAAGAGATTGTTGCCACACTTGAGATCCGTGATCTCTTCAAGGTTACAAAGGTTGGTACTGTTGCAGGCTGTTATGTGAAAGAAGGCAAGATAACCAGGAATACCAAAGTCAGGATCATCCGTGATGGCATTGTAATCTATACAGGCGATCTGGGATCACTCAAGAGATTCAAGGATGATGTGAAAGAAGTTGTAGGCGGTTACGAATGCGGCCTTAACATAATGAATTTTAACGACTTAAAAGTTGGTGACATAGTTGAAGGTTACCAGGAAATAGAAGTCAAGAAAACCTTATAAAAAAATGGGTGCCGGACAGGCACCCATTTTTTTTATCCTTTATATGAAACGCTCTACAAAAGAGCTTTGTATTTTTCAGCTGTAAGGAGGGAGTCAAGCTCCGATTTATCAGATATTTTTATCTTAACCATCCACCCTTTGCCATAAGGATCTTTGTTTACCTGGTCAGGTGCATTTTCCAGTTCAGGATTAACTTCAAGTATCTCTCCTGAAACAGGCATGAACATATCTGAAACAGTTTTAACTGCTTCAATTGTCCCAAATACTTCTTCCTTTTTAAGAGTTTCTCCTGCAGTCTCTATTTCAATAAAGACAACATCTCCGAGTTCACCCTGAGCGAAATCAGTAATTCCAACAATACCTGTATCACCTTCTACCTTTATCCATTCGTGATCTTTGGTATACAATAATCCGGCCGGTATATTCATAGCTTGCTTTTTAAGGTTAATTCTTTCATTTATACATAATCAATTCAAAAATAGGCTTTTTTTTAATCACCCGACGTGACAATTCTCATTTTAAGAGTGATATGCTGCAATAATTACTGAACGAGTGTGAATTTGAGTGAGAATCCAAAATTTGTGTTTGATGTCGGGAAGGTATTTGCAACAAAAGGATTGGTCATGCTGTGATCTGCAAAAAGCTGCAGGTTGAACCTGTCACTCAGAATATAATCAGCAGTTGCACCGACAGTGAATACCTTCTGCCCTACAACAGGCTGATTTACATCTTCAATCAGCTTGCGGGCAAGTGTTTTGTTGTCGCGCATTGAAAAATCAAGGCGGATGTTGAGATCGCTCTTCAGTGCCTTCTGCCCTCCTCCGAGAGTTTTAAGCACAATCGCAACCTCATCAAACCTGTAACCTGCACCTATAATTATTTCATTAACCCTGGCATCGGCAATCTGATTACTTGTAAGGTTGAGTGAGACAGTCCTCGATTTTCTCCACTCCATTCTTGTTGTCAGGCTGTTTTTCCAGTTCATGTCAACATTTATAAGCGGACTGAACTGCTCATTTATTGAGACTACATTTATCTCGTACTGGGGCAGGTAATTATTCTGTAAATCCCTTATGGCGCTGACACCGGTTTCATCAGTCCGGTAATTTAGGTTTGTTGTATATGATCCTATCTGGTATGTACTGCGGTACTGATGCATCAGGTTAATTGAACGGAAGGTCCTCTGCACGAATTCAAACTTTGAAAGACCATCAAAATTTATCCTCCAGTTTGGCATCATCGACATAGCAGAAGGGAAAGTTGCAAGTGTAACTTTCCGTGGATCTGTTTTTGTATAGGCAGCAATGAATGCAGGAATAAGGACTTCACGTGACGTTCTGCCATATCCGCTTTTATATGGCCCATTCAGGGGACTACCTGTAACAGGATCGGTATCAGGATTATATAAGGGATTTTTACTTTGCCGCTCGTTTGCCCTTCTCTGTGAAATTATTACAGTGTTCTCCTTGAATCTTTCAAAAGCAGGTGACACATAGTCATTATCCTTGGAGATCTTTTCGAAGGAAGTACCCCATGAGATAACACTAATTGAGAAGGTACCCGACATCACAGTGTTTCTTGTTGAATCCGGGAAATTACCATTATAATCTGCTATGTAATAAGCGCTTATATTTTCCATATACCGCCTGTCCGCATTTATGTCGATTCTCAGTCCGGGGAAAGGCTCAACCATGCTTCTGAATGACAGATCATATTTATTGTATCGGGTGGCTGGTGTATTCAGCAGCGTATCAGCTGATATCCAGTTATTTCTGATAGCATTGTCAAAGAATTCAGGATCACTGTAACCGAGAATGAAAGGCCAGCCGGGAGCTGTTGTACTGTTGAACCTGCTCATGCCCAGATATGAGGTGCCCGGAGTATAACCAGGCAGAAACTGGCCCTGTGATGAGGTGAATGTAAGACTCACTGATCTTATTCCCATAACAGCTCTCACAAGGTATTCAGCAGTAACTATAAACGGATTTTTCTTCTTTTCAACCTGCCCCTCAACGAGTATTGTGGTATTGTCTGCCTGTTCATCGGTTGTGAAGTTTATCCTGTTTTCGCTAAGGACCTCCATCTTTCCCTTCACATCCTGACCATTCTTACCGGTAACCTTTATTTTTACATCCTTTGTGCCAAGGTTATGGTTTATTGCTCTTGGTGTCTTTGCCTTGAAGTTTATGCCTGCCTTATTATAGCTGACCGTTATCGTTTCAGCTTTCTGACGTTTCATACCCTCCGGACGGGTATTGTTCTCTATCCTCTTCAGAAATTTTGATTTTCCATAGAGGGTTGAGAGGTTTGCCATACCAGTTATTGTTGCTTCATTGTGGTTCTTGATTGTATTGCCCATTTTAATATTAAGGCTGTCGGGGAAGACCGGCCCTGCAAGCCAGTTATAATCAGCTCCATAACGGGCATTGGCATTTAGCCAGGACAAAAGCGGGAGTTTGTTTACAGGTATATTGTACTGAACATTTATAAAATGATTGTAATCGGTATTCCTGCCTCCGTTTCTAAGATTTGTAAGCACAGAATCCTTCCAGTTCTCGTAAAGTGTGCTGTATCTTCTTCTGTCAACTCCTCCGAGCGGTTCATCAATTCTTGAAATATTATTTGCAGTAAAATCAAATTTCAGCTGTCGTGTGATATCATACTTTACATCGTACATCCTGTACCATTCAAAATCCTTTCTGAAAGAAGGAGTTACCCTGAGGTGCGGATTATTAATGTTCCTTGTTTTTATCTCATTGTAATACCTGCTTAGTTCAGTTCTGAATGCCAGACTTTTCGGGAAGGGATAGAAATTAAAGTCCTTTATCAGCCTGAAAGCTGCAGGATTAAGGAAGCGCACATTTTTCAGGGGCATAATGTTTGCCGGCTGGGCCTCATAGTTGTAATTAAGGCCTCCCCTGTAGTTCTTTTCAAGATTGATCTCCGTTTTTGTATTGCTCTTATATACCTCGTTATAAGTATAGTTCACGCTGAGATTGGCAATATCCCAGGGACGTGGCTTTTCACCCCTTGCAGTAATTCCGGCATTGCTTATTGTCAGTGTCTTCCTTTGCATGAGGTCTTCAGAGATTGAGCGTATTGAATCCCTGGCAGTTTTATTCTTCGCTGCATCAAGTGCCTGTTTAAGAGGGATATCAGGATCAAGCTGATTATACTGTGGCTGAATGCGTGTTTCAGACATGCCGACATAAACAGGAAACCTTACTGCTGCTTTTTCAGGAAAAAATTTTCCCATTTCCACAGTAGAAGACAGGTCGAAATTCTTTGTATACTCTATGCTCCTTTCATTTACCTTCTTTTCAATGCTTCCCCAGCCGGGAGTACTTGTCTGCCCTACCAGGTCGACTGTTCCCAGGTCGGCCAGGCGAGCCTGGAGATGTGCATTTGCAGCCCAACCGCTGTTCTCGATAAAATCACTGAGTCTCAGTTCGTTAAACCACACTTCTCCCGATTTTGGTATTCCGTCATCAGGTCCTGCTGTCCTGGTTTTTATAGGATTCCTCACACCAACCATGATAACTCTGATATTACTAAGGTTTGGATTCCCTGATACAGAAACTCTTGCAAGTCCGTTTGTATAAACGAAAACATCGGAAACACTCAGAGACGAATTTGGAAGGTCCATTTGCCTGTTTCTTTCCTGTTTAGCTTCCTGCAGCAGGGCCATATTTACGGTAAAACTGTTTTCCTCAGGCCATACAAGAGCCCTTGAAGCATCGGAATTATTGTCATAACGACCAGGTGAGGTTATCTTTAGCGGTAGTTCATATTCATAGAAATTTCCCTTATAGTCTGACCCAAGCCTTACAAAAGCTGTAAGCTCATTATCCCTTAACGGATGACCAATCAGAGCCTCGGCATGAACTTCGAGCTTCAGGCTTCTGTACTGTCTTATGTCAATATTTACATTTTTGTAGGCAGCCCTTGCATCCCCATCCTCAAGGTCTTGCACTTTAAGCACCATTGACTGTTCGTTAAGCTGTCTGAGCTGGGGATTTTGCGGATCAGTAACCCTGTCGAAGCCGGGGGGAAGCACATAGTTGACAGGTTCCTTTCCCGAGTTCTCCTCAATACTTACAGAGCTTATCTCGAAAGTACCATCAGAAAGTTCAGGAACAGTAATCCTCTCTCCTCCCTCCATAAATGAAATATTATACTTTCTCCATTCTGCCCTCACGAGGTCGAGCTCAGCAAATCGCATAATTGTTGGCTTCTCAAATCCCCTCATAAACATCCTCATGAAGCGGATTGATTTGAAATCCTTTATTGACCCAATGACTTTCTGATAATCGTTCACGGGAATCTTGAACTGATACCATTTCACTTTCGATTTCTTACTGTTTGCGAAAGTTGCCTCATATTCAATCTCGTCAACCACATAGTTTTTTCCCACCTGGATATCTCCGGGACGCATGCTGATCCTGTACTGGTAATAACTTTCCGTCTCACTCAGTGTATTGTCACGGTTTATATCCTCCATATCGGGGAGTGTTGTTCCTGAAGTGGGATATGGTTCCTTTGACATTTCGGAGGTCGGGGAGTTGCCATCCTGACCGTTATATTTCTTGTACCGGTCAAGAATACCAAGTTGCCGTGTATCATAATCACTCCCCCTGAAATAGTGGAAATTATCGCTTGACGGATCTTCAGCAGCATTCTGATAAGCTGCGGGACTGATCAGAGCCTGAAGCTTCTGAAGATAATTCCCGAAAAAATCCTGTTCATCAATGTCTCTGAGGCCGTCAAGACCAACATCCTGATATACCCTCGATGTGATTTCGTTATCGAAGGCATGAACCACTGCCTGAACTGTTGGAACCCTGCCCCATGAAGTTGTATCAACATTCTTCACGTCAGGTGATCCTGGCAGTCCGTTCTCAAAGCTTTTCCTTGAGTCGCGAAGTATATCCTCAGAGATATTTCCCAGGTTGATGTAAAAGTCACCGCCCTCATTATCAGGGTCCTCAACAAAAGGATCCATGAGCCAGAACTTAATGTACTGGATATTTGCTGCTTCAAAATCGCTCGTAAGCACTTCACGCATCATACCTCCCCATCTTGTCTGAGGTTCATTGAGCGTGCCCTCGGTTGAGACACCTGCCGAATAAGTACCAGGGTCAGTGTCATAGTTATATGATCCCTTTTCTGAAGGATAAAACCCCAGGTTAAGTACAGAAATATTTGTCGGAATGCCACTTGGACTTTCCCTGTACGGGAATATCTCATCCTCATAGATCTCACGCACATAATGACTCGACTGAAGATCGGGAGTTGACTTAATATGACCCGGAGTTGAAGATCCGTTCCTCAGGAAGAGAGGATCGATTACGTACCATGCAAGCTTTGCCCTGTTGAATCCGCTTTCGGGCTTGTTGTTAAGCCTGGCTTCAGGGAACATCTGATCCTGTCCCTGTGGTATGCTTGACATTGTCCATGCGTTGAACGATTTCAGGTCAAGAGGGATTTCACTTGCTTCAAAATCGTCAATATATGAGTTGCCTGCATTTGAAATGGCGCGGGAGTGACCAGGAATAAGCTGTGCAAATTCGCCGAAGAAAGATATTGATGATGGCGCTTTGGTTTCAAGAAAGGGAAGTTTGTCAATTGCCTTTGTAAGAAGCTGGGATTCTGTTTTGTATGAGGTATTCAGGCCCCAGATTGTGTTTGAAATGGGTTCTTCGCCAAAATTAACTTTCTGAGTATAAGGACGTTCATTCAGGTGCAGGACTGTTGCACCAATGTCAAAATTCTTTGAGACCTGGTAATCGAGATGGGTTCCGACAAGTGATTTGGTCTGGAAACCAAAAAACTGGTTATTTTCAAGGGATACCTGTATAGGAGTCTGCGATTCGATCAGCGCCTGATTAATAATCCTTACAGTACCCATATTATAATCGACAGTATAATCGGTGTTTTCTGTAAGCGGCACACCGCCTGCAGTTACCTTAACCGAGCCCTGGGGTATGCTTGTGGCATTAAGCCTTATCTCTGATCCTGATTCGGAAGCATACGTCCCTGCAATCCTGAACTTGTTCTTTTCAGCCATCTGCCGTGCATAAGTCTGGGTAGAATCGTACAGCTCCTGAAAAACATATTTATCAGCGACTCTCGAATCACCGATCATTTTACGCAGGTGCGATCCGAAAGGCTCAATAACGGGAAAGACAATCTTTCCCCTGTTCACATTTATCGTAATACCCTCAACATAATCGAAATACCCATCCGATTCCCGGTCGAGCTGGGAATTAAGATTATCAAGTCCCATAACCTGAAGGAGGATCTTATCGGCAAGTTTTCCCTCAGGCAGGTAATTGATAGAGTTTCCGGTCTCATCATCCTGATACAGGACGTTTAGTTCAAAGTCACTTTTTTCAACCTTGCCTGAGCCAAGAGAATAAATATTCTTCATCATCAGGTCCCATGTGGGAATACGGGGAGTAAGAGTAGTTCCCTTAAGCATTTTAAGTATAAGAGCCTGAGGAGCTGTTATACCGTCCGTTGAAAATTCACCAACCTTATAGAGCTTTCCGCCAAGTGTATATTCATAGGCAACAGCAAGCACCTCATCAGTATTTAGGGCGGTGTTAAGGGAGATATAGCCAAGCTGCCTGTTGAACTCAAATTCCCTGTCATTAAGTTTTCTTGCATTTTCAATCTTTTCAAAATCCCTTCCTATCTGGAAATCGGGATACAGTGCCTCAAAAGAATTTGTCACCTGGTCCACATCACGAATTGCAGAATATGCAGATATCAGCTGGTCGTACATATTGTTTGCCTCATTCGACGGGTATCTTTCGGCCCCGGGGGATGCCTGGAATGCAGAAATATTGTTATAGATATGATTATCATTTTCAGCAAGATCCATAAAAGCAATTATATTCCTGTTATTTGCTTCCTCAAACCTTGTAGTCTTATTTGTTATCCAGACTTCAATCCTTTCAATGTTTATGCCTGAGCTTACAACAGGAAGGTTTTTAAGTGACTCATCATAAACATCCCGGAAATACTGTGAAAGGAAAAAATGGCGGTTTGCCTCATAGTCATCGGCAGTAATATCATATTCAGTAAGCTGAGCTCCTCCCTTGACATCAATTACCGACGATTCTCCTTTCTGTTGTGAGAGCACTGTAGTCACAGTAAGTTTACCGAACTGCATTTCAGTCTTAAGCCCAAAAAGGCTGTAGCTGCCTGTGATCAGTGTCCCGGTAAGAGGCAGGGTGACATCTCCGGCTTCAACTTTTTTAAGTATCTCATCTTCCTGACCTGAATACTGAAGCTTTGTCCTGTTCTCAAATTCAAACATAGCGTCAGTATTATAATTGATGCCCAGTTCCATCTTTTCACCGATAGTACCTGTGACATTCATCTGTATTTTTTCCTTGAAATCGAAGGTTGGAATTGTCCGGAGTTTTTCTGACAGAGTCGGGTTTTCTGTCCTGGAAATGTTTATTCCGAAAATCAGTTCTGCAGATCCCTGGGGAATAATATTTATAGTGTTGCTCCCGAACACCTTATCGAAAGCTGCGCCTCCCACCTCTATCTGCGGAATCAGGTTTGACCTGAATCCCGATTCATCACCGGCAGCCCTCTGTTGCCAGTATTCCTGCATGGCTCTCCGGTATTCATACTTCCTGAATTCTTCAGGCGACATGTGGACAGGAGTCCTAATGTCAAGCGCTCCTGCCCTTTCGTAAAGCACATATTCGTTTTTTTCAGGATTGTAGATGACAGTCGACTTGATATTAGAAGGTTTATCGAGGTACAGTGGTGATTTCTTCTTATCATCCCATGGAATACCTGAATCATCCCTTAGTTTAAGTATTGATGTACGGGAAGTGTCGGATGACTGATCAGACTGCAGCACGGCCTGTCCGCTTGAATCCGCAGTCCTCAGAATAAGAAAGGAGCAGAAAACAAGTTGAGATAATATCAGAATATTTCTATATGATCTCCCTGATCCCAATATACAGAATTACAAGTTCTTGAGCGCTTTTTTTATCATGTCCTCAACAGTCAGATTTTTTTCTTCTCTGACTATCTTGTCAAGGACCTTAGTGACAGCGCTTTTGGCAAATCCAAGCATTACCAAAGCTGATAACGCTTCTTCACGGTTAGTATTGTCTGCAGGAGCAAATATTTCACCACCTCCTGCCTGTTTGCCAAGTTTTTCCCTGAGATCAACAATGATTCGCTGAGCGGTTTTCAATCCGATGCCTTTAATGCTTTTCAGGATATTCACATCAGAACCGATAATTGCATGTTCAATTTCTGAAGGATTTAGGGATGACAGCATCATCCTTGCCGTGCTTGCTCCAACGCCTGTAACGGAGATTAGATGACGGAAGATCTCCCTTTCCTGCGGGTCTGCAAATCCATAAAGGAGGTGAGCGTCCTCGCGTATCACTTCATGCACAAGTATTTTTACATCGGTCTTGTTTTCAAGTTTTGAAAATGTCGTGAGCGATATATTTATAAAATACCCTGTACCTGATGTTTCAACGACAACAAAAGTAGGCGTTACCTGGGTGATTACACCTTTAATATAGTCTATCATAGTTGCGATTCTCCGTTAAATATTTCGGGGGGAAGCTCATCTATCTTATCGCTGTGTATTTCAATATCCTGGTGCTTTAGGGGATTCTTTGCAATTTCCGCATATTGCTGCCTGTTCCTGAAGATATCACAGGCAAGATAAACTGACTGGCGGAATGAGTTTTCAGAAGCTTCTCCCCTGCCGGCAATCGCAAAGGCAGTACCATGAACAGGTGAAGTTCTTACAAAGGGCAGTCCGGCAGTGAAATTTACTCCTGTGTCAAATGAAAGGGCCTTGAAAGGGCTTAATCCCTGGTCGTGATACATTGATAAAATACCATCGAATTTTTTGAACATGCCTGCACCGAAAAATCCATCGGAAGGAAAGGGACCGAAAAGCAGAATACCCTCCTTCTGAGCCTGCTGGATTGCCGGGGTAATTATCTCAGCCTCCTCTGTCCCAAGCAATGAATTATCTCCTGCATGAGGATTCAGGCCAAGGACAGCAATCCTTGGTTTACGAATGGCAAAATCAACAATAAGGGAGTTGTTCATTATCCTTAATTTCCTGAGAATAAGATCAATGCTTATAGATTCTGAAACCTTGCCCAGAGGAATATGGCCTGTCACAAAACCTATACGCATGCTTTCCCCGATCATGAACATCAATACATCCTCTTTGCCTGCCTTCGATTTGAGATATTCAGTATGGCCTTTGAACTGAAATTTTTCAGAGTGAATGTTATGCTTGTCGATGGGTGCTGTAATCAGCACGTCAATTTTGCCGTTTTTGAGGTCTGCAACAGCTCTTTCCAGCGATACAAGAGCAGCTTCTCCTCCATGAGGAGTTGATTTCCCCAGTTCGACCCTTATATTGTCGTCGAGGCAGTTGATCATGTTCGATTTTCGTGCATGAGCCTCTTCGGGAGAGCGGACATTATTAAAGCTGAAATTTGAAATATTCAATGCC
>JAKLDT010000096.1 GCA_022703405.1 Bacteroidota bacterium | reverse complement strand
AGGATAGTTGCCAATGGAGTAAATAAAATAAAAAAGTCAGATAACTCTTTTATTGTTATTACTCATTATCAGCGACTTCTCGATTATATAGTTCCTGATGTTGTGCATGTTCTCTACGATGGCCGCATTGTAAAGACTTCAGGGAAGGAGCTGGCGCTTGAACTTGAAGCAAAGGGATATGACTGGATTAAGAAAGAGGTTGAAAACGACGTAGTTGCATGAACGGAATATCAGAAGTAACTGAAAAGTACCTTGAACTGTACAGGAATAATATCGACAGGATAGAGTCGATGTCATCTCCTTATATCAATTCATTCAGGCGAGCTGCCCTTGAAAAATTCAGGGAGCTGGGAATTCCGTCAAAAAAGAATGAGGCCTACAGGTACACAAACCTGAATCTGTTCTTTGATCATGACTACAGCGGATATTTTCTGCCCGTTGCTTCTGACTTTGAAAAGGCTGAGGCTTTTAAATGCGATGTAGAAGATCTTGATACACACGGGCTTGTTCTGCTTAATGGTTTCTATCCTACAGTTAGAGGCAAGCTGCACCAGCTGGCAAGCGGCGTATGGACAGGCAGTCTTAACGAAGCAGCGCTTAAATTTCCGGAACTGATTGAAAAACATTATGGAAAATATGCAAAAAGCGACAGTGATGGTCTTGTGCATCTGAACACTGCTATGGCCTCTGACGGGGTTTTTGTGTATGTGCCCGAAAATGTAAAACTCAGCAAACCTGTTCAGGTTGTGAACCTTGTTCAGGCTGATGTGGATACTTTCAATCAGCACAGGAACCTCATAATAGTTGAAAAGGGGGCTGAGTTTTCAATAATCGTTTGTGATCATACACTCTCTCCGAAAAAATTCCTGACAAATGCCGTTACCGAGGTGTACGTTGGTGAAAATGCCCATTTTGACATACTCAGGGTGCAGAATGAACACAATGCAGCCTGCAAGATGACTCATACTTTTATCCATCAGGAGAAAAACAGTGTTACTTCATCCAATAACATGACTCTGCACGGAGGTCTGATAAGAAACAGCACATATCACTACCTTGGCGGTGAAAGAGCCGAAGCATATTCATACGGACTGGCGCTCAGCGACAAATGGCAGCATATTGACAACTATGTGAATGTAGACCATGCTTCGCCGAATTGCACAAGCAACCAGCTTTTTAAGGGAGTTCTTGATGAGATGTCGACAGGCGCCTTCAACGGCAGGATACTTGTAAGGCCAGATGCCCAGGGAACACAGGCTTACCAGAAGAACAATAATATTCTTCTGACAGACGATGCCAGGATGGACACAAAACCACAGCTTGAGATATATGCCGATGATGTGAAATGCAGTCATGGAGCCACTGTGGGACAGCTTGATGAAAATGCGATGTTTTATCTTCAGTCAAGAGGCATAAGTAAACGGGAAGCCAGGCTGATGCTTATGTTCGGTTTTGCACATGAAGTAATTCAGAACATTAAAATTGAACCTCTCCGGGAAAGGATGGATAATCTTGTAATGCAGCGACTCAGGGGAGAACTTTCAAGATGTGCAAGCTGTGTTGTTAAATGCGGTTAATGCAGATAAAGTGAAAGACATTTCCGAAATACGGTCTGATTTTCCAATTCTTGGCAGGAAGGTTTACGGGAAAGCTCTTGTTTATTTTGACAATGGCGCAACAACACAAAAGCCACAATGTGTAATAGATGCTGTAAATGAGATTCTTACACAGAAAAACGGAAATATCCACAGGGGAGTACACTACCTGAGTGACATGGCCTCGGAAGCCTATGAAAATGCACGTCAGAAAGTTGCTTCCTTCATTAATGCCTCCAAAAAGGAGGAAATAGTATTCACCTCGGGAACAACAGGATCGATAAATGCCCTTGCTTTTTCTTTCGGGGAAAAGTATGTTAAAGAGGGTGATGAAATAATTGTAAGTCATCTTGAACATCATGCCAATATAGTTCCATGGCAGATGTTGTGTGAGAGAAAGGGGGCCTTGCTTAAGGTTATACCGGTAAACCAGAGCGGGGAATTGCTTTTAGACGAATATTACAGACTTCTTTCTCCGCGTACCAGGATTGTTGCTGTCACACAGGCTTCAAATGCCCTGGGGACAGTAACTCCTCTCAGGGAAATAATTGATGCAGCTCACGCAGTTAATGTACCTGTTCTTGTCGACGGGGCCCAGGGCATCCAGCACGGAATAGTTGATGTAAGACAGTTGGACTGCGATTTTTATGCCTTTTCCGGACATAAGATTTATGGCCCCACGGGAATAGGGGTACTTTATGGTAAAGAAAATCTGCTGAATGATCTGCCTCCTTACCAGGGAGGAGGAGACATGGTGGAGAAGGTTACTTTTGAAAAAACAACTTATAACCAGCTGCCCTTCAAATTTGAAGCAGGTACAATGAATTATGCCGGGGCGGCCGGTCTTGGCACTGCTCTTGATTATGTCAGTTCGCTGGGAAGGGAGGATATTGCCTTAAGAGAAAAGGAGTTGCTTCGATATGCGACTCAGAAACTGAGTTCAACTGACAGAGTAAGGATATTCGGCAATTCTTCAAATAAAATTTCAACAATCTCCTTTCTTATTGAAGGTATTCACCAGTATGATACGGGAATGGTGCTCGACAAGATGGGAATAGCAGTAAGAACCGGGACTCACTGTGCTCAGCCTGTAATGGACTTTTATGGCATTGAAGGTACTGTCCGGGCTTCAATGTGTTTTTACAATACCTTTGATGAGATTGATGCACTTGTTGCCGGTATTGAACAAGTAAAAAAAATGTTTTGAGTTTTATGACAATAAGCGAGGTTCAGGATAAGATAATTGATGATTTCTCCCTGTTTGATGACTGGATGGATAAGTACAACCTGTTGATTGAGATGGGAAAAGATGTTCCTCCGATAGATCCCAGATACAAGGTTAAGGACTATCTTATTGAAGGTTGCCAGTCGAAAGTGTGGCTGAGACCCGAATTTGACGGTAAAAGCATAACATTCACTGCTGACAGTGATGCTATTATAACAAAGGGAATTGTATCTCTTCTTATTAAGGTAATGTCAGGCAGGACGCCCCGGGAGATAATTTCCACAGAACTATATTTTATCGACAGGATCGGATTACGGCAGAACCTGTCGCCAACGCGTTCAAACGGACTTCTTTCAATGGTGCGTCAAATGAAGCTGTATGCCATGGCTTATGATGCAAAACAAAAACAGAACTGAGATGGATGCTGCAGAAAAACTTGAAATAGAAACCAGGATAGGAGAGGTTCTCAGAACAATCTACGATCCTGAAATACCCGTTAATATTTATGACCTGGGCCTGATTTATGAAATCAACCTTGATGATGATCATGTTGCCCATGTTACAATGACACTGACAGCCCCGAATTGTCCTATGGCTGAGGAGCTTGTTGAGGAAGTGAAATATAAAGTGGGAGGAGCCAAAGGGGTGAAGGAAGTCGATCTGAAACTTACTTTCACACCACCATGGGACAAAAGCATGCTCAGTGAGGAAGCCAAGCTGGAACTGGGATTCCTTTAATAACACAAAATAATGACCGCAAAGGCGGAGCAAAACCTATCGGAACTTATCAGGCAAAAATCTGCTGACCTTGGATTCAGTATTTGCGGTATTGCCAGGGTCCGGCATCTTGCTGAAGCTGAGGCAGCCCTTAATAAATGGACTGCATCAGGGATGCACGACAGGATGAATTACCTTACAAGAGATCCGGCAGGAAGGGCAGATCCTGAAAAAGTGTTTCCCGGGGCAAAGTCAATTATAGTTACAGGATTAAACTATTATACTGAAAAGCGTCAGAGGCATGATGATGTGCCGCTTTTATCAGTATATGCCCTTGGTAAGGATTATCACGGGATAATTACCGGGAAGCTTGAGGAATTGCTTGAATACATAAAAACCCTTGTTCCTGAAGCAGAGGGAAAAGCTTTCTGCGACGATGCTCCAGTACTCGAAAAGCCATGGGCAGTAGAAGCCGGCCTGGGCTGGAGGGGAAAACATTCAGTAGTAATAAATGAATCTATCGGTTCATTTTTCTTCATAGGTGAGCTTCTGCTGAATATAGCTCTTGATTATAACAAACCTCTTGTAAATGATAAATGCGGGAACTGCAGTTTATGCATCGACAGTTGTCCGACAGGCGCAATAAACACCGACAGGACAATAGATGCAAGGAGATGCATTGCAAACCTGACAATCGGCAACAGGGGACCAATACCTGAAGAAATTATCCCTCTGATGGGGCGGAGAGTTTACAGCTGTGATACCTGTCAGGAAGTATGTCCCTGGAACAGGGATGCAAAACAACATGAAGTTCAGGAGTTTATTATCTCCGATGAACTGGCTGAGATGACCAGGGAAGAATGGCTTACGCTTGATAATGACAGATTTAACAGACTTTTCAGGGGAACTCCTGTTGAAAGGGTTAAATATGAGAGGTTTAAGAGGAATATCGAGGCTGTTTCAAAAAACCTGCCATCCGATTAGTCTGTAACAAATTCTATTGTTAATTAGTTAACAGCATTCCGGAGCCAATAAAATATTGCCGGACTTTTTTTTACCTTGACTGTAAATTCGCGTCTTATCTGCAGAAACACTAATCAAATTGATAGATCTTAAGCTAATAGAACAGTGCAGGCAGGGAAACATTGAGAGTTTCAGGAAGGTGATAGAGGCATCTTCGCCATTTGCCTACTCAGTTGCTTTTAAAATGCTTGGAGATGAGGATCTTGCAAAGGATGTGGTTCAGGAAACCATGATAACAATATGGAAGAAGATTGGACATATCAGAACTGCTCAGGTTTACAAAACATGGCTTTACAGGATTGTTGTCAACAAGTGCTATGATGAATTAAGAAAGGCCAGGAGACGTCCTGAAGTACTTGCTGCTGAAAGCACCTGGGTCAGGTTGTCGGATACTATATCGGAAAATGGCGCTGATGAGTTTACCGACAGTGAGTTAGCAGTAATTATTTCAAAGCTGACTGAAAGGCTCAGTCCCAGACAGAAAGCCGTTTTTGTTTTGTCAGAACTGGAAGAAATGACAAGTGATGAGATTGCAGGGATTACCGGCATGAGTAAGACCTCAATTAAGGCAAATCTGTATCATGCCCGTAAGAGTTTCAGGGAAATGTTAGGTAAATACCTCTGATTATGGAAGATGAAGAAAAATACAGGAAAGCAGTTGATCTGCTTAAGGGAGCTGGCCGTATCAATGATGTCAGGCAGGTTGAAAGGGAGGTAATGTCGAAGTTGTACGAAATGGAAAACAGGAAAAGTCCTGCTGTCATTATTTACGGATTCCTGTTCGGATGGACAGAAATAATGTGGGTGCGAAGGAGTTTAATACTTGCGTCTTTTGTTCTTATACTGATGTTTGTATATCAGCAGTCGCTTATTGTCAGGCAGCTGAACACTTTAAGCAGTCATATTGTGTTTGATAATCTCAGGCCTTCTTCCTCCATTCAAACTGAAAGGCTGACGAGATTAAAATTAATTAAATCATCTGCAGGCAGAATGGATGAGGATTTATTAACTGATGAGCAGATTCAGCAGATGATAAATTCGTACGATAAACTCAGGACTGAATATGAAAGTCTTCTTAAAATAATTGAAGCTGATCCGGAGCTGAAACGGATATTTAATGAACGGCTTTCAGATATGAATCATGAAAAAGTAAAAATGTAAGACCATGAAAACTTCAAGCCTCAGATTTGTTTTTTCTTTTTGCCTTATACTGATTGTCTCGTGCGATGAGCCGGAGACAGTTGTTACAAATTTCGTTTACCGGGATGGTTCAATCAGAAGGACTGTGGAGATGCGCAGCGGCAAACAGGACTTCAGGCAATCGCAGATACAGGTTCCTGTTGATTCGACATGGACTATAGAGGACACAGTTACTATTTCAGAAAAGGGAGATACCACCTGGATCAGAACTGCAGAAAAGTTATTTGGCAGTGCTGCTGAAATAAACACAGGTTACAGTGCCGATTCAAGTTGCAACAGCAGAGTAAAAAGACAGGCAGCCCTTGACAGAAAATTCAGATGGTTCAACACAATTTACCGTTATTCTGAGAAAATTGACAGGATCTTTTCAAACGGCTACCCTGTTTCAGAATTCCTTAATGAGGAAGAGCTACTGTGGTACTATACTCCCTGGAATGAGCAGGAAGCAAAACGCAATGGTATTGACAGCACAAAATATAGAGCTCTCTCCGATTCAGTTAACAGAAGAACAAATGACTGGTTCTTCAATTCAGTTGTCGCGGAGTGGATTTATGAATTTACCGGACAGATTCAAAAAAAGGATCAGGTTCTTATTGCTGCAGATACTCTTAAAGCATGGGAAAAGAATTTGCTCAGTCTGACTTTGAAAAATGAACAGGATTTTGATACTCAGTGGGAAAACGGATCAATCCTTGAAGCTGCAATAGGCAGAGAACTTTCCATGAAATACAGGAGTGAAGCAGACAGTTCCCTTGAATTAGTGGAAGAAAAAATAGGACTGCCTTTCAAACAGTACAGTATGCGAATCGCTATGCCCGGGAAATTGATAGGATCAAACGGATTTGCAGACAGTTGTAAGGTGCTGTTATGGACTGTCTCTTCAGACTATTTCCTTACGGAGGATTATGTAATGTGGGCAGAGTCGAGGGTTGCAAATATTTGGGCCTGGATTATGTCAGGAGCCTTTGTCGTATTTGTGTTTACTGGTTTGATTATAAGGAAAAAAAAGAGAGACTGATCTCTCAGCCTCTCTTACTAACCAAACCTTTTAAACCTGACTTAAACCTAAACATTAATTATTATAATCTTTTAACATGAGCATCAGCTTCTGACGGGTGAAGAAGATCCTGCTTTTAACAGTACCTATCTTCAGTCCAAGCTCATCAGCTATCTCCTTGTATTTGAATCCGTTTACATGCATTCTGAAAGGAATCCTGAATTCGTCACTGAGTGAGTCAATTGCTTTTTCTATCTCAGCCTCTGAAAAACTTGATTCGGGAGAAATGAAACCCTTGTCGTGTGGCTGATTAATATAATACAGATCCTGAGTTCCGTCAATTATTGTGTTCTCTTTAACGTTCCTCCTGTAATTATTGATAAAAGTGTTCTTCATAATTGTAAACACCCATGCTTTCAGGTTTGTATAATCTACAAACTTATCCTTATATGTAATCGCTTTAAGATAAGTGTCCTGTACAAGATCAAGAGCAGTTTCGCGATCGGAAGTAAGACTCAGTGCAAACCTGTGCAGATTGCTCTTCATTGCGATCAGACTGTGGTTAAACTCATGCTGTGTCATTGCTTAATATTTTTTATAACTGTATTCTTTGTCTTTATTGTTGAAGCAAATTTATACAGAGAAAAAAAGATATGCAACTCCGAATATCTTAAAATCTGTTTAATCTATGTCAAATATAAATAAACAAAAATACTAAATAGCAGTAATAGAATTACATACATTGATCAGGAATAAGGCATTCTAAATTATATATAAATAGATTTTTCCCGGGTTGCCTGGTTAAATCACCTTTAATTTCTATAATAGTATTGTAACAACTTTTGTACTTTTATAAAAAAATGGAAATGGATTTCAATATTAAACTGACAAATGGAATTGTATTGAACGGGATAATAATGAGTCCCGGTGAAAATGCAAGAGCAATAGTGATATTGGTTCATGGACTGGGAGAACATATCAGGCGATATCAGCATGTGGCTGATATGTTCAGGGATAATGGGATAGGATTTATCGGACTCGATCTTCCCGGTCATGGAAAATCCCAGGGCAGGAGGGGGCATATAAAAAATTATTCAGTCTTAAAGGATATGCTTGATATTCTGATGAAAAGTGCATCCCAGACCTTTCCCGGAGTTCCGGTATATCTTTATGGCCACAGCCTTGGAGGAGGAATAGTTCTTGAATACATAATTAAAAGCAGACCTAAGATAAAAGGCGCTATAGTCACATCTCCCTTTCTGAAGCTGGCTTTTGAACCTCCGCGGATAAAACTTATCCTTGCTTCTGTAATGAAATACATTTTGCCGGGTCTCATTCAACCTTCAGGACTGAATGCCTCCCATATTTCGCATGACCTTGATGTTGTTAATGCATACAAATCCGATCCTTTGGTTCATGATAAAGTATCTGTAAGCCTGTTCGACTCAGCAATTAAAGCTGCCAGGTATTCTCTCGGACATGCCGGTGAAATGAATGTGCCCTTGCTGCTCATGCATGGAAGTGATGATCAGATTACATCCCCTGAAGGTAGCAGGGAATTCGCTTCAAAATCAGCAAGGACGGAGTTGAAGATATTTGAAGGCGGTTATCATGAGCTTCATAATGAGCCGTTTAAAAAGGAAGTGTTTGATCATATCCTGAACTGGCTGCGCAGGATTAAATAGTCATATAATTATATATATGGAATTCAGGACAAGCTTTGATATAGAACCTTCTGACTTTAGAATAGGATATAATACCGGGGTTATGTTTCTGGGATCATGCTTTGCTTCGAGCATTGGTGAGCAGATGAATATAAGGAAGATGCCCGTTTTGATTAATCCCTACGGTACAATTTATAATCCTGGATCTGTACGAACTGCAATTGAAGCTGTGATTTCCGGGAAAGAATATTCTGTGAATGACCTTTTCAATTATAAAGGAACCTGGCTCAGCTTTTCACATTACACTGATTTCTCATCTGAGGACGCAGGCCTGCTTTTGGAAAGGATTAATAACAACAGGAAGGGAGCTGAAGAATTTCTCAGAAAGGCTTCGTGTTTGTTTATCACCTTTGGCACTGCAAGGATATACAGGCTTAAGGATACCGGAAAGCCTGTTTCAAATTGCCATAAAGTGCCCGCATCATATTTTACAAATGAGCTTCTTTCAGTTGAAGCAATAACTGAATCATGGAGCAGAATTATAAAAATGCTCGGGGAATTTAATCCTGAGCTAAGAATAATTTTTACTGTAAGTCCTGTGCGCCACTGGAAAGACGGAGCACATGGAAATCAGATCAGCAAATCAATACTCCTGCTTGCTATCGACAGGATCCGGGAGTATTTTCCTTCAATAAAATATTTCCCGGCTTATGAACTGATGCTGGATGACCTGCGCGATTACAGGTTTTTTAATGACGATATGCTGCACCCTTCAGAAAAAGCTATTGAATATATATGGGAAAAATTCTCAGGAACATATTTTGACAAAAGCACAACAGAGTTGCAGGCAAGAGTGCTCAGAATCACAAAAGCACTTAATCACAGGTTTATAACAGGATCAGAAAACGGCAGGAGGGAATTTGCAGCGAATATTCTGAAGCAGATTTCTGACCTTGAAAAACATCATTCTTACATTGATCTTACCAGGGAACGGAAATATTTCAGTTCTCTCTCCGACTGACATTATATCCTCTGTAATTCCCTGCGATGACAGGTTATATGCCGGAACATTTATACGCAATTAATGTTATTATTCTATTCATATCAGATTTTCAAAAAGTGAAAATTGTCACATTTTTATTGAACAATATGTTTTTTTTGTTGTTTTGTAACAAAAACGAATAGAAAATGAGAACAAAATTATTAATAGTCTTTTTCCTGTCCTTAAATATTTTCCTGTCTGCCCAGAATGAATCAGGAGTAATTAAAGGCAGGGTATATAATGCTAAGACAAATGAAGGCGTACCATTTGCTACGGTACAGGTCTGGGGTACTACTATTGGTGCAGTGACCGATTTCGATGGAAATTTTTCGTTCACAGGATTAAAACCCGGTTTTGTTGAACTCAGGGTTTCATCAATAGGTTTCAAGCCTTACATTTCAGGAGCGATGATGGTAACAAACAGCAAGCAGGTGAATGTTGAGATTCCTCTTGAAGAGATGGAGATTGCACTTGGTGAAGTTGTTGTGAAAGCCTCTCCCTTCCTGAAAAAAATTGAAACTCCAATTTCTGCAAGAATTATCGGTATTGATGAGATTGAGAAAAATCCCGGAGGAAACCGCGATATCTCAAAGGTAATTCAGTCCTTTCCCGGTGTTTCATCAACACCTGCATTCAGAAATGATGTTATTGTAAGAGGAGGGGGGCCGAATGAGAACAGGTTCTATATTGACAATGTGGAGATTCCTTACCTCAATCATTTTTCGACACAGGGATCTTCAGGCGGACCTGTCGGTATAATAAACGTAGATTTTGTTCAATCGGTGGATTTCCTTTCAGGTGCCTTTCCGGCTTCAAAAGGAAATGCCCTGAGCTCAGTGCTGAATTTTACCTTTGTTGACGGGAATAAGGAAAAAATGAAATACCGCGCAACTATTGGCGCCTCTGATCTGGGACTGACTGTTGACGGGCCCTTAAGTGAGAAAGCTACATTGCTCTTATCTGTCAGGCGGTCATATCTTCAGTTTCTTTTCAGTGCCCTTGAACTGCCATTTTTACCCACATACACTGATTTTCAGCTGAAATATAAGGTGAAGCTCGATCCCAAGAATGAACTTACTGTAATAGGTCTTGGTGCAAAGGATGATTTCAGCCTCAATCTGGACGCTGATGAGACAGAATTCCAGAGGTATATTCTTGATTATGTTCCTGTTCAGGAGCAATACAGTTACACCACAGGTCTTGTTTACAAGCACTATCGTGACAGTGGCTTTGATACATGGGTGTTAAGCCGTAATTACCTTAACAATTCACAGTACAAGTTCAAAAACAACATTGAAGCTGACACGAGCAAAACGCTTGACTATCTTT
>JAKLDT010000095.1 GCA_022703405.1 Bacteroidota bacterium | reverse complement strand
AAGAAACTGATAATGGGTACATTGCCATGCAGGCAACGGACCTCGACCAGAAGATACGCATGAAAACAGCTCCTGAGCTTCCTGTTGACGGGAAGCTTGACCTTCATAAGGGCGTGTATAACAGAGTCGTTAAACAGTTCAGGATTAAAAAGCCTCTTTCATTCAGGCTTACAACTTCATGTGACGTACCTCCAGGTAGCGGTCTTGGAACTTCTTCGACGATGGTTGTTGCAATACTAAAAGCCTTTGCGGAATGGCTAAACCTTCCCCTGGGCGACTATGATATGGCGAAGCTTGCCTATGAAATTGAACGGATCGATCTCGGACTAAAAGGAGGAAAACAGGACCAGTATGCTGCAACATTCGGCGGTTTCAATTTTATCGAATTCTCTGATAATGACAGGGTTGTTGTAAATCCGCTAAGGATAAAGAGGTGGGTGATAGATGAACTGGAGGTGTCGATGGTGCTTTTCTATACAGGTGATACAAGATCATCAGATAAAATTATAAGGGAACAGCAGAAGAATACCCGGGAAGGTAAAAAGGATCCTGTTGAGGCAACTCACAGCATAAGGAAAAATTCCTACCTGATGAAGGATCTTCTCCTGAAAGGCGAGATTCTCCAGTTTTCAAAGGCACTTGGGCGGGACTGGGAAAACAAGAAAAGAATGGCTGCCTCAATTACAAACAAAAATATTGACAGCATCTATGAGGCTGCAATAAGTGCAGGAGCTTACGGGGGTAAGGTGTCAGGAGCCGGTGGCGGTGGGTTCATGATTTTCTCAGTCGATCCTGTTAAAAAACTCAACCTTATAAATGCACTAAGCCGTTTCAACGGAAAGGTCCTCAATTTTCATTTCAGCGATAACGGATGCCAGAGCTGGAGAATTAATGATAATGAGTAAAAAATCTACTCAATGGAAAAATATATCAGAAGTCATATAATCAGTCATATAGAAACTGCGGAGAAGCTCCTATCAGACCGGTCAGTACTTGATCCTGTTGAGAAGGCAGCTACATCAATAATAAAGGCATTCAGCAGCCATTCAAAGCTGTTGCTTGCCGGAAATGGTGGCAGTGCAGCTGATTCACAGCATATTGCTGCAGAATTTGTAAACCGGTTTTATATCGACAGGGAAGGACTTCCGGCTCTTGCCCTAACTACTGATACATCAATAATTACTGCTGTAGGAAATGATTACAGCTTCGACAGGGTGTTTTCACGGCAACTTGCTTCGCTTGGAAAGGAAGGAGATATATTCTGGGCGCTTTCAACTTCAGGAAATTCCGTGAATATTCTTGAGGCTCTGGCAGAATGCAGGAAGAAAGGGATAATATCTCTGGGCTTCACCGGGGCCAGAGGAGGAAGGATGGAGGGCAGCTGCGATATACTGATTAAGGTGCCATCGGATGAGACACCCAGGATACAGGAGATGCACATTCTGCTTGCCCATGTGATATGTGCGATTGTTGAAAAGGAACTGTTTAAGAAATAAGCTGCAGACTATGGAGGCAGTCATTCTCGCCGGAGGTTTGGGCACAAGGCTCAGGGATGTCCTGAAAGACCTTCCCAAGCCCATGGCGCCGGTAAACGGAAAACCTTTTCTGCATTACCTTCTCAGCTGGCTTGTCGCCGGCTCTGAAATTGAGCGGATTATTGTTTCAACAGGTTATAAATCAGAGCTTATTGCCGAATATTTTGGGGATAGTTTTGACGGCATTCCCCTTGTCTATGCTCAGGAAGCAGAACCTCTGGGTACAGGAGGTGCAATAAAATTCTGCCTGCAGAAATGCATTGGCGATAATATCCTTGTAGTTAACGGTGATACATTTTTTCCTGTGAATACAGGCAGATTTTCAATGTTCCATGAAAATATGGAAAACATTATCTCTGTTGCCCTGAAACCCATGAGAGACTTCTCACGGTACGGAACTGTTGAGTGCACTGGTGATACAATAACAGGATTCAAGGAGAAAGGCTATTGTAATGAGGGCCTTATAAATGGAGGTATATATCTGATAAACAAGGCTTTTTTTGAATCCCAGATGCTTCCGGATGTTTTTTCATTTGAGAGGGATGTACTTGAAAAGCTTGCCGCTTCATATCTCCTGAAATGCATGGTCTTCGATGTTCCATTTATTGATATAGGCATCCCCGAAGATTATTACAAAGCCTCAGAAATACTGAAAAGCTACTGATCAGATGAAGAACAAGGCACTTTTCATTGACCGCGATGGTGTAATAAACATCGACAGGGTGCATGTATCCGCAAAGGAAAATTTTGAATTTACGCGGGGAATATTTGATATCTGCAGGAAATATTCAGAAGCAGGTTATCTTATAATAATAATTACCAACCAGGCTGGAATAGCAAAAGGACTGTATAATGAAAATACATTCAGTGTACTTATGGATTGGGTACTTGAAGAGTTCAGAAAAAGAGGAGTTGTTATAAGCAGGGTTTACCACTGTCCGCATCATCCTGATTTTACAGGGCCCTGTAATTGCCGTAAACCCGGACCGGGAATGCTGCTCCGGGCTGAGCAGGAGTTCTCGCTCGACATGAGTTCCTGTATTCTGATCGGTGATAAGGAAACTGATATCGAAGCGGGCAGGAGGGCCGGAATTAATGAAGATAATATGCTTCTTCTAGGATGCCAGCCCGCTGAATACACAGGCAGGTGGCCCGGTATTCTTTAATCAGATATTAACTTTGTCTTTCAGAAGGTAATTATTCCTTTCAGAAGAGTTCCTGTTTATGAGCTCTCCGAGAAAACCTGTCAGAAAAAGAAAGGAACCGATAATCATAACTGTAAGTGCTATAAAGAAATAGGGGCTGTCAGTCACAAGCGGTGCCCTTAGTCCCTGCTTTACAAATATCAGTTTGTTTATTCCGAGATATCCTGCCATGACGAAACCTGCCAGGAACATAAGCGTGCCAAGAAATCCAAACAAATGCATCGGATTCTTGCCAAACCTGGTTATGAAACTGATTGTAAGGAGGTCGAGATAGCCTTTTACAAATCTGTCAAGCCCGTATTTTGTAACCCCGTATTTCCTTGACCTGTGTTGCACTGTTTTTTCACCTATTTTCCTGAATCCGGCTTCTTTTGCAAGCATAGGTATATAACGGTGCATCTCACCAAAAACCTCAATGCTCTTTACAACCTCACTGCGATAGGCTTTCAGCCCGCAATTAAAATCATGCAGTTTTATACCGGAAGCCCAGCGTGCAGTGCGGTTATAGAAACGGCTAGTAATTCTTTTAACAAACGGGTCGTATCTTTTTCTTTTCCAGCCCGATACAAGGTCATATCCCTCTTCTTTTATCAGCCTTATCAGTTCAGGTATTTCATCAGGACTGTCCTGGAGGTCCGAATCCATTGTAATTACAACATCACCTGAACAATTGGCAAAGCCTGTGTGGAGAGCAGCAGCCTTGCCGTAATTTCTTCTGAACCTGAATCCCTTTACGGAACTGTTTGTTTCAGCCAGCAGGGTTATTTTGTTCCACGATGAATCGGAACTGCCGTCATCAATAAACAGTATCTCATAGCTTATCCGGCTTGCAAGGCAGACTTTGTTAATCCATTCAGACAGTTCCTGAAGGGACTCTTCCTCATTATAAACCGGGATGATAACAGACAGGTCCATCGGAAAATTCTTTACTGGTTAACAGTATTGTCGAGCAGTGGATTGCTTTCCCTTTTTATGAAAATGCTGAGGATAAGAGAAATAATTGTGCCGAAGAACAGGTTGCTGAAAATGCTGACAGGAGCCATAATTTCAGGCTTCATTATCTTTCTCTGGATGCCGATTCCTGCGTCAATTGCCTCCTGTGGCACTCCTTTTTTTACCATTGTCTCCTCCACAAAGGCAAGCTGTTTTTCTGTAAGGTTTGGATCTATAACAGTGTAAAGCAGATATGTGAATGCTGCTGTTATTACTGCGCTGTAAAGGATTATTACCACTCCGGCTCCTACTGACTGGCCATAATTAATCTGACCATGCATGTAGTTATCACGGTATGACTTAAGAAGAAAGAAGAGCAAAACAATTTGAATCAGCATGTAAACCCAGCTCTGAGCCTGATTGAACTGAAGATTCATAAACCACATAACAAGTGCCCACACTACTCCGGCAAGACCAAGGATCAGCCCATTGGTCAGGTTAGCACTCCAGACGTTGACTTTTTGTTCCATTTCGATTTAGATTAAGGTTTGTTGCGAATATTTATATTCAAATATAGTTTAAAATTCAGAAAAGAATGATACTGTGTTAAAATGAGGCTTAAATTTTGCAGGCTGGCTAAATTGTACTATTTTTGCATCGGGTAAGTCTTATACGACCAGCTCCTGCTGAACTCCCCCAGGATCGGAAGGTAGCAAGGGTAGGCAGTTGTAGCGGTGCGATATAAGGAGCTTACCCTTTTTATTGGCAGTTATGCTCATCAGACTTTACAACGAGAATACAAACCAGAAGCATATCAGGAAGGTAGTTGATATTCTTGAACAGGGTGGGATAGTCATTTATCCTACTGACACAGTTTATGCTATGGGCTGTGATATACGGGCAACTAAAACAATTGAGAAAATAGCCGCTTTCAAGGGACTAAATCCAAAGAATCCCGACCTGTCACTAATTTTCCACGACATGAGTCAGCTTTCGGAGTATACAATAATACACGATAACAATATTTTCAAGCTTCTGAAGAGGAACCTTCCGGGTCCATTTACTTTTATTGTTCCTGCTAATAGTCAGATACCCAGGCTTTTCAGGAACAAAAAGAAGACAGTGGGGATAAGGATCCCTGATAATAATATTGTGCTTGAGATTGTGAAGGAGCTTTCCAGACCTGTTGTTACGACTTCAATACATGACCCCGATGAGCTTATTGAATATACTACCGATCCGGAACTGATCCATGAAAAGTACAGGGATTTTGCCGATCTCGTAATCGATGGCGGTTATGGTCATAATGAGCCTTCAACAATAGTGGATTGCACAGGGGAGGAAATCACTGTTGTAAGGCAGGGACTTGGTAACCTTGAATTGTGAATTTACTTTCAGTGCTTGTAGAAGCTCTTGCTGAAAAGCATCATAATTGTAAGTATCTCCAGCCTTCCGACAATCATTAATCCTGAAAGAAATATTTTTCCGCCATCAGGCATCGAACTATAGTTCATGAAAGGCCCTAATTCCCCGAGTGATGGCCCTATATTGGCAAGCATGGAAGCAGCTGTGCTGAATGAGGTCACTATATCATAGCCCATCAGGGAAATCAAAAAGGAACTTGAACAGATTGTAATGAAATATAAGGCGATAAAAACAAGCAGATTGTAAATGTTGCCCTGAGTAACTACATGATTGTCAATTCTTACCGGAATGTAAGCATTAGGATGAATAAGCCGGTGCATTTCTTTCCTGTAATTAAGTGTAATCAGTGACAGCCTTATGATCTTTATACCTCCGCTTGTTGATCCTGCTGTTCCTCCGGTGAACATCAGAATGAAGATTATCATTGTCATGACACTGCCCCATGTTGTGAAATCGCTTGTGTAATATCCTGTTGTGGAGATTATTGAAACAACATGAAAGGCACTGTCAGCCAGTGCTTTGCCTATGCTGAAATCATTTGAAACTGCAAGCACAACAGCAGAAATAAGTATGAACCCTGCAGTAAGAAGGCAAAAGAAAAGGAACTCATGGTTACCCCTTATTTTCTTAATATTACCCTTAAGTGCAAAATATACAAGCGGCAGGTTTATTCCTGCAATGAACATGAACAGGGTGAGGACTATTCTGATTCCCGGGCTGCTGAATGCAGCTATTCCGTTATTTTTTGTTGAGAAGCCGCCGGTTGAAAGTGTTGAAAATGAATGACAAAGAGCATCAAACAATGTCATTCCTGTGAGAAGGAGAAGAAGGACCTGTATGCCGGTAAGCAAAATGTAGATGCTGATAAGCCTCTTTGCAGCTTCAATAAAGCGCGGCTGTATTTTATCGGCCTGCTGACCTGAGAATTCTGTGGCGGCTAACTGTATATTGACAGATTTTATTATCGGGAAAACTGTGAGCGAAATGAGTATTATACCTATGCCGCCAATCCATTGTGTGAGACTGCGCCAGAGTAAAACAGAAGCCGGTACCGATTCAATATCAGTAAGAATTGTGGCGCCTGTTGTCGTAAATCCTGATATTGTCTCAAAGAAGGCATCAGTAAAGCTGTCTGCTGATCCGGTGAACAGGAAGGGTAGTGATCCGAAAATGCCGAAAATTACCCAGGTAGCCGCCACAATTATATAACCTTCGCGATTACCGTAAACCTTTTCATCCTGCTTCAGCGGTGTAAAAGAAATAATACCCGTAACAAGTGTAATTATTGCTGAATACAGGAAGGAAGAAGTTACACCATCATCAATAACAACTGAAATTCCGGTAGTCAGAAGAAGAAAAATACCCTCAACAATAAGGACCAGGCTTAAGATTCTTGCAATAATCCTGAAGTTGATCATAAATATCAGGTAAAGAATTTATTCAGCTTCTCATAAGCTGAAGGCAGTGTGAAAATAACAACCTTGTCGTTGGCATGTATAATTGTATCGCCGGTTGCTATGTAAGGTACCCCATCCCTGATGCCGCCACCGACAATTGCATCTTTGGGAAAATCTATGCTTCTGAGTGTGCCTTTCGTTATTCTGGAATTTTCAGGAACATTCAGCTCGAGCACTTCTGCATCTGTACCTGCCATGTACTTTACCTGGGTAATTATCGGACTTACAGTGTGCCGGAATATTCTGCTGGCTGCAGAAATCTTCTTGTTAATTATTGTATCGATGCCGGTTGTTTCTGCAAGGCTTATATATTCAATATTCTCTACTTCTGCTATTGTCTTTTTAACTCCGAATTTCTTTGCGAGAAGACAGGAAAGAATATTTGTTTCCGAATTTCCTGTTACAGCAACAAAGGCATCCATTTTGGAAATCCCTTCCTGTTCAAGAAGATCAACATTCCTGCCGTCTCCGTTGATTATCAGTGTATTGTCAAGTATTTCGGACAGTGATTCACATTTCTTTGTGTCAATATCAACCAGCTTAACCTCACATGACCTTTGCATGTGAATGGCTATGTGCTTGCCAATCCTTGAACCGCCCAGGATCATGACATTCTTGGCTTCAAAATTCCTTGTGCCTGAGGTTTTCATCATCTCATCCATACCTTCAAGTGATGAGATCACATATACCGTGTCGCCAAGCTGGAAATGCTCATTGCCCCTGGGTATAATTGTCTTGCCTTCCCTCTTGATAGCTACAGCCCTGTATTTGTCAGTCCTGTTTGTTGCTGCAATTTCCTGCAGGCTTTTGTTAATTATTGGTGCATTTTCCTGAAGCTTCTGCACGTACATCATCAGTTTTCCGTTGCAGAACTCCATAAAATCGGATGCACCTGTTTCATGCAGGAGTCCCAGCACCTCACGGGCAGCAATAAGTTCAGGGTAGATAAGCGAATCAATGCCTATTGATTTGAAGAAGTCGAGAGTTGATGATTCAAAGAAATCGAGGTTGTCTATCCTTGCAATTGTCTTTATTGCACCAAACCTCTTTGCCATTATGGCTGAGATAATATTTGTGTCCTCAGAATGGGTTACTGCAATAAAGAGATCAGTCCTTTTCACAAGAGTGTCCCTTAGAAGCCTTACAGAGGTGGCCGATCCTTCATGAGTAAGGATGTCAAGTGCACTGTCAATAGGCTTAAGTCTTACTTCCTCAGGATCAATAAGAACTATTTCGTGATTTTCATTTGAGAGCATCTTTGCCAGATGTGTTCCAACCTCACCTGCCCCTGCAATAACTATCCTCATAAAGATTCATTTGAAAAAAACATGCTAAATTACTACTTTCTTTGCTTATAATAAGCTTTTGGGCGACTTTTTTGCCTCTTTAAAGATCTGAGATGTAGGCCCCTGAGATGCCCACATAATGAAGATTTGCTTGCTTGTGCGCTTCTTTAGACCCTTTTGAGATGTTAGCCGGAGATGCCTCCGGTGAAATTATAAAGCTTGTACCAGGCCTGGCAGTGATAATTTTACTTTCTGTTTCTGGCTTCCTGCCTGTCAGAATTACGGCATCCGGTGCAAATTCAGAAATCATTGATTCGCTTATTCTATTGTTTATCAGAATACTGTAATTGTCTGACCTTATAAGTACAGGTACTGAACTCATAACAAACCTGTTGAAATGCAGACCTGCCGAATTAGCATGGTGCCTTACTGTTTCCGGTATTGTGTCGCTGAAACTGTAAAAATTCATTATGCTGCCGGTTCTTATGCCTACTGAAACAAGTCCCGGAGTATTATAAACTATAAGTTCTGAAGATTGCCTTAACTGAATCCTTTCAGCTGTCCGGAATATGCTGAAAATCAGAATAAACAGCAGAATTGCAGATGTACTGATTTTTTTCCCGTTTACAAACCTGGCAAACAGCAGTGAAATTATGATTCCGGAAATTAAGGCTTCGGGAAGTGAAAGTCCAATGTTTTCCATCAAAGCTCCGGGCAGAGCTGCCGCATGTTCTGTCAATAAAATTGTTATTGCGGCCAGCTTGTCAGCTGCGTAAGCGCAAAGCATGGCAAGAAACTTAATCTTATAAAAAAGAGGTATCAGGCAGCCGATAATTATAAGCAGTGAAGAAAGCGGCACAATTATAAGGTTTGTAAGCAGGAAGTACACAGAAAACATGTTAAAGAACATAATTGTAAAAGGAAGAGTTCCGGCCTGGGCAGTGAAGGTGACTGCAATCGACTGCCAGACCTTATCTGCAAGGATGTTATTCAATTGCAGTTTGAGGTAAAGATCTCTGTAAAAGATTATTATAAATATGACAGCAGAATAGGACAGGAGAAATCCGGAATCAAAGATCACTGAAGGCCTTATCAGAATGAGCACAAATGCTGAGGCAAGGACTGAGTTTACAGGATCGGAGCGGCGTTTAAGCAGGTTTCCGGCCTGTAAAAAAGTAAACATCAGGGTTGCTCTGAGCACTGATGGGGTGAGACCTGTCACAAAGGCGAAGGCCCAGAGGATGAAAAGAGCTGTAAGAATCCTTAATATATTCAGCCTGCCGCGGAGGAAGAACAGAATATTGAATACAAACATGCTCAATATTACGGCGTGCAATCCCGATACTGCCATAATGTGCATAACACCTGCTTTCATGAAGGATTCCTTCTGCCCTGGTTCAAGCATTGTTTTGTCACCAAGTGTCATGGCTGCAACAAGGCCAATCCTGGAGGCAGCTATTCCGCTCTCGCTGTATATGTCTATTATTTTGTTTCTTATTATAAGTGCAGCTGATCTCAGGTTCCTTCTTTCAGGGGAAGTATGGCTGATTATTTTTTCCTTTCTGACGTAGCTCGTATACCTGACTCCCTTGTTTTCCATATAAAACCTGTAGTCAAATTCCGATGGATTACCCCTGTTCGATATTTGGGAGGGAACGCAGCTGATTGCAATAATATCGCCTGGTTGCCATTCAGTCAGAGATTCGTCTTTTTCGAAGTAAAGGAGTAATGATCCTGTTAACTCTGTATTTTCACTTCCATTCCTTACAGAAATAAGTTCTGCCACTGCTTTATAGCTTTTCGCTTTTTCTTCGGGAAAGTCATTGATTGCCACTGTATATACAGCCTCATGAGCCGGAAGTTCAGAAATGCTTCTTTTTTCAATGTAATACAGAAGCATTCCTGCAGTGAAAAGTGAGCATGCAAAAAGGCAGGAAAAGAGGTAATCAGTTGGTTTCCTGTTTTTTCTTGCAGAGCTTATAAGTACACCTGCTGTGAGAAGAGCAAAGGGGATAATAACGTTTTGACCTGCTCTGAAGAAGTAAGCCGAAATAATTCCTGCACAAAGAGGAATTATTATCCTCAGAAAGGGAATTTTATGATGTAGCACAGCCTGCAGTGTTGAGACTGTACCAAGTTAAGAAAAAAATATTAAGCTTTAGGCTTCTGGCCCGGAAGAACTGTTTTGTAATCTGCATCAAACATACCCTTGCTTATTGCAGTAAGCTTTCCTTTAAGAAGCCTTTTTCTTAAAGGGCTCACCCTGTCGGTGTACATGATGCCGTCAAGGTGGTCATATTCATGCAGGATCACTCTGGCCTTGTACCCCTCATATACTTCATCATGGAACTCCCAGTTCTCATCATAGTATTCAATCCTTATCCTCGATTCGCGGTTCACTTCCTCTCTCAGATTCGGTATGCTCAGGCAGCCTTCTGACATGGGAATTATCTCACCGTTTTTTTCGGTAATATGAGCATTTATAAAAGCTTTCTTAAAGCCTTCCATAGAGGGATCATCTTCTGCCGCGGGACTTCCGTCGATGACAAATATCCTTATTGATTTTCCGACCTGTGGAGCTGCAAGACCCACACCGTCAGCACTGTACATCGTCTCAAACATGTCTTGTACAAACTGGTCAAGGCCTGGATAATCCCTGTCAATATCTTCTGCTACTTTTCTCAGCACCGGGTGACCATATACTACAATAGGGTAAACCATTTTTTCTTATTTATTATTTATTTCCGGCATCAAGCCATGATTGCAGTATTATTGAAGCGCTGATCCTGTCAATCATCGACTTGTCCTGCCTGCCGCTCTTCTTCACTCCTCCGTCTATCATGCTTCTGAATGCCATCTGTGATGTAAAGCGCTCATCAGCAAGATGAATTGTAATGCCCGGATATTTAGTCCGGAGCTTCTTAATGAACGGATCAATATATTTAACACTTTCACTGGGTGAGTTGTTCATCTGCTTTG
>JAKLDT010000094.1 GCA_022703405.1 Bacteroidota bacterium | reverse complement strand
GAAAGTAGCCTGCCTGAGGGCAAAATTTTTCTGATCGCGGTAACCTTCAAATGCATGCTTTATGAAGCGTACATTATATTGTTTGCATATTTCCTCAGTACGGTCAGTTGAAAAGGAATCAACAACAACAATTTCATCAGCTACACCTTCGAGAGAAGAGAGACATCGGCCGATGAACATCTCCTCATTGTATGTAATGATTACTGCTGAAATCTTTGGCATTACGAACTATTGAATTGACTTGATTGCTGCAAATTTAACATTATTTGGATAAATCCTAATAAAAAGCCTTCTCATTTGTCGAATTACTGCAATTTTGTGACTAATGAACTTCTTTTCTGTATGAAAAGAATTAAATATTACACATCATATTCAGCACATTAAAAAGCCAAAAGAACATACTATTCTGATGAAACTTTTTAATATTCAGCCTGATAATACTTTTATAAGTGTTTTTACTTTACTTCTTCCCAAAAATGGCGTAAATTTGATATACAGTTTAAAGATGTTCTTTGGAGTGCGGTTTTAAGGGAATATATGGGTTCATTAAATATATGCGATATGAGCAAGTATGTATACCTGACAAGTAATCCCGAAGCGCTCGTGGCTTCGATGCTTCCGCCTGATGCTTTCGGACTCTATCTGTCTACAGGAACAAAGAAGAGGAATAAGGGACAGGCTGTTTTTTTTGAAGTTGACCTGGAGAAAATAACTTCATTTATCGATGTAAAAAGTCTGAACAGTCGCTGTGTGCAAAAAGAAGACGGCAGTCCGAAAAGTTCTGTTTATCTTTCGGTTTACAAGGTACTTGAAATGGTACCGCTTTCAGCCCTTAAAAGCCTGTATCTTACTACAGATCATGGTCTTGTATTGGAGCTAATGAAAGCTGAATACGACAGGTCAAGGGAACCGAAGAATGAATTGCACCTGTACCAGGAGCTTTGCCCTGTAACACCAATGGTTGCAAGCAGTCTCGCTCCCTCAGTGTTCATGAAAAAGCTTACAGACGGTTCAATACCAATAAGCCTTCCAAAACTATTTTTTGTAGAGCTTAAGCTTGGAGAACTGGCTGTGAACCCGCTCGGAGGATCTGCAGAGAACCTTCCTTATCCTAACATCGGCCACCTCAGGGACTGCCTCGAAATTATAAGAGGCGAGTATGAGAAGCACATGAAAACCGTGAACAGGTTTTTCAGGGGGGAACTTCTTTACAGAACTATAGCTTCCGGCTTTTACGTGGGGGCAAAAGATGAAATAATATATTATCCATTCCCGAAAATGAAAGACCTTGAGAAATTGAACTATAATTTCTTCAGGGCTATATAGAAACATACAATAATACAACAAGGGAGCCGTAAGGTTTACAGGAAGCCGTTTTGACGCTGAGAAGGGAGACAGAGTGAGGTGTTAGTCCCGGCATATTTGCAGATCCTGTAAGACGTTGCGGCTTCTTATTTCATAAATCATATTGGGAATGCCTTATGAGGGTATTGATAATCAGAAAATTGCAATTTTGTTTAGAATCTTTTTAAAATAGCGTATGATTTAAATAATAGGGAAGTTTTTTCCTTGGTTATTTGAAAAACTAGTATAGTTTTGTACCGGTGAAATTTTTTTCATCTGTTAACCTAAATTTTAATTTTTAAAAACAAATAACATGGAATTATTTTGGATTGTACCGGTATCAGCTCTCTGTGCACTGCTGTTTGCCTGGATCTTCTACAGGGACATGAAAGCCCAGGAAGAAGGAACTGACAGAATGAAGGAGATTGCTGCGTATGTAAGGGAGGGTGCTATGGCTTACCTGAGACGTCAGTATTCAGTTGTGATCAAAGTATTCATCATTCTCCTTATCCTTCTCTCGATACTGGCATTTTTCGGGATTCAAAACCCGTTTGTTCCTATTGCTTTCCTTACAGGAGGTTTCTTCTCTGGTCTTTGCGGTTACCTTGGAATGAAAACTGCAACTTTCGCATCAAACAGGACAGCATGGGCTGCGTCAAAGAGCCTTAACAAGGGCCTTCAGGTTGCACTCAGGAGTGGTGCTGTTATGGGTCTGGTTGTTGTTGGCTTCGGTCTTCTCGACATTGCTTTATGGTTCATGATCCTCAACGGTCTTGTTTTCACACCTGAACACATGGATGCAGGTCTGAAATTCCTCGGTCTTACATTTGTTCACCCCGGCACAACAGAACAGCAGAAGCTTATTGAGATTACTGCTGTTATGCTTACTTTCGGTATGGGCGCTTCAACACAGGCCCTCTTTGCACGCGTTGGAGGTGGTATCTTCACAAAAGCTGCTGACGTAGGCGCTGACCTCGTTGGTAAGGTAGAAGCCGGAATTCCCGAGGATGATCCACGCAACCCTGCTACAATTGCTGATAACGTTGGTGACAACGTTGGTGACGTAGCCGGTATGGGCGCTGACCTCTATGAATCTTATGCCGGTTCAATACTTGCAACCGCTGCTCTCGGTGCTGCTCTTCCTGCAATGTCAGGTATGAGCCAGATGGATGCTGTAATTGCTCCGATGCTTATTTCGGCTATTGGTATCCTGCTCTCAATTGCCGGTGTATATATGGTAAGAACAAAAGAATCCGCTACTCCAAAAGCCCTGCTGCGCGCGCTGCTTCTCGGAACTGGCGGAAGCTCGGCACTTATTCTTGTTGTACTTGCAGGTATGGCATTTGCCGGTATGATAACCTGGGGTGTGTTCGGATCTGCTGTTGCAGGTCTTCTTGCAGGTGTTATTATCGGCCAGTCGACAGAATATTTCACTTCGGACGGTAATAAACCTACGCAGGGAATTGCAAAACAGGCTCTTCAGGGCCCTGCCACTGTTATCATCGAGGGTATGGCAGTTGGTATGTTCTCTACATGGATTCCTGTTATAACAATAGTTATCGGCATTATTTCTGCTTATGGCTTTGCAGGTGGCTTCAGCAACTTTGCAATGGGTGTTTACGGTATAGGTTTTGCAGCTGTGGGTATGCTTTCAACACTTGGTGTTACCCTTGCAACTGATGCATTTGGACCAATCGCTGACAATGCCGGTGGTAACGCTGAGATGTCTGAGCTTCCCAAGGAAGTAAGGGAAAGAACAGATGCCCTCGACGGACTCGGCAACACAACAGCAGCAACAGGTAAAGGCTTTGCTATAGGCTCAGCTGCCCTCACTGCAATGGCACTTATGGCTGCATATATGGAAGAGATCAGACTGTGGCTTGGTAAAACAGCTCTTTCATCAGGAACTGGCTTTAAGCAGATCGGTGATACACTTTTCTATACAGGAACAACAGCTCCGTCAGTTCAGGACGGACAGGTTGCAGTTGCTTTGAGTACAGCAACAATAAGGGATTTCGCACAGGCTTATGATCTTTCACTTTTCAATCCAATACTGCTTGGCGGACTTTTCATCGGAGCTATGATGGCCTTCCTTTTCAGCGCCATGAGCATGCAGGCAGTTGGCCGTGCTGCCGGTAAAATGGTTGAGGAAGTAAGACGTCAGTTCCGTGAAATTCCCGGCATTATGACAGGTCAGGCTAAGCCGGAATATGCAAAATGCGTTGAGATATCAACAGCAGGAGCACAGAGCGAAATGCTTGTTCCTTCTCTTATAGCAATTGCAGTTCCTCTCCTTGTAGGTGTTATCTTTGGCGTACCCGGTGTTATCGGTCTTCTGGCTGGTGGACTGAGCGCAGGTTTCGTACTTGCAAGTATGCTCAATAATGCCGGTGGTGCATGGGACAATGCTAAGAAATTCATTGAAAAAGGCAACTATGGCGGCAAGAAGAGCGATCCTCATAAGGCTGCAGTTGTTGGTGACACAGTAGGTGACCCGTTCAAGGATACATCAGGCCCTGCACTCAACATTCTCATCAAACTCATGTCGATGGTTTCTGTTGTACTCGCAGGTCTTACTGTAGCATTCAGCATTTTCTGATAATATCAGTATTTTAAATAATAAGAAGGGGCTGCATCAACGGCCCCTTTTTATTTGCTAATTTTATGGAAAAAAGAGAATGAAACTACCGACTATCAGTGATATAATGGCTGCCCATGGAAGGATAAAGCCCTATATTCATAACACCCCGGTTTTGTCATCGCAACAGCTGAATAAAATGTTTGAATGCGAATTGTATTTCAAATGCGAAAACTTTCAGCGTGTGGGCGCATTCAAGTTCCGGGGCGCCACAAATGCCGTTCTGCAGCTTGGAGAAGCAGAGAGGAAAAAGGGAGTTGTAACCCATTCCTCAGGAAACCATGCCGCTGCCCTTGCACTCGCGGCATCAATGAACGGGGTTAAAGCCAGGATCGTGATGCCTGAAACAGCTCCTGTTGTGAAGAAAAATGCTGTTGCAGATTACGGGGCTGAGATAACTTTTTGCAAACCCACTTTGCAGGCCAGGGAAGAAAGCACAAGGAAGATAATGGAGGAAACAGGTGCAACTCTTGTTCATCCCTATGATAATTTCAATGTTATCTGCGGTCAGGGAACAGCTGCCCTTGAACTCCTTTCTGATAAGCCGGATCTTGATTTTGTTATTGCACCTGTTGGAGGCGGAGGACTGATGAGCGGTACTTCAACCTGTGTGAAAGGTATTGACAGTAAAATACAGGTTATTGGCGCTGAACCATTAAATGCAAATGATGCATGGAAATCCTTCAACTCAGGGAAGCTGGTTCCTTCTGTTAATCCTTTAACAGTAGCCGACGGGCTTCTTACTTCACTGAGCGAGCTGACTTTCAGAATTATTCAAAATAATGTCGATCAGATACTCACTGTATCTGAAGAGTCAATAATTTCATGCATGCTGCTTGTATGGGAAAGGATGAAAATCATAATTGAACCTTCATCAGCAACTGTACTGGCAGTAATAAAGGAAAATCCCGGGATCTTCCGTGGCAAAAAGGCCGGACTGATTATTTCAGGAGGAAATGTTGATTTCAGGAAGCTGCCATTCTAATCAGCTTTCCTGAACCAGGCAATAACAGGATAGTGGTCGGAATATTTCACTTTCAGAATGTCGAAGTGATTGCTTATCAGTGCATTATCATACAGGATATAATCAATTCTGTTTGGCGGATAATTGCCCTTGTAAGTAAATCCGGCTCCGTAGCCCGAAGCAACGAATGAATCGTTAAGCCCTTTCCTGATCTTTCTGTAGGTGTATGAAACAGGCGTGTCGTTGAAGTCGCCGACAACTATAACAGGGTACTTTGAGCTGTTTATATGGTCCTTTACAACCTGTGCCTGAAGAGAGCGTTTGACAAAGCCCTTTTTCAGGCTTACTGAAAGTGATTTCACCTCATCAATAGTCTCCCTGTCATCAGCAGTCACCTCCTCAAGCAGCGATCGCTCCATCTTCTTAAGCCTGAATGATTCGAGGTGGTTATTGTAAATCCTGAATGTATCCTTTCCGACGAGTATATCGGTATAAATGCTCAGACTCGATGATCCGGGATGTATAATTTCACCCCTCTTAATTATGGGGAAATGGCTGAATGTAGCTATTCCATAAGCTCTGCTCTTTCTGCTTTTTATAAGCTTTATATGAGAAGTATAATTACCACCAAGGGCTGACCTGATTGTGCGTTCAAGCTCATCGGGATTTCCGGGTGAGAAATATTCCTGCAGGCATATTATGTCGGCATCCTGTGACTTTATATATTCAAGTATTTTCTTTTCAGATCCCTTTCCCCTGCTTCCTTCATAATAGTTGAAAAGGCGGATATTATAACTGAGCACTTTGAAGGAACCTTCTTTTGTGCCTGAGGGTTTTGAGAGCTTGATATAATTCGAAAAATGTGTGATTCCCAATACAATAACAGCCACTGAGATAATGGCTTCAAACCTCAGAAGCATTGCCCAGATGATTGCAATTATAATATTAAGCAGCAGCAGGTAGGGATAGGCAAGGCCGAAATATGCAGGAAGCATAAAATCACCTGGACTTATATGAACAGCCAGATATGATATAAGGAGGGTTAAGGCCAGTATACCATTTAATGATAGTAGTATCCAGTAGAAGACTCTTTTCAAAGCTTAACCTTTTGCAACACTAAATTACCTCTAATTGACCAAATAAAAGTTGAGAGTTGTCACATTTTGATGAGAGGGCATAATGCTTACTTAAACCACTGTAAAAAGTATGCTAATTGCGTTTCTGGCTTTCCCTGAACAGGGTATCTTTTTCCTCTTTTGTGAGGCTGTCGTACCCGGCTTTTGAAATTTTATCGAGAATGGCATTGATTTTAGTCTGCTGTTCCGCCTTAACCTTATTGTATTCATAATCATCAGCCGGTTTTTTATAAGTGACCTTCATTTTTTTACCGGGCTTAATGAAGGTGACAACAGAATCGATAATCCTGTTTATGCCTTTCCCCAGGTCCTTACCCTGCCTGAGATTTAGGGTGTACAGGTAACCGAACAGAGCCCCGCCTATATGAGCAAGTTTCCCCCCGGAATTCACTGAGAAATCCATGAATGAGGTAAGCACTAAAATTGCAAGGGCCATATATTTGATCTTTATCCTGCCGAAAAGAAAAAGGGAAACAGTATAGTCGGGAACGTATGCAGCAATTGCTATAACAACGGCCATTACCGATGCAGAAGCTCCAATTGCAACTGATTCACTTACAATATCCCTGAAAGCAGGGAAGATGTTGAAAGAGAGTATATAAAGAACTGCCCCGCTTATACCTCCGAGGAGGTAAACCGAAACGAGCTTTTTCTGATCGAGATATTGAAGAAAAATTGTGCCGAACCAGTAAAGCCACAGCATGTTGAAGAGGATATGCCAGATATCCTTATGGAGGAACATGTACGTTATAAGCGTCCATGGCCTTATGAGCAGGCTGCTTAGTGAGGAAGGAACAGCCAGGAGGTCAATAGTTTTTTCGGCAATCAGCGGATTTGTCAGCAGGAAGCCCGTTATTGCAGTGAGTGCAACAAGAATAAAGACAGCAATATTAATATAGATCAGCTTAATAAGGCTGTTTCCCTGGCGGAATGATTTCTTAATATCGTCCCAGAGTCCCATCAGTACAGCGTATTAGTTGTTTTTCTCCAGTACCTTATTAATATATATCCAAAGAGCATTCCACCCAGATGTGCTGCGTGTGCAATATTACTGCCAGGTTGTGTTACTGCCATGTAAAGTTCAATTGCACCATAAGCGAGGACAAAATATTTAGCCCTTATTGGTATTGGCGGGAAAATGAGCATGAGCTGGGTGTTCGGAAACAGGACGCCAAATGCAAGCAGGATGCCGAATACAGCTCCTGAAGCGCCCACAGTGGGAGTGTTCAGGAGAAGCTGAAGGCCCTGCATAGTTTCATCTGTAAACACTTTCCCGTTCCTGAAATATTCCACTCCTTCATTAAGTACAAGGTTCAGCTGATCGGGCGATATTACATTCATGAGCTTTTCATACTGGAAAAGTATTACTGTCTCGTGAACTAAAGCTGCACCCAGTCCGCTTACCATGTAATAAATAAAGAACCTTTTGGGACCCCAAACCTGTTCAAGAACCTGTCCAAACATGAAAAGGGCGTACATATTTAAGAAAAGGTGCCAGAAGCCGCCATGCATGAACATGTGGGTGACAATCTGAAGGGGCATGAAATTCTCCGATTTTGGAAAATAGAGGCCAAGGATCATCGACAGCTCTATCCCGAAAACGCTTCGGGCAGTGAGGTCTGCCAGCCACATTATAACATTTAAAAGAATTATATTCTTTACTACCGGTGGTAATCCGAAAAAGCCTCTTCCGAAACTGTTCATCAATTAATTTGTTTTATCAGTGCAAATCTATTTAAATCTTTTATCTATTTCCTCCAGTGTCAGAATAGAAATGACAGCCCTGCCTTTCGGGGAATAATTCGGAGCCCTGCAGGCAAAGAGCAGGTCAAAGAGATTCTCCATTTCATCCTGTGAAAGAGATTTTCCGTAAGGTATTGCCGCTGCCGAAGCCATCGCAGATGCGATCTTTTCCCTGGCCCCGGTTGAAGGATCTGAAAGGGAGTTCTTATAATCCTCAATAAGAATTTCAAGGAGTTCGCCGGGATCGGAATCCTCTGTTCCTGAGGGCCTTCCCTTAATTTCAATGCTCTTTTCATCAGGAAAGCTGAACATGAAACCGATTATGTTAAGCTCCTTCTCAATTTCCCTTACAATAAGCAGATCGGCAGGGTTGATTGCCCTTATAACCGGAAAAAGTTCTGACTGGCTGACAGACCTGTCACTTCCAAGGATTTCAATAAATCGCTCAAAAAGTATCCTTTCATGAGCTCTTTTCTGGTCAATTACAATAAGCCCTGAAATAACCGGACAGACTATGTATTTACCCTTTACGTGCAGGAATTTCCTTGCACTTTCCTTAATCTTTTCATTGTTGACGGGCAGATCTTCCTGCTTCTCAACAGCAGCATACAGCTGTTCCCAACCGGCAGTGTTTTCTTTTTCGAAGCGCTCAAAGTACTGATTCCTGTTGTTCTCAGGCACATCGCCGTCGAAGGGATTGAATGCAGGATTGATCTTTATTGATGGCATGTCAGGTGTCCGGGACGATTTTGACATGACCGGGATATCAACAAGAGCCTCGTTTTCAAAATCAATGGAGGGAATAATGTTGAATCTTCCCAGGGCTTCCCGCACCGAGGCCATAAGTATCTGCCATATAGATCTTTCGTCCTCGAATTTTATTTCTGTCTTTGTCGGATGTATATTGACATCGATTGATGCAGGGTCGGTTTCCATGAAAATAAAATAGGAAGGTATTGCCTCTGCCGGCAGTATGTTCTGGTATGCTTCAGCAACAGCCTTGTGAAAATACGGATGTTTCATGAAGCGGTTATTTATGAAGAAGAATTGTTCTCCGAATGTTCTTCTTGCATTTTCAGGCTTGCCGATGAATCCTGCAATCTTAATAAGTGTTGTATCGGTGTCGATTGATATCAGTTCCTGGTTGATCTGTTTGCCAAACACATTGACAATTCTCTGCCTGAGATTAGTATCAGGAAGGTTATATACCTCATTATCATTGTGATAAAGTGAGAACCTTATGTCAGGGTGAGCCAGTACTATTTTCTGGAACTCATTAACAATATGTCTCATTTCGGTATTGTCCGATTTGAGGAATTTTCTTCTTGCCGGTATGTTATAGAACAGGTTTTTGACAGCAAAGCTTGAGCCCACAGGGCAGCTGCACGGTTCCTGTGTTTCGACCCTGGATCCGTTTATTATTATAAGCGTACCTGTGTCGTTTTCATTTTTCCGCGTTTTGAGCTCCACCATTGCCACTGCTGCAATTGAAGCCAGTGCTTCACCCCTGAAGCCTTTGGTCCTTATCGAAAAAAGATCCTGCGCTGCAGTTATCTTTGATGTTGCATGACGTTCAAATGAGAGCCTGGCATCTGTTTCCGACATCCCTGTTCCGTCGTCGATTACCTGGACCAGAGTCCTTCCGGAGTCCCTTATAATTACCCTGATGTTCCTGCCACCGGCATCTACAGAGTTTTCAACAAGCTCCTTTACAACAGAGGCTGGTCGCTGAATGACCTCACCTGCTGCAATCTGGTTTGCAACTGAGTCGGGAAGAAGCCTGATAATATCTGTCATGCAACAGGAATAACTAAATTATTTACTGATAATCAGACTGTTAAATAATTAACAGTCCTTTTTTGATCAGTGCTACAAATATATAAATTATTGGTGCATAGTGCTGATCTCAGCCTGATGATATGATTGCAGCAGGGATGAATTATTGGAGGGAATGGATATCTTTGGTGAAAATTGAATAAATGAAAAGAATTCCCGGAATTATAGTTGCTTTAATCCTTATTCTAACTTCCTGTAAAACAGACGATACGAATCAAAATATAAAGGCAGTTACCCTTAACCTGCGCTATGATAATCCACGCGACAGTATTAATGCATGGACTAACAGGATAAAGACAGTCATAGATTTTTTCAGAACTGAGCAGCCTGACCTGATTGGCATGCAGGAGGTTCTGTGGCACCAGTATGAGGTTCTGGATTCAGCACTTGCTGAATATGGTTCACAGGGTGTAGGCCGGGATGACGGCATGAAGGGGGGAGAGATGAATCCGGTATTTTACAGAAAAGACAGGTTTGAACTTATTGAAAGCAGTACTTTCTGGTTATCTGCAACACCGCAGACAGCGGGTTCAAAAGGCTGGGGAGCATCACTGCCGAGGATTGTGACCTGGGCAAGGCTGAAAGATCTTAATTCCGGCCGGGAATTTTATTTTTTCAATACACATTTTGCTCATGATTCCGACTCGGCAAGGCTCATGAGTGCGGGGATCCTGCGTGAAAAAGTACTTGAAATTGCAGGAGATAAGGCATTCATTGTTACAGGTGATTTCAACATGTCTCCGGAAGCTCCGGGTTATGCTGTGATAACAGCCAAAACTGAGGGCAGGACTGCCATTAATGATTCCTATCTTCTTTCAGAGACAGCTCCGGAAGGTCCGGTATTTACATATAACGCATTCTCTGACAGGCCCGGAGACAGCAGGATTGATTTTTTATTTGTACCTGAAGGGACTGCAGTTTATGCACATAAAACCTTCAGCATAAAGAATAATGGTGTATTTATATCAGATCACTGGCCTGTGGAGGCAGTTGTATCATTCAAGTGACCTGATATAGGTCAGCCTGTCGAGACCGGTCTGTGAAAGGTCTGTAATGAGCCATCCGGAGTTGAGCTCATTTCTGTTGAATTCCTTTACCCTGATGCACCAGCCCGGAATATCGAGTATATGGTAAGTTACCTCCTCTGCATATTCATATTTCAGCACGCCTGTATTTAAAAGATAAAAGAACAGAGTCAGGTTATCGGGAAGGTAATCCTTTGAAGCATAATATTGCAGGTAGTTAACATCCTCAAGGGCTCTTTTCAGGTTCATGAAGTCAGTTTCATTGCTTGAAGGTGG
>JAKLDT010000093.1 GCA_022703405.1 Bacteroidota bacterium | reverse complement strand
TTTCTGAAGATTTCTCCCTTTGAAGGAGCCTTTCCTCCTGGCATATACACCTCCTTTATATTTGGAAATTCCTTAAGAGCAGCAGTATTGCGTTCAAGATAATAAGCAATGACCTCTGTAACAGGGAATCCGTCCCTGGCATAGCTTATTGCCGGCTGAAGAATATTACTTATCGGGAGTTTCCCAAAAATGTCATGCATTTCGAACCAGCCGTCAACGCAACCTGGAACAGATACGGGAAGCGGTCCGAAAGAGGGAATGAATTCAAATCCCTGTTCCCTGAAGTAGTCAAGTTTCAGTGAGCGGGGTGAACGTCCGCTGCCATTCAGACCGTAAAGCTTTCCTTTTTCAGCGCTCCAGATTATTGCAAAAATATCTCCTCCTATTCCGGAGCCTGTAGGTTCAACAACTCCGAGAACAGCGTCTGCTGCAATAGCTGCATCAACTGCTGTTCCTCCTTTCTTCAGAATGTCAAGTGCAGCCTGGGTGGCAAGAGGATGACTTGTTGCTGCCATTCCATTACGTGCAATTACTTCCGACCGTGTTGCAAAATCATGACCTGTCACCCTGTCCTGAGCAGTCAGAGTCAGTCCTGAAATAAATATCAGTATTATCGGAATTATCTCTTTCATATATGTCATTTAATTATCCTACACTTTATTCTCGTATTCCTCCTTCTTGCCTTCCGCTTACTTCTCCATCGCCAGCTTCTTCATTTCCGCGGGCATCTTTTCAATCGCGTACCTGAGTGCAGTTCTGGGCATAGTTGCCTTTTTTCGCATCACATAGTCAAAAACTTCTTTCTGATGAGCCTGGCTTGATGCCTTAAGCATCCATCCGTATCCCTTCTGAACCATATCGTCTTTGTCAGAATGCAATATATCAGCTATCTCAAAAATGTCATTTAGGAACAAACCTTTCCTTGCCGGAATTATAAGAGATACGGCAGAGGCCCGTTTAACCCACCTGTTGCCGGAGTGTGCCCATTTTTTAAGACCTGACAGGTGCAAGGGGTACATTTCAATAAATTCTCCGACAGTATGGTTGCAAAGTGTGTCACAGGTAGCCCAGTTGCTTACGTATTTTTCAACCCACTTTTCAAAAATCTTAAAATCATCTCCAGTGTATTGTTTCCTGACATTGTATGACCAGTTGCAGGCAACGAAGGATTCCTCCATCATTCCCGACTGAAAGAGCTCTTCACACAATCCGAAGACATAAGCTTTATCGTGATTTTCAAGAATTTTGTAAAATTCCTTTCCGATGTTTTGAACGACAACTGATTTTATGCCGTACATTTTAACCTCTTCCTTGAAATATCTTTCACCCGAGATACGGGTTTTTTCATCTCCGAGCTTTCTGAATTCAGCTCTGAGCTTATCTGTAATTTTGTTCACTTTGCGACTTTTCCTGCAAAATACGCCAAGAAGCTTAAAGTATGAAAGGAAATATGGAATTTTTTTACATCAGTCCTGATTATTGACAAAATTCTTTGCCAACTTTGTGCAAGCAAAATTGTTATCCCATGAAAAACTCAGCCAAACTTTTTATCGTGTTAATTATGCTTATGAATCTGAACAGCGCTTGTAAGAATCAACCGGAAACTGTAACGGTGTCTCAGGACGATTTCAAATATTTTGTTGACCAGTTTGAAGATATAAGAATCCTGAAATACAGGCTGCCGGCTTTTGAATCACTTACTTTGCAGCAGAAGGAATATATTTATTACCTGAGCCAGGCAGCACTTGCCGGCAGAGATATTCTGTGGGATCAGAATTTCAGATATAATATTATTGTCCGGAAGACACTTGAAGGGATTATTGAAAGCTATAGCGGAGACAAAAACACTGATGAGTACAAGGCTTTCCTTACTTATGCGAAGAGGGTCTTCTTCTCAAACGGTATTCATCACCACTATTCAAGTGATAAATTCAAACCCGGCTTCAGCAGTGAATATTTTGCTGTTTTGCTTAACAGTTCTGATAAGTCAAAGCTTCCGATGGAACCCGGGCTTACAATAGATATTTTTACAAAATTTCTGACTCCTGTTCTCTTTGATGAAACCCTGTATGCAAAAAAAGTTGATCAGAGGGAAGGCGTTGACATGGTAGCTGCTTCAGCTTCAAATTTTTATGAACTTGTCACTCAGAAGGAGGTGGAAGAGTTTTATGCAGGTAAGATTGACCCGAAGGATACAAGGCCGATATCACTGGGACTGAACTCAAAGGTTGTCAGGTTTAACGGAAAGGTTTCAGAACAGGTTTACAAATCGGGCGGGATGTACGGTGCCGCAATTGATGAAATTATCAAGTGGCTGGAGCTTGCAGCCTCTGTTGCAGGAAGTGAGATGCAGAAGAAAGAACTTGAGCTTTTAATAGAATACTACAAAACAGGCGACCTGAAAAAATGGGATGAATACAATGTTGCCTGGGCAGGAAATACTAATTCAATGGTTGACTATATTAACGGATTCATTGAAAACTATGAGGATCCGCTTGGCATGAAGGCAACATGGGAGGCTATTGTCAATTATACTGATGTTGAAGCCTCAAAGCGTACAGCTGTGATTACTTCAAATGCACAGTGGTTTGAAGATAATTCGCCCATTATGCCTGAGTATAAGAAGGAAAAGGTCACAGGTGTCGCTGCCAAGGTAATAAACATTGCAATGCTTGGAGGTGACTGCTATCCTGCTTCTCCTCTTGGTATCAACCTTCCTAATGCCGACTGGATAAGAAAAGAAGTCGGATCGAAATCTGTTACACTTGCCAATATATCAGATGCCTATGATGCTGCCTCACGCGGCAATGGATTTCTTGAGGAGTTTGCGGCTGATGCTGAGGAAGTTGCAAGGGTTAATAAGTTCAGGTCACTTGCCGATGCACTGCATACCGATCTTCATGAATGTGTCGGGCATGCAAGCGGCAAACTTGCTGAAGGCACTGATCCCAATGCCCTCAAGAACTATGCTTCTCCTCTCGAGGAGTCTCGTGCTGACCTCTTTGCGCTCTACTATATGACTGATGATAAGATGAAGGTACTGGGATTGTTCCCTGATATGGAAGCAGGGAAGGTGGCCTATGACGACTACCTGAGGAATGGCCTGCTTACCCAGCTGGTACGCATTAAACCAGGGAAGGATATTGAACAGGCACACATGCGTTGCCGTTCAATGATTTCTCACTGGGTTTATGAAAAGGGCAAAGACAGCAAGGTGGTGGAAATGCTCACGAAGGATGGCAAAACTTATGTTAAAATTAATGACTATAAGAAACTAAGGGAACTGTTTGGTGAGCTGCTTAAAGAGGTGCAGAGGATAAAATCACAGGGCGATTTCGAAGCAGGGAAGAAGCTTGTGGAAGATTATGGCGTAAAGGTTGAGCCAATGCTTCATGCAGAGGTTCTGGAAAGGTACGCCAGGCTGAACCTTGCTCCTTATACCGGATTTGTCAATCCTGTACTGACACCTGTAAAAGACGCTGCTGGTAAAATAACTGACATAACAGTCGGGTACACTGATGATTACCTCGGTCAGATGTTGGATTATGGAAAGAAATTTTCCTTTCTTCCTGTGAAGAATTAGAGTAAGAAATTTATTACTTCATATTTTCCCAGAACCTCTTCTCTGACTTGCGGAATTCCCTTTCCTTCCTCCATTCAAAAAGGAAGTAAAGGGCTGTTGCCACAATTCCGGCTAAAATTATGCTCGCCAGAAGGTGAAGGAATATCTGTGATACAGCAGCCCCTGACTGAACTGTTGATGCTATTGAAACCGGATCCGCAGGACTGCCTTTTTGACCTACATTGATTCCGAAAAGGTTTTTCATGAAAAACAGGGAAAAGAATGCCAGCAGACCTGATATCAGCGGAGTGCTGACCCATCCGATTGCAATTTCACCAAGTATCCTGAAATTTATATTTCTTGCTCCCTTGTACAAACCAATGCCTATAACGCAGCCGACTATCACCTGTGAGCTCGAAACCGGCACCATCGGAATGGGAGGGAGGCCTGCCCTGACAAAAAGCGAGGACAGTCCGCTGGAAGAGAATATGAAAAGAACAAGAGACTGTGAAAGAACAACAACCATGGCGCCCTCAGGACTCAGTTCAACAATATTTTCTCCAATTGTGTCCATAACCTTCCTCGAGTAAGTAATTATACCAACTGCAATTGCAAGTCCCCCAAGCAGGAATAGTTGCTGGCTAGAATTCAGGGTGAAATACCGGAGATCAATTGTATCAAGACTGAATGAGGGAATAAATACTCCCATCACATTGGCAATATTATTTGCCCCAAGACTATAAGCGCCAAAGGCTCCGGTAATTATTAATCCGGCCCTTATTATTGATTCAAATCTGAATAAATGTATCCTGCTGATCTTCTTGATCTTAATTATAAGTATGAAGAGCAGTACAGCAAAAACAGCTCCCAGTACAGGCCCTGTTATCCAGGTGATTACAATTTTTGAAAGTGTTCCTGTGTCAGTCTGGTTTCCTGTAAAAAAGTTCCAGCCTATTATTGCTCCAACAATTGCCTGAGTTGTTGACACCGGAAGTGCGAATTTAGTCATGACAAACACTGTTACAGCTGCGGCAAGTGCAAGTGTGAAAGCCCCGCCCAGGGCATTGACAGATCCGAGTTTCCCAAGTGTGTCAGCGGCACCTGCTCCCTGAATAACTGCTCCAAGTATAACCGCAACAGATGCAATAAGAGCTGCTGTCCTGAACGAGACCATTTTTGATCCCACAGCTGATCCGAATACGTTTGATGCATCATTTGCACCAAGTGACCACCCAAGAAATAATCCGCTTGCTAAAAATAATAATATCATTTCTTAATTTCTCTTCCGTATTCCAACCTCATTTTAACCCACCCCCAGCCCCTCCAGGGAGGGGAGCCTTAAACAATAATCCTGGCGTCATTACGCCTTTTCTCCCTTATGCCCTTCGGCCTTCCGCCTTCCGACTTCCGTCTTCCGTCTTCCGACTTCTGACTTCCGACTTCCGACTTCCGACTTCTGACTTTTATATCATCATCTTTATTGCCATCCCCGACAGCATGTCAGCAGCTGTTTGTGCCAGATCGGAGATGTTTTCAATATTGTTCACCATGTAACGAAGCTGGTTCTTCCCTGAAAGATCAAGTTCCGGAATCTCTCTGAAGATCCTCTTTTTTAATTCAATGGCTGTCTTATCTGCTTCTGTTTCATAGTAATATACCTTAAGGAGCTTTTCCCTTACTATGTAGGGATCCCTGAAATATGCCCGGGCAGCAGGAACAAGTTCCTCTCCGGCATTTGCCGAAGTGCCGGCAAGACCAAGGAAGCTGTCAGCCAGCGCCGGTGGTATTTCCGGACGCTCTATGTCAAGTTCTGTAATATTGCTCTTGGCTGCATCTATTATCTCATCGATCATGTCAATAAGCCTTACAACATCTTCGCGATGCTGTGGCATTATTGAATGGGTTATCATATCATTTCCTATTTCCCTCTGAAGCCTGTCAGCTTTATTCTCAAGCTCATCAACCTTTATCAGATGTCTTTCAAAGGCAGTCAGGTCCTTTTCAAGGTATGCTTTCCAGGCTTCTCTGAAAACAAGCAGCCCCAGATCGATGTCATCAAAGAATTCATCAATCCTTACAATGAGTTTTTTTGTTGTCCTCGTAAAAACGGCCATTGCTTATATGATTTGTTTCTTCTCAAATTTAGGAAAAATGGACATGCTCAGGTTCTAGAATTCAATAATCCTTTCAACCTTGTTTGTCTTGAGGTATTGTTTCAGTATGACCTGTATGTCCTTATTGTCTTTTGCAGGCCTGATGCATTCATGTACTGCACTGAGCCCGAAGCCCATGTCATTTAGGTTGAAAAAGCCGTAACCATAATATTTGCCATTGAATATCTTTACTGCACATCTTTCCTCATCTGTCCTTCCGCTGTCGATTATAAAGAAGTTCATTGTGGAAAACATAAAATCTTCTGAGGGCTTTATTGCACGTTTGTTATATTCTTCAGCCGGCTCCATGCCACAGCATGCTCCCAGGCATATCCCTACCTGATGATGGAAGCATGCTCCGTCTGATTCATATAGCCCGCATAATTTCTGACAGAGTTTGTAAGTCTCAATCATCGATTCAAGTTTAGACCTGGCCCTCGCTTTTGTTGAGAACACAGATATGGGAGAATCACCGATTTCCACCGGACCATACCTGTAATTGATATACCCATTTTCATCTTCCGACATGAATATTCCCCACTGGAAGCTGGTACGGCGCTGAGCCCTGTTGTAAAGCGGCTTGTTCTTCTTTATTTCAGCAGATTCCAGAAGCAGGGCAATAAGTTCACTTCCGGTAGTTTCCCAGCTGATATCGGCAATATGGTCACGCATCTCCATTGAACGGTTGGTTGTGTTGTTTGAAAGATGAGTGTAAACCCTCTGCTGCAGGTTTCTGCTTTTACCTATATAAATAAGGTCGCCTTTTTCATTATAGAAATAGTAAACCCCTGGTTCTTCAGGTATTTCATCAACCTTCCTGAGGTCAAGCCCGGGATTTAGCTTTGATACCCGTGTATTCCTGATAAGCCCTTTACCTGCCTGACTTAGTTCCCTGTCCTTTTCAAGAAGTATCTCAAACAGCCTGACAGTTGCCAGGGCATCACCCGAAGCCCTGTGACGGCCATTTATTGTTATATCAAGATCCTTGCAGATATTGCCAAGGCTGTACGACCTGTGACCCGGAAGCAGTTTTCTGCTTAATGTCACTGTGTCGAGTAGGCTTCTTTTGTAGTTGAATCCCAATGACTTGAATTCCTGCCGGATAAATGAATAGTCAAAACGTGCATTATGAGCCACAAATTTTCTGCCTTCTGTAAGCTCCACTATCTTTTTTGCCACCTCATAGAATTTCGGAGCATCTTCAACCATCTCATTTGTAATGCCGGTAAGACTTGTTATAAAATATGGAATATTCCTTTCCGGATTGACAAGAGTAGAGTATTCACCTGTTATCTTCTCCCCGTCATGAAGAATTACGGCAATCTCTGTTATTTTCTCCAGCGTTGGGCTGCCTCCGGTAGTTTCAATGTCGATAATGGCGTACATCGTGCAAACAGCAGTAACAGATGACGAAGATAAACAGTTTTGAAGAGAGAATGCCTTTAAGTTCGTATTTTTACAGGATAAAGCAGAAAATATGGATGAGTGCTTTGGTAACAGTTTTATAAAGAACGGAGAGCTTGTTCCTTCATCGGCCTTTGATAGCTCTATTGTTTATGAGGGAGATTCAGTATATGAGGTTTTGAGGATTGTAGACGGCAATCCTGTTTTCTTTTCTGATCATATAGCCAGGCTTGCAGGCAGCGTAAATTATCAGAGCAGAAATATGCTTGCATCGGAAGAGGAGATACGCCGTGATTTAAAAATACTTGCCTCTGCTGATAAAGCAAAAGAGGTAAACCTGAAAATAGTATTCAACTATAACTCGGATAAAGTCACTTATCTTGCCTATTACATTAAACCTCAGTATCCTACAGCTGAACAATACGCCAAAGGAGTGAAAGGCATCCTTTTCAATGCAGAACGAAAGGATCCTGCATCAAAGGTCATAAATCATAAGCTTCGTTCGGAAATATATCAGAAGCTGATCACCGAAAGCGCCTATGAAGCTCTGCTTGTGGACCATAAAAAAAGAATCACTGAAGGCAGCAGGTCAAATATTTTCTTTTTGCGGAATAATACTGTTTTTACAGCTCCGGAAGGGCTTATCCTGAATGGCATTACACGCAAATATATTCTGGAAATATGCAGGGAAACGTCAGTTGATGTTGTTCAGGAATGTGTACAGGCTGATGAGATTGGGCAGTATGAATCAGTTTTCATGTCGGGCACCTCTCCGGTTGTGCTTCCTTTTAATATGATCGATAATATATCATTTAATGTTAAACTTCCTGTGATAGAGGAACTTAGAAAAAGCTTTAAGGCCAGGGCTGATGAAAGTGTGAGGCATTTTCTGTCATCTGACTGATATTACAGCATCTGCAGGAAAATTACTATCTTTGTGTTTTATGAATTAAATCTGATTATATGTCAAATGTCCGCGACCTGAAGAAAGATATCGATTACATGCTTTATGAGGTAATCTCTGACTGTTTTACATACAGGGAAATGCATCCTGATAATAAGGCTGATGAAGTCAGCGCAATTATCAATGATGCTGTTGAACTTCGCAATGATCTTATTGCCAGGGTTAACAATCCTGATGGCAAGGATAATCCCAAAATTGTAAAAGCTTATTACCAGTCTGTGAAGAAGGACCTTATGGACGGTGCCGACAAACTTTTTACAAGGCTTAGCGCGATAACAGCTCCTAAGAAGAAGAAAAGCTGAAGTACCTGTAGATCACTTTTCCGCACTTGCTGCATCTGCCTTCCCTGTCAAGGTTTATTTTTTGTATTGAATAACCTGATCTGACTGTTACTTTTATTCCGCAATCAGGGCAAATTGTATTCTGTCCAACGCCTGTATGCGTATTTCCTACATACACATAATCAAGCTTTTCTGAGGCAATTTCAAAAAGTCTTTTGAGTGTTTCCTCAGGTGTTGCCGGATTGTCTCTTCTGTACATCGGGAAATACCTGCTAAGGTGGAGGGGAACCTGCCTTCCCAGTTCACCTGCAATCCAGTCAGCTTCTTCTGCCATCTCATTCTCACTGTCGTTGAGCCCGGGGATTATAAGTGTGGTTATTTCAAGATGCCTGCCTGAACCGGAAACCGCCTTCAGAGTCTTTTTCACAGGTTCAAGTGATGCTCCTGTGAGCTTCCTGTAAAAATCGTCCCTGAAAGACTTCAGGTCAATGTTGAAAGCATCAGTGAATTCAATTATTTCTGCAAGCGGTCCGGGATTTACAAAACCGTTGCTGACCAAAATGTTATTTAAGCCTCTTTTTTTTGCAAGTATTGCTGTATCTCTGATAAATTCAAACCAGATAACCGGTTCATTATATGTATAGGCAATTCCAATGTTGTCTTTTGCTTCAGTTGCTCTTGCTACAAGTTCTTCAGGACTTAAAATGTTTTTACTGTTAATAATTTCACAGCCGGACTGTGAAATTCCTGAGTTCTGGCAGAAGTCGCAACGCATATTGCATCCGTACGATCCTGCTGAAAGGACATTGTATCCGGGAAAATAATGATACAGAGGCTTTTTTTCAACCGGATCGAGCGACAGGGCCGACAATACACCGAAGGTCTCTGATTTTATTGTTCCGCCGGTGTTCTTTCTCACCCTGCATATACCATACTGACCTTCATTAAGCCTGCACGAGTGCGGACAAAGAAGACATTCGGCCTTATCTCCGTATTTTCGGGAAAGAACTGTCATTTGAAAGCGGATGTTGTATCAAAAGTACAGCTAATTTAACTCTGAGCGTTTTGAGTGAGTAACATTTTATTTAAATTTGATAAAAACAGCTGCTATGGAAACAGAACCCAGGCACAGGATTTACAGGGATGAAATGAAGTCGGTATTTCAGGATATCCTTCAAAGGCATGGCATGAAAGAACAAAAGGCTTTGCTGTGTGCGGAGATTTTTATGATCAATAGTCTGGAAGGTATTTATTCTCATGGTGTTAATCGTTTTCCGAGGTTTGTAAAATACCTTGATGAAGGATACATAAAGCCTGATGCAGAACCAACGCTGGTCCATTCATCAGGATCGATTGAACAATGGGAGGGTAATCTCGGGCCAGGTCCGCTGAATGCAGTTTTTGCAACCGACAGGGCTATGCAGCTTGCTTCTGCAAACGGGATAGGACTGGTTGCCCTTGCAAATACAAACCACTGGATGCGTGGAGGATATTATGGCTGGCATGCCGCACGAAAGGGTTTTGTATTCATAGGCTGGGCGAATACCTGTGTGAACATGCCTGCCTGGGGAGGTAAGGATGCCAGAATAGGCAATAATCCATTTGTTATTGCTGTTCCTCACGATCCCGAAGCTATAGTTCTCGATTTTGCAATGACCCAGTTTTCTTATGGCAGGATGGAGGCATATCAGCATGAAGGATTGAAGCTTCCATTTCCGGGCGGATTCAATAAAAACGGAGAACTGACAGATGATCCCGGAGCGATACTTGAAGCAATGAGGCCTGTCCCGATAGGTTACTGGAAGGGAGCCGGACTTTCATTACTTCTCGATATCCTTGCTGCAACATTATCAGGAGGTCTGTCAACTCACCAGATTGGCAGCTGTGACAAGGAGACAAACATCTCCCAGGTCTTTATTTCAATTGACATGGCAAAGCTTGGTAAGCAAAATTTTATTAAGGGAACAATAGATAATATTATCAGCGACCTTAAAAAATCAGAAGCTGCCGGACCTGACAGTGATATTCGTTATCCGGGAGAAGGTGTTGTCAGAACGAGAAAAACAAATACCGGACTTGGAATTCCTGTTGATAAAGGATTATGGGACAAGATTCTGGCCCTTTAAACCTGCTCGTCTATCTCCCTCAGTTCAATGCCATTGCTGCTGCAATACTTCACAACAGCAGTTATTATCTTTTGATTCGATTCATAGTAAGTCGTACCAAATCTCAGGACTACTTTCTTTCCTGATTTCATAGTAAAGCACACTTTAAGGGGATAAATTTCAGCGTATCCTGTTTCACCGGCAGGTATTTCAGTCCCGGGCAGAAAGATGTATTTCTTTAAAAAGATACTGTCATTTTTTATTTCTATGAATCTATCAGCCTTGCCGGCTCCGGCCCATATAAGGTAAAATCCAAAACCTGCAAGGAACATTACTGTCACCCATATCGAACCAGTATCTTCAGTTGCCTTAATATTGTATATCAGCCAGTAAGCTGCAACAGCCAGGCAGACTGTTCCGAATAATATTCTGACAATACTGATAAATCTTCCTTTTTCACTGTTTCCAAGGCTGTGGTAAGATGTCTCCATTATGTAATATTTCAGGCAATTTATCCCTTTTAAATTATTAATGCAATTTTTACA
>JAKLDT010000092.1 GCA_022703405.1 Bacteroidota bacterium | reverse complement strand
TCTGACGGTTACCTTTTACACGGGATAGGCGGATGGCAGAACTGCCTGCATGCTAGGAATGTAATTTTGCCTCTTCCTCTTTTCCGTGACAGAATTCCGGTTATAGTGGATGAAGTAACAACACTTTGCGGACCAGGTGAATTAATCGATGTAATTGTCACAGAGCGGGGAATTGCAATTAATCCTTTACGGAAAGACCTGATAAAAAGTGTTAAGGGCAGTGGTCTTCCCCTTGTTACGATACGTGAACTTAAGGAGGAGGCTGAAAGTATCTGCGGGAAGCCTGACAAGCCTCAGTTCAGCGACAGGGTAGTGGCTGCCATTAAATGGGTTGATGGTACAATTATTGATGTAGTTCGGCAATTGAAAATAAATTAAAACCGATAATATGTACAAGTGTGTTATTTGCGGATACATATACGATCCGGAAGAAGGTGATCCGGCAGGAGAAATTCAGCCCGGTACACAATTCACTGAATTACCCCCTGATTATGTATGCCCGGTTTGCGGAGCATCAAAGGATGAATTCGTTAATTATGTTTAGTCTTATGAGGGCTAAGCTTTGATCTCTGACATGCTGCGGATAACCTCAAGGAGGAGATCCCAGAACCTTTCTGCAGAAGCGATCTCAATCTTTTCATCTGGAGTGTGTGCACCTCTTATTGTAGGACCGAATGAGATCATATCAATATTTCTCACTTTTTCATGTATCAGGCCACATTCAAGGCCGGCATGAATTGCCCTTACAAGAGGTTCACTCCCATACAGCTTTCTGTATGCCTTCCTGGTTACAGCAAGTATTTCAGAATTAATGTCAGGTTGCCATCCGGGGTAACCTTCTGATTGTTTTATATTTGCACCGGCTTTTCTGAGACATGCGGCAACCATCTCACCTGCTTCATGCTTTTCCTTGTCAACAGAGCTCCTCTGTGTTGTAATTATCACTATCGTATTCTCTTCTGACGATTTTGCTGAAGCCAGATTTGTTGAAGTCTGAACAAGATCATCCATTTCAGCTGACCATCTTATAACACCATGAGGACAGCACTCAAGCGCTTCAATCAGCAGTGACTGGCTTTTATCGTCAATGACAAATTCAGGCAGAACTGCAGGTTTTGCAGATATTCTTAAATCCGGATCAATATTTTTTAATTCATCAGCAACCAGTGCCTCATAATCGCTTAAAAGCTGAAGAAGCTGTTCCAGGTTATCAGGATCTATTGTAATAAGGGCAAAGGCTTCGCGGGCAATGGCATTTCTGAGATTGCCGGCATTAATATGTGAGAGCCTTGCACCGGTATTAGCACTTAATTCACGTAACAGCCCGTTCATTATCTTAACTGCATTGCCTAGACCTTTATGGATCTCATCACCTGAATGGCCTCCCCTGAGACCTGTAACCGATAATTCAACGGCAATGTCATCGGAAGATACAGGAACAGGATTGTACCTAATAGTTCCGACAGTATCCATACCACCTGCACATCCTATGTACAATATTCCTTCATCTTCCGAATCGAGATTAAGCAAAGTCCTGCCTTTTATGAACTCAGGCTGAAGATTTACGGCACCTGTCATTCCCGATTCCTCATCAACGGTAAACAGGCATTCTATCTCTCCGGCATGGATTTTTTCATCTGTAAGAACGGCCAGTTGTGCAGCTATTCCAACACCATCATCTGCGCCAAGTGTAGTCCCTGATGCAGAAACCCAGCCATTTCTGATTACCGGTGTAATCGGATCTGTTTTCCAGTTGTGAGGATGGTCAGCATTCTTTTCACCGACCATGTCCATGTGACTCTGCAGAACAAGTGGTTTTACATTCTCAAATCCAGGTGCTGCTTTTTTTGTAATCAGGATATTACCTGTACTATCCTCCTTTGATTCCAGATTATGTTTTGCGGCAAAGTCAAGCAAATACTGTCTAATCTTTTCCTCATTCCTTGAAATCCTCGGTATCCTGCAAATCTCCTCAAAGTACATCCACAATGGCCCGGGCCTTAGATCCTTCAAAATCCCCATAAATATTATCTCCCCCCCAATCAAAAATTAATCGACAAAAGTAGTATAATATTTTGTTTAAATACAAGTATTTGATAATGCCAAAACTCATTCTATTCAAGGGAAAATTTGTTTAAATTTACTGATATGCATTAGTATAATGTAATAATCTTAATATGATGAAAAGGCATTCAATTGTTACGCTTCCTGGTGACGGTATCGGCAAAATTGTTCTGAATGAGGCTCTGCGGGTGCTCGATTCTGCAGGTTTCAGGGCTGATTACCACCATGGTGATATAGGATGGGAATTCTGGTGCAGAGAGGGGAATCCTCTCCCTGACAGGACAATTGAATTATTGAAGAAGCACAGAACTGCTCTTTTCGGGGCAATAACTTCAAAACCAAATGATGAGGCTAAGGCAGAACTTGATATCTCACTTAGAGATAAGGGTTTTGTTTATTCAAGTCCTATTGTCGGCCTCAGGCAAAAGTTCAACCTTGATATCTGTGTCAGACCATGCAGATCGTACAAGGGTAATCCTCTGAATTTTATAAGAAGGGGCAGGGGAAACACAATTGAAGAACCTCTTGTGGATGTGGTGATTTTCAGACAGAATACAGAATGCCTGTATTCAGGTGTGGAATGGACAGCGCCTCCCGAACAGGTTTATAAGGCATTTATGACTCATCCTAAATTTTCTGAAAATTACGGGCAGGTTCCAATAGATGAACTTTCGATATCAACCAGGATTTTCACAAGAAAAGCTACTGAAAGAATTATCCGGGCTGCCTTTGATTATGCCGAAAAAAACGGGTATAAATCAGTGACTGTCTGCGAGAAACCTAATGTGATAAGAGAAACATCAGGGCTTATGTGGAAACTTACTAAGGAGATTCAGAAAAAATCATACCCCGGAATTTTACTTTTTAATACAAATATTGACGCCCAGATGATGTGGCTGACAAAAAATCCTGAGGATTATGGTGTGATTGTTGCCGGAAATATGTTCGGGGATATAGCTTCAGATGCTTTTGCAGGACTCATCGGAGGACTCGGTTTTGCATGCAGCGCCCAGTACTCTGAAGACGGGGTTGCAGTATTTGAACCCACTCATGGTTCGGCGCCGAAATATTCAGGTTTTTCACCTTCGATTGTAAACCCGGTTGCCATGATTGAATCAGCCTGTATGATGCTCGATTACCTTAATGAAAAGGATCTGTCATCGAGGATAAGGAAAGCCATAGCAGCAGTTATTAAGGAGGGCAGGGTTTGTACCTATGATATGATGAAAATGACTGGCAGACAGGATGTTGTTGAAAAAGGAGCGGCCTCAACAACAATGATGACAGATGCTATTATCGCAAAATTAAAAAACTCCTGATATGACTGAAAGGGTAAAAAAACTATGGCCGGAACTGGAATGGATTAATAATGAAACGTTAAGGGAAAAGACTGCTGCAGTATGGGAGCTTGCACTTTCAAAAAGTGTCCTTGATGCTGAAGATCTTCATAAAATTCCGTTCACTCTTCTTTGCGGACCAGGAATTGAGGTGAGTTTTATTGCTCATAAAAGATGTGTTGTTCATATTGCAAGGGAATGCGGAGAAAAAGTGCTTCAGTTTCTCGGCTTAAATCTTCCTGTAGATATGGATGTGCTTATTTCCGGAGCAATTCTTGCAGATGTAGGAAAACTGCTTGAATATGAGCTTGATAGTGAAGGGAGAGCAGTCCAGGGGAAATATGGCCAGTACTTAAGGCACCCTTTTTCGGGAGTTTCGCTTGCCGAGGCTTGCGGAGTTCCTCCTGAAGTATGTCATATTATTGCCTCACATGCCGGTGAAGGCGACCTTGTTAAAAGATCTACTGAAGCTTATATTGTCCATCATGCTGATTTCATGATCTTCCTGCCGTTTAAAAACAGGCTTGTTGTCTGATCAGTGTTTCAGCCAGGGTTCGGGAATATTTGATTTCTGATGACCGGGAACCTCTATGAGCAGTTTAAGTCCAATGCCTCCCTGCTGCTGAAAATATTCCAGTCTTATCTTATGATTACCCTTTCCAAGCGGAAAGTATCCGCTTTCTTCCCTCATTCCGTGAATTCCATCATTTGACAGTACTTCTTTACCATTCAGAAAGAGCCTGCTGCCATCGTCAGATATAAGCGATAGTCCATAGACATCATCGGCAGGAATGAAAAGATAGCCTTCAAATTCAGCAGCAAATAGCTCACCGCGTCTGGCAATTGTTTCAGAAATTTCTGTTGTAGTCCTGGTCACCGACGGCTTCATGCTGTGAAAATCGGGAAGCTTGTCAAAGTCACCATAGTATATTGAGGCAATTAATCCTGGTTTGAGGTCGTATACTTCTGCTGCAGGAACCGGGTTTGTCTTATCAATCTGACAGGTGATAATCCTGCTCTCTGCATCCTTCCATTTTGTATATGTTTTAATTATGACCGGCTTGTCAATGATTATCGGCTCCTTGTATATTTCTGACGAAAGGGTTGGTATCGTACTGTCAGTTGTAAAATAAATTGTACCGCCGGGCTTGTAATTTGACAGGCTTATATTGAATTTATCCGTAAAAATTCTTACAGGAGATTCGAGTGAAGGGGGAATGAAATTATGATTGGCTTTATAAACATTTTCAGCCCCCATTTTATTAATCTTCCTGTCGTATGTCAGCAATCCATTTGTTTCTGTCTCAACATCAGTTATCTGGGTATAAACAGCTGCGCTCAGCCCTGATTCATTTACCAGGCGATGTATCTGATTATAAAATGCTTCATACTTTTCAAGCAGCTGAATTGAATCATCCATGTTACGGTAGCCCCAGTTCTTCTGTTCCCAGGTATGCCCCTGTACTTTCAGTCCAAGTCCTCCGAATTCACCCAATACTGCTGCCCTCGCGTGTTCAGCCGGTGGTACTGCAGGTTCGGGGTAGTGATGGATATCGTTCACATCGCCTGTTCCTCTGTCGGTCCATCCTGAAGCACTGTTTACAAGCCTGGTGGAGTCATAATTCCTTACCATATCAGTTATCCTGCCTGTTTCAAACTGTCCCCAGCCTTCATTAAACGGTACCCACATTATAATTGACGGATGGTTATACTTTGTGTCGATCATCCTCTTAAGCTCGTATTCAAACTGACTGGCAGATTCTTCTGATCTTTGTATATCCGGCTGATCTCCTGATATATATGCATCGCCATTGGGCATGTCCTGCCATACAAGAATACCCAGCTTATCGCACCAGTTGTAGAATATCCTGTTCTCCACTTTTACATGCTTCCGGAGCATATTGAACCCCATCGTTTTTATTTCCTGAAGATCAGAAATCATTGCTTTTTCTGACGGAGGAGTATAAATACCGTCAGGCCAGAATCCCTGGTCGAGTGGTCCATTCTGGAAAACAAACCTGTTATTGAGGAGTATTTTTGTAAATCCATCCGGTGTTTTTCCAAGAGACACCTTTCTCAGTCCTGCAAGAGTTGACAGCTTATCAGTTACTTTGTTATCTTCAACAAGTTCAAGAACCAGGTCGTACAATACCGGATTTTCCGGAGTCCAGAGCCTGAAATCGGGTATGCTGATTTTTGCTGTCTCGCTTACACTGCCAGATGTAACAGCAATCTGTTTCCCATCCTTAAAAGCAGTTATTTTTAGTTCATCAGCGCTATTCCCTTCAGTGTCAGCACTAATGAGAAATGCCCCTGTTTCTATATCAGACTGATACCTGAAAGACTTTATATGTGATCTGTTAACCGGTTCGAGCCAGACTGTCTGCCATATACCTGTTGACGGTGTGTACCAGATGCCGTTTGGTTGTGAGACTTGTTTTCCGCGTGGCTGAAATCCCTTATCTGTCGGGTCCCATACTCTGACAAGGACTTCGTGATTTTTCCTTTTTCCCAGGGAGCCAGTAATATTAATTGTAAACGGATCATATCCGCCCCTGTGTTTCCCTGCTTCCTTTCCGTCAATCCAGACTGTTGTTTCCCAGTCGGAAGCTTCAAAGTTCAGTAGTATTTCCTTTTTCTTCCATGTTCGAGGTATCCTGAAATTCCGTTTATACCACAGGTACTGTTTTTCATTCACCCTTTTTTTAACACCCGACAGTGCTGATTCAACAGGATATGGAACAAGTATTTTGCCATCCCAGTGTGCAGGTTCTGTATCGGATTCTGAAATAGCATAATCCCATAGACCATTGAGATTCTGCCATTCTTCTCTTGCAGCATCGGGTCTTGGATACTCTGGCCATGGCCGGGCAGGATCAATTTCACCTGCCCATTGTGTAAGTATTGGATTATCAGCTAATTTCCAGTCGCTGCTGTTGTTGTTTTTTCCTGTGGAACAGGCTTGAAATAAAACAATTACAACAACATTGAGTAAAGCAATATTTTTTCTCATTTCTGATTAGTGCAGTAAATAAGGATAAAGGCTTATCCCAGTTTCATCTTTTCAACCTCTTCAATATTCCTTTCATTTGTAACAACTTTAGCATCAGGAGTATAAAGATATTCAATAAGTTCCTGATACCTGTCCATGATCTTTCCTCTTACAATTTTCATCGTTGAGTTCATCAATCCGTTGTCTTCGGTGAAACTTTCCTCGAGTATTCCTATTGCAACAGGCAGCCATCTCTGAGGGAACATTGTTCCGAATTTGCCGTTTGTACGGTATTCGTTAACTTCGTTTTCAATAAGGGTTATAACAGCTCTTTTGCCTTCATCGGAATCAGCTGTCAGACCTTTTTCCTCGAGATATAGTTTGAGGTTATGCTGGTTTGGAACAATAAGAGCCACAGTGTATGGTTTCTGGTTATTGTACAGCATGCACTGGTCAATATACTTTGATTGTTCCGAAATAGCTTCTTCAATACCTTCAGGACTGAATTTTTCACCGTCATCAGCGATAAGCAGACTTTTGAATCGTCCCATTACATAAAGAAATCCGTCTTCAGTCATGTAACCCATATCACCTGTATAGAGCCATCCGTCCTTTATTGTCTCGCTTGTTGCTTTATCATTTTTCCAGTAGCCATGCATCACATTACCTCCTCTTATGACAATCTCTCCTTTTTGTCCTGCAGGAAGCTCTTTTCCGTCATCGTCGCAAATCCGGAGGTCCATATTGTTTACGAGCACACCAGAAGATCCGAGTCTGTGTCTTCCCATTGAGTTTGAGGAAATTACAGGTGAAGCTTCACTCAGGCCATAGCCCTGCAGCATAGGAACACCTATGGCATAGAAGAATCTCTGAAGTTCTATGTCGAGAAGAGCGCCTCCTCCAATGAAATAATCGAGTTCTCCGCCAAACACTTCACGTATTTTTGAGAACAGAATTTTATCATAAAGTGTAAGCAGAGGTTTGTACAATTTTGATAAACCTTGTCCCTTGTTCCACCCTTCCTTATTATATGCATAAGCTACTTTGAGGGCATTGTTGAACAGGAATTCTGTCAGTTTGCCTTTTTCCTTGATCCCTTTTTCAATGTTTTTCCTGAAGTTTTTGGCGATAGCAGGGACACTCATTAACAAGTTGGGTTTTATTTCCCTCAGACATGACGGAAGGTTTCTGAGTGTTTCCATCGGAGTCTTGCCTGTTTTTACTGAAGCAATGCTTGCTCCTTTGCCCATAAAGGCATAAATGCCGCATGTATGTCCGAAACTATGATCCCAGGGAAGTATAAGAAGGGTCTTATAGAAGGATGGCAGCTCAATCAGGCTGTATGACTGGTAAACGTTCGATACATAATTACCATGAGTAAGTATAATGCCTTTTGGGTCAGCAGTTGTTCCTGAGGTATAGCAGATATTTGCATAATCGGAGGGAAGAATGCTCTTAAATGTTTTTTCAAAAATTTCTGCATTGCCCTGAATTTCAAGCCATTCACGACCAATTTTTCTTACCTCATTAAAATGGATCTCATTAGGAGCATATTCTTCCTGAGTGTCGAGATGTATTATTTTTTCAATAGAAGGGCATTCATCTATCACTTGCTTCAGCTTCACTGCCTGAATAGAGGAAACGAGTATCATTCGTGATTCAGAATGCCTGATCCTGAATTTTATTTCATCTGGATTTAACTTAACAGAGAGCGGAACATTCATGGCACCGGTGTAAAGAATACCAAGTTCACCAATCACCCAGTTGTTTCTGCCTTCCGAAATCAGGCTGATACGGTCACCTTTCTTAATGCCCAGTCTGATAAGGCCGGCTGCAAATTCATATACCTGCTTCCTTGTTTCAGAGTAGGTGGTTCCTTCATATTTATCATTTGGTTTTTCCCATAGATAAACATTGTTGGAAAATTTTTCTACATTTTCTTCGAAGAATTGAATCAGTGATTTCATTTACCAGAATTTATAGTTTATATAATCATTTGCACTGCCGAATATACAAAATTCGTGAATTATCCGGGCAAGCCAAATATTATTATCACTTGTTTTCGTTGTCAATTATTTGTATCTTTGATAATTATGGTCAGGCAAACATTTTAAAAAGAACTTTTGTATTCATTTTAACTGATTTATTATGAGACATTTATCTGCTGCAGCTTTTATTCTTATAATGATACTTGTTCTTTCGCCCTCCTGCAAGAACAGGGGTGGATTGTTTGGCAGGAAGAAAGCTGATACAACCGGAGTATGGCTTGCCCGCCAGGACAGCATCAGGATTGCTGATTCAATCAGGAAGGCACAGGAGGCTATCCTTGCCATTGAAAATGCACGACTTGATTCTATTAGGCTTGCAGACGAAGCAAGGCTTGCATATAAATTTCATATAGTTGTCGGCAGTTTTTATACACCTGAATATGCAAAGAATCTGGCAGAAGAATATAAATCAAAAGGTTATACAGTTCAGATTCTTCAGATGAGAGGCAGCCGCTTTCAGCTGGTTTCTGCTGAGGCTTTTGACAAATTCAGGCCTGCCATAAACAAACTGAAGGATTACCAGGAAAATATAATGCCGGATGCCTGGCTTTATATTGATAAATAATATTTCAGTCTTCAGATCTTTCTGAAAATTGTTTCTTCCCTGTCGGGGCCTACTGAGACAAGGGTTATCGGGACTTTGCAGAAATCTTCAATTATCCTGATGAAGTTTTTTAATTCATCGGGAAGCTTGTCATAATTCCTTATGCCTGAGATATCCTGTTTCCATCCTGGTATTTCTGAGTAGACAGGATCAATTTTAACATCATTTGTATAGGGAAGTTCATCAATTTCCTTACCGTTTACCTTATATGAGGTACAGATCCTTATTTTCTCAAATCCTGAAAGAACATCAGCCTTTGTCATGAAGAGTTGGGTGGTTCCGTTTATCATTATTGAATATTTCAGTGCAGGCAGGTCGAGCCATCCGCACCTTCGTGGCCTGCCGGTTGTTGCTCCGAATTCATGACCTGTGTTCCTGAGCATTTCTCCTGTTTCTCCCTCAAGTTCAGTAGGGAAGGGGCCGCTGCCAACTCTTGTGCAGTAAGCCTTGAAAATCCCGAATACCTCGCCGATGTTTTTTGGTGATACTCCAAGTCCTGTGCAGGCACCGGCACTGATAGTATTTGATGAAGTAACAAAGGGATATGAACCAAAGTCAATATCAAGCATTGTTCCCTGTGCCCCTTCAGCAAGAATGTTTTTTCCCTCAGAACCGAGCTTGTTTATGAGGTATTCAGTATTGATTATTCTGAACTGCTTCATCAGCTCAATCCCTTCAAACCAGCCAGTTTCAAATTCTTCAAGTCTGAATTCAAAATTATAGCCTTTAAGAATATCAAGATGCTGGTCAACCCGCATTTTATAAAGCTCCCTGAAATCCTTTCTGAGTATGTCTCCAACGCGGAGGCCCGACCTGCCTGCTTTATCAGTATAGGCAGGACCAATTCCCTTCAGTGTTGAACCTATCTTTGATCCTCCTTTTTTCTTTTCATAGGCAGCATCAAGCACCCGGTGTGTAGGCAGTATCAGGTTTGCCCTCGACGAAAGTACAAGTCTGTCTGTCAGATTCCCCGCATAGGGTTTAAGTTCATCAATTTCTCTTTTGAATACTGCAGGATCAATGACTACTCCATTACCGATAATATTAAGCTTGTCAGGATGAAAAATTCCTGAGGGTATAAGGTGGAGAACATGCTTTGTATTGTTGAATTCAAGTGAATGGCCTGCATTTGGCCCACCCTGAAATCGTGCAATCACATCATAATCAGGGCTCAATGCGTCAACCAGTTTTCCTTTTCCCTCATCACCCCATTGCAGTCCTAATAATATGTCAATCTTCATATAAACAGTTTATTTGTTATGTTATGCAGTAAAGCCTGCGATTTATTTTTTTTTCTTAGGTTCCTCCTTGTCTCCCTCATTCAGGTTCCCATAGATGTAGAGTGAATGATAAAGGGGAGTAAAGTTGTGGAGATCACTTGCAGTGCTAATAATTTCATATATTCTGGGATCGCAGAATTCGATGACCTTTCCGGTCTCAATATCAATTAAATGATCATGCTGACCACACTGATAGGCTCTTTCAAACTGGGCGATGTTTTTCCCGAACTGGTGCTTGATAACAAGGTTACAGTCAAGCAGCAGTTCTATTGTATTATACAGTGTTGCCCTGCTTACCCTGTAATTCTTGTTTTTCATGAAAATATACAGTGACTCAATATCGAAATGACCTGATCGTGAATAGATCTCCTCAAGTATTGCATATCTCTCAGGTGTCTTCCGGTGACCCTTCTTTTCAAGATATTCTGTGAAGATCTTCTTTACAGTTATTTTGGTATTATCACTAATCATAATTAATCTTAATTAACACAGTAACAAATGTAACCATTTTCCACACAGTACTGTTATTAAGTTTTCAACTGTCAAGATCCTTCAAAACCCTCAATCCTTCTTACATTTTCAATACCGTTTATGCCTGATATTTTCAATATAAGGTTGTTAAGGTCCTTTGTGTGATGAACATATACATCAATAGTGCCTTCAAAAATGCCATCCTTCACTGTTATATTAATACCTGTCATAT
>JAKLDT010000091.1 GCA_022703405.1 Bacteroidota bacterium | reverse complement strand
TAAAACACGCATGGGATTAATTTCCCTGTGGATTTTGTTGGCAATAACGGGAATTATTGTTCCTGGTCAGACTGTATCTGCACAGAAAAAAAAGGCAAAGAAAGAGATTGTACCACCAAAACCAGCGATTGTCATTGCGGACAAGGGAGCCAGCCTTTACAGGATTGTTATTCCTTCTTCATCAACTGAATATGAACAGCAGGCTGCCAGCGAACTTCAAAATTATATACTGGAGATCTCAGGCACAGCTTTGCCGATAATTCCTGCAAACAGGTCTGTAAGCCCATACGAGATACTCCTGGGGCAGAATGACAGGCTTGGGGAAAAAGGTATAAAAGTAAATTTCAATGAGCTTGGTGCCGATGGTTATGTCATAAAAACCGACAGTCTGAGGCTGATTATTGCAGGTGGAAGCTATAAGGGAACCCTTTATGGTGTTTACAGCCTGCTTGAGAAGTTTCTTGGGTGCAGGATGTACAGCCCAAAGGTGAAAGTTGTTCCAAAGAAGGAGATAATTGCATTTGAAAGCATTGATATTAAGGATATTCCAGTAATTAAATTCAGGGACACTCATTACAGCGTAACATGGAACAAGGAGTATTCCGACTGGCACAGGCTCGATCATGACGGAAAGGGTGGGAGACCAGCCTGGGGATCATGGGTTCATACCTTCAACAGCCTTGTTCCGCCTGAAATATATTACAAGGATCACCCTGAATACTTTGCAATGCGCGACGGGCAACGGCTTCCAACACAACTCTGCCTTTCAAATCCTGAAGTGCTTGAACTTGTTATCCAGAGCCTGCGGAAACAGATTGCTTCAAATCCTGATGCAAGGTACTGGTCTGTAAGCCAGAATGATAACAGGCAGTTTTGTCAGTGCGATAAGTGCCGGGCCCTTGATGAGAGAGAAGGTTCTCCCTCGGGATCAATAATTACTTTTGTGAATAAGGTTGCAGAACAGTTCCCTGACCTTATGATTTCAACACTTGCTTATGAATACGGGAGGAAAGCACCTCTGACTGTAAAACCCCTTAAAAATGTCAATATAATGCTTTGCAGCATCGAAGCACGACGGGATATTCCGATTGCCGAAGCCACAGATCATGAAAGTAAAAGTCTTGTGAAGGATGTTGAAGACTGGGGAAAAATTGCAAGTGACATAATAGTCTGGGATTATGTGATCCAATTCTCGAATCTTCTGAGTCCTTTTCCGAACCTTCAGGTTCTGGGGCCGAACCTGAAGTTCTTTGCCGATAATGGAGTAACTGCAATGTTTGAACAGGGCAACCGTGACGGCGGGGGTGAGTTTGCCGAATTAAGGAGCTATATGTTATGCAAGCTCATGTGGAATCCGAATGAAAATGCTGATACAATAATGAATGACTTTCTTCGTGGGTATTACGGAGCTGCAGCAGGACCAATAAGACAGTATATTGATGAGATGAGGGAATCGCTCATAGCTTCCGGAAAGCCCCTTCGTATTTTTGGTTCGCCAAATGAAGCAGCCGACAGCTATCTCACTGCCGATCTGATTAAAAGATACAAGGAGCTTTTTGACAAGGCAGAGCTTGCTGTTGCAGATGATCCTGAAGTGCTTGAACGGGTGAGGACTGCCAGGTTGCCGCTGAATTTTGCGGTAATGGAGCAGGCCAAAAAGAATTTTTATGGTGAAAACGGAGTATTTATCAAAAATGGTGACAGGTGGGTTGTAAAACCGGAAATAAGGACAATGCTTGATCCATTTGTCGATCTGTGCCTTCGGACCGGAGTAACATCTATAAAGGAATGGGGTACAACACCTGAGGCTTATCGAGCTTCGATGTACAGGATGTTTTATGCAGGCAGGAATGAACATCTTGCTTTTGGTAAAAAACTTACTGTCCTCAGCCCCGATACCTCACTGCTGCCTGTAGCCCTACAATCAAAACTGAATGACGGTATAAGGGGAGGTCATGATCCGGAATACAACTGGGTGTCGTTTGCAGGGAAAGACCTGGATGTTGTTATTGACCTTGAAAAGGCCACAAGAATTCAGCATATTGAATGTGCATTTTACCAAAGGGCTATGTGGCTGAGCATGTTCCCTGTCAGGGTGGAATTCTATGTTTCTGATGATGGAAGCAAATATGAATCTGTGGGTACTGTGCAGAATACGATGCCTATTGACCAGTGGGATTCATTTGAACGGGATTTCATCAGTGACTTTAAACCTGTTATTGCCAGATATGTCAGGGTTACAGTACGATCGATGGGAAATACACCCGGAGAACACCCCGGTGCCGGAAGACCTGCAAGGATGCATATCGATGAGATAGTTGTTGAATAGAAATCTGTAAAATTAAGGACTGAATGAAACCTTTTCAGTTGAAATTTTAAAATAAAACTGAAAAATATTCGATTATTCATATTAAAAAATCTTAACAGATGTTAAATAATAGTTAAAAAAATTTGTTTTTATAAAAGCTGTTTCTAATTTTGAGATAAACAATGGCATCATCTGAACGATGCCCTAAAAACTAAACCCTATGATGATAAAAAGAGTTTACAAAAATCTGAAGAGCACCATGCTTCTGTTTTTGTGGCTAACCTGTTCTGTGGCAGTGTTGGCTCAGCAAAGACAGATATCAGGATCCGTTAAGGATGCTGGTGGTGCTGGTTTGCCGGGTGTAACAGTTCTTGTAAAAGGAACTACAACCGGTACAACAACAAACAACGAGGGTAAATTCAGCATTATGGCTGATAACAATGCCACCCTTGTTATTTCATTTATCGGCTACGTTACACAGGAAGTTGCTGTTGGCGGACGTTCAACAGTAGACGTAGCAATGGAGGAGGATACAAAACAGCTCGGTGAAGTTGTTGTAACTGCTCTCGGTGTTGAGAGGAGCCAGAAGGCACTGCAGTCCTCCATCACAAAAGTTCCGGGTATGAGTCTTACAGCAGCCCGTGAAAATAACCTCGGTAGTGCAATGCAGGGACGCGTTGCCGGTGTTAACATCAGCAAGTCTTCATCAGGTCCTGCAGGTTCTTCCCGCGTTATTATCAGGGGTAACAAATCACTGGGTGGTGCAAACCAGCCTTTGTATGTTATCGACGGTGTGCCTATGGACAACAGCCAGTTCGGCCAGGTTGGCGTATGGGGCGGTACTGACCAGGGTGACGGTCTTACAAGTCTTAACCCTGAGGACATTGAATCAATCACTATCCTTAAAGGAGCTGCAGCAGCTGCTCTTTACGGATCAAGGGGTGGTTTTGGTGTTATCAACGTAACAACAAAAAGAGGTTCTCAGAAGAAAGGCTTAGGAATTGAATTTAACTCAAACTATGTTTTTGAGAAAGTCTACAGGCTTGATGACCTTCAGGAAGTATATGGAACTGGCGGTCTGGCTGCTAATCCTGCCGATCCTTCAGGTCCTCAGATCTATACCAAACCATGGGACAAACAGTCAGCATGGGACTGGGGAAATGGTGCAATGTGGGGTCCTAAATGGGACGGTTCAAACGTTTACCAGTTTGATGGTGTTCAGAGGCCTTATGTACATGCAGGTGACAACTGGAGCCGTTTCTATGAGACTGGTACTTCATGGACAAACAGCCTTGCATTAACCGGAGGCGGAAACAACCAGACATACAGGTTCTCATTCTCCGATATGAAAGATACTTTCATTGTTCCAAATTCAAGCTTCAAGAGAAAAAACCTTTCTCTTTCAACTACCGGTAAATTTGGAAAGAGAATCACCTTCAATGCAAAGGTGATGTATTCAAATGAAAAGATGAATAACAGGTCAATGCTTGGTGACTCTCCGGGTAATGCTCCTTATGCAATCTGGGGTCTTGCAAGAAACGTGAACGTTATGGACCTTTACGGAGATCCGAACAAACCGGGTGCAGTTCCGGTAGGCGTTACAACTCCTGACCTTAAGATACCGGGTGAAGAATACCAGCAGGCTAATAACAACTGGTGCCAGAACCCATGGTGGGCAGCTTATCAGATCACCAACGAAAACGTCAGGGACCGTTTCATAACTTCAGGTGACGTGAGATACAATATCACTGACTGGTTATATGTCCAGGGCAGGATTGGTATGGACTGGTACACAAGGAATAACTACTCACTTGTTCCACAGGGTACCGGCTACTCACGCGGTGGTTCAAGAAGTGAAACAACCAACTTTGTTCGTGAAGTAAACCAGGAATGGACACTTGGCGCTGACAAGGAATTCGGAAAAATAAGAGTGAACGGATTTGTTGGCGGTAACAAAATGGAACGCGAAGCAGAAAATATAAATATAAGTGGTACAACATTCAACGTACCTTTCTTTGCTTCAGTAATTAACACAAGCTCTCAGAGCATTGGTTATGGCTACAGTAAATCAGGCATCAATTCATTGTTTGGTTCAGCTGAAGTAAGCTACGGAGGATTCGTCTATATTACAGCAACCGGAAGAAATGACTGGTTCTCAGTTCTTAATCCAAAGAACAACAGCAAGTTCTATCCGTCTGTTGGTGGTAGCTTTGTATTCACCGATGCTTTCAACACTCTTCCTGAATGGCTCAGCTTTGGTAAATTAAGGGCTGCATGGGGACAGGTTGCAACAGCTAACGTAGGCGCTTATGCAGTAGTTCCGACTTATTCTCTTTTAGGTCAGGGCCACCAGAGTGTTCCAATGGGTACTTTCGCATTTGGTGAAACTATTCCAAACCCGAACCTCAACCCGGCTCTTTCATCTGAGATTGAATTCGGTACAGACCTCAAATTCTTCAACGGAAGGGTAGGACTTGAACTGACCTACTATACTCAGAAAACTGTTGATGATATTCTTGATGCAACTATTTCACAGTCTTCAGGATTCAATGCTACAAAAGTTAACATCGGTGAACTTTCAAACAAAGGTTATGAGATCCTCGTTTCCGGTACACCGGTTCAGGGTGAAGTAACATGGGATATTTCCTTAAACCTTGCTCATAATGAAAACAAAGTTGTTGAGCTTGCTCCCGGTGTAACCCGTCTTTTCATTGAGGAACCACGTACAAGGAATGCCGGTGTATACCATGTAAAAGGAATGCCTTTCGGTATGATCCTTGGTTACAAACAGGCTGTAGATCCTGCTTCAGGAAAGAAAGTTTTTGATACCAATGGTTATCCGGTAAGATCTGACGTTATGGAGATACTTGGTAATGGTATTGCAAAAATGACCGGTGGTCTTTCAAATACTGTAACATGGAAACGCTTCACCCTTGATGCACTTATCGACTATAAATTCGGTGGTGACATTTATTCAGGTACAGAAGTTAACCTGACAGGCTGGGGTCTTCACAAACAGACACTCGAATATCGTGATGGTGGAATGCCAATTGAAGGTGTTATAAAGAATACAGACGGTACTTACAGTCCTTTCTCCAAAACACTTACAACTAATCAGGATATCCGTACTTACTGGAGCCGCCTGACAGGTTATGCACAGGAAGCATTTATGTATGATGCTTCATATATTAAATTGCGTCAGGTACAGCTTGAGTACAAACTGCCTCAGACTTTACTGGAGAAAACACCTCTCACAAACGTATCAGTTTCTTTTGTAGGAAGGAACCTTTGGATAATCCACAGGAACACAGACAACATCGATCCTGAGTCCTCATATACAAGCAGTAGCGGTCAGGGTATTGACCAGTTTGCAATGCCTACAACACGCAGCTATGGATTTAACCTGAGGGTTGTATTCTAACATAAAAACTTTGAGAAAATGAAACATACTATAAAACTATTATTGGGTGCGCTGTTAATTCTCGGAATGGCAGCGGCATGCGATACTGACGAACTGCACGACATGAACATCAATCCGAATGCAGTTCAGGAGATCGATATGAACTACTTCTTTACAGCATGCTGTTTGGGTACTGCAAGTAACGGTACATCAGGCGACAACAGGTATACCGACTGGAGAACAAACGTTGGTACCTGCGCTCACGCTATTCAGCAGCTTGCTACAACAGCTACCGGTGGTATCGGTGGAGATGGTGACAAGTACATGGATGGATACGTTGAAGGATTCAATGCTCCTTTCCAGTTTATGTACAGGGATGTCGGTAAAAGGGCAACTGAAGTTATCAAACAGACAAGCGAAGGCGGTCTTTTCGAAGGCAGGATGGTAAATACAAAACAGGCATCCAGAATTCTGCTTGCATTCAACTATTTACGAATTACAGACTGGTATGGTAATGTTCCCTTTACAGAAGCAAACAAAGGTCTTGAAGGTACTTTCCAGCCTAAGTATGACAAACAGAAGGATATCTATACTGCATGTCTCAAAGAGCTTGATGAAGCATGTGCAGGTTTCGATGCAGCTGATGTTGATTATTCATTGTTCAAAAAAGCCGATATCATCTATGGTGGTGATATAGCAAAATGGAAGAAATTCGGTTATTCTCTCATGCTTCGTTATGCAATGAGGGTGTCGAATGTTGATGCTGCAATGGCTGCTACTTATGTTACCAAGGCTGTTGCCGGCGGTACAATGACAAGCAATGCAGATATTCCATGGATTCAGATGACAATATCACCAAGTGAATGGACAAACCAGAACGGTATTTCACGTGGTTTCTATCCTGGTGATGGTGGTCAGTGGTCTGCATCATTCCTCAGCAAGACACTTATGGATATTCTTAAGGGAACCAATCCTGCTTCAACAGCTGATGATGATCCCAGACTTACAGTTTTCACAGCAGGCCCTATCCAGTGGACTGCCAGTGACCTCGGTACTGTTCTTGAACCTGATCCTACAAAGTGGATAGGTCTTCCAAATGGTAAAGATCAGTCACAGGTTAACAATGAATTGTTCGGAGGTACAGCTGTTATTAATTACGAGAAGTTTTGCGCTGTAAATACAAAAATGTTGCAGGATGATGAACCATATCAGATTGCCGGAGCAGCTGAATCAGAACTACTTAAGGCTGAGGCTATCGTCAGAGGTATTGGTACAGTTCCCGGAACAGCCCAGCAGCACTATGAAGCAGGTGTAAGACTTGCAATGCAGGTGTATGATAAATATGATGCAACTTTAGCTGTTTCAGATGCAAAAGTTGACGCATATCTTGCACTCTATCCTTATGATGCAACTAAAGCTCTTGAGCAGATTGGAACTCAGTTGTGGCTCAGCAAATGGTTCAACTGGTGGGATTCATGGTGCGATGTAAGAAGATCAGGCTATCCTGTACTTACTCCGACCAACTACATTGGCAATGCAACTGGTGGCAAGATGATCAGGAAACTTCTCATCCCTGCCGCTGAAGCATCAGGTAACCCGAATTACGCTGAAGGCGCAACCTTACCAGACAAACTTGATACTAAAGTTTGGTGGGATGGTGGTGCTAACTAACACAGATTTTTAATAATCAATATTTATGAGAGCCTTCTGAAAAGAGGGCTCTCTTTTTATTTATATTAACCAAAAAGGACACAACGTCAACACAAAGATCACAAAGTGTTATGCTCAATTAATTAATCTCTGTGTGCTTTGTGTTCTTTCTTTGTGCTCTCTGTGGTTAAATTTGATTTGTTTTAAACAGGGCTGAACTATCAAATGAAATTGTAGATGAGAATTGGAGATAACCAGTAATCTCAATAGTTACTACCTATTTAAAATTAAGATAGTACCAGAAGGTATCCCTCATATCAGCAGGGATGCCATGTATTCCCCTGGCCTTATTCCTTTCGAGATTTGAAAGATATGTTATGTAGCTTGCATAGCGCGATTCAGTTTCGCTGCTGATTTTCAGTGATGCAAGGTCAGGATACATCAGACCCATGTTTAACCTTAAAAAGATTACAGCCTCTTCAATGTGCCTCGGAATTACAGTATAATTCATTAAGGGCAGTCTTACTAGTAATTTTGCAATGCCATCAAGGTCTTTGTTCATCATCAGCCAGGCCATTTCATACTCATAGGCCTTCCTGTTTTCAGGATTAGCTTCCGACAAGGATGAAATATTCATATAAGGATCACGGATCCTGACAATGAAATTAGCCTTGGGCATAAGTTTGATTTTTTCCCCGAGTTCAGGATCAGCCTTGATGAGTTCAGGATTTTCAAGCATCTTTTCATATTTCTTCGCAAGCTTCCTGTAATTAAAAGTTTGCTTCAGAATATGTATGTATTTTGCTGCAATCTTATAATTCCCGTTTATAAGTTCGGTTTTAATCAGGAGCTTAATGTTTTCGGGACGATAACCCTGTATTACAAGAGATTCGAAGGCCCACCTGTGGGCTTCATTTATGAGTCCGATTGAATAGTAGAAATAAACACCCCGGAATAACTGGCTGATAGGGATTTGTGAATTCCAGGGTATGCAGATAGCACCTGATTTAAAATTCTGAGGTGCAAAAAACAATCTGTCACACAGGTTACCCGATTCTGAAAGTGCAGTTATATAATAATATTGAGCAGTCATGGTTTCTGACCTTTCTTTCTGCTGCTGTTCAATTACTCCCTCCAGGTCACCGGAAACGAATTTCTTTTCAATTTCAAACAGGCCGGTTAATTCTATCCTGTGAAATCTGACGAGGAGAATAACCGTAATCAGGATAATGACAGGAAGTGAATATACTGAAAACACCCTTGTATACTTCCTCTCTGTTTTTATAGAATCAATTAGCTTAAAAAGGGCAGGGTACACGGCAAAAAACAGAAATACAAGCCATATTGTAAGCTGATTGGTAAAAAACTGCTTAACAGGCAGAGGGTAATAAAACAGGTTTATCAGAGGTTGAAAGAAGAGGATTTCTTTGAACAGGAATAAAGTAAAGCCAGCTGTTATCAGCAGGAATAATGGAAAGATGAATTGCTTTTTCAGGAGGTTGTAAGCCAGGAACATTACGAGAAAAATCCAGGCAAAGGCACCGGTCAGATAGAAAAAAACAGGGAAAAGTACCAGTATTAACACCCGGATATGTTTTTTGTCAGAATAAAGGGAGAGCAGGAAGAATAATCCGGTAAAAAGCAGTCCAAGATTATTATGGATGAAAAAATTAATATTGGTCTGGGCAAGAATCAGCATTGATGCTGCCAGGGCAGCAAATGGTACTGACATTTTGGAGGACGGAGAAAGTCTTTTATTTATTTTAAAAAACACAAATGAGATAAGTGCAAAAAGTGTGGCTAATATAATGGTACCCAGTATATTGCTGAAATAGAACTGGTTTAGAAAGTATCCGGCATATTCAAGCAAGCCCCCGGGCTTAACGGCAAACTGCCTAAGAAAATCGGCAGAGAAGATGAAAAGCAGAAGGTTTTCCTGGTAAAAAAAGACATGATTTCCGAAAAGATAATAATAGGCAGCAGTAATAATAAATAATGACGCGATCAGAGAATACTTGCCGGGAGTCCATGATCCCGGTTCATTATCTGTAAATGTCTTATTACTTACAGTGACAGTTCTTTTTTTTGACTTATTCATGCGGTTAATTAAGCTTTTTGCCCTGTAAATACTATTTGTTGCTATTCCAGTCAGCCTTTATTGCGGCTTTTTTTGAGACTTTTTCAAAATTTCGAGGACCTGTTTTTATCTTTCCCGTAATTAACTCAGGCCTGTTATATGTCTTCTCAAACCGTTCATATAGTTCGGGATCTTTCTGTGGCAGGACAAAAGGCTTGCATGCTGCACCTGATGAGCTGATATATGCAAAGAATGGCCTTGCAGTAAGTCCATCCATACGTTTGCTGCTGAAAACAAGCCATTCTCCATTTGATGACCAGCCATGGTAACTTTCGGTTTCATCGCTGTTCAGGCTCATCCTTTCAGATTTTAAAGTATTGATGTTCATTAAATACAGATCTGCTTCCTTATGCCATATTGAGAAATTGCCATTATTATGAAGTGTGAATACAAGAAACCGGCCATCAGGAGAGATCCTGGGAAATGAAACACTTTTATCTATTGAATCAGCATTGAAAACAACTTCTGCCTTACCAAATGCAAATGAATCCCTGTTAAAAGCTTTCCTTACAAGGTTGTATTTAATTCTGGGAAAGTCGGATGTGTCATTTGTCTGCCTTGCGCGGCAATAATACAGGTATCTTCCGTCAGGCGACCATTCAGGATAAGTTTCAAGGTAGCCCGTTGTATCTGCTTCCTCTATTGCAGAAACCTCATTTTTCTCAGTATCAAAAATGATCAGGGAGGAAGCAAGGTCAGTAACCTCAATATTATGTTCCTGTGCTCCTTCAAAGCTCTGTACTATTTTATTGGATGAAAATGCCACTAGTTTTCCGTCAGGGTGCCATGCAGGATATACAGCTCCGTATTTCATTTCGGCTGCTTTAAGATCATGCTTCACAATTTTGCCTTTCTCTGAAAAGTAAGTGCCTCCTACTGAACCCCTTACGTGAATAAGATAATTATCAGGATTATTCATGCAGAAAGTGTGACAATTAATGCAGTTCGTCTGAAGAAGCTGATTTTCAACAAGTGAACTTTCGCTGAAATTTTCAGTACATCGTTGTATGATCTTCAGTTCCGAGTACGCTTCATAGCCTGGAAACAGAAGCCTGTAGCACAGGTAGGGATCTATAGTGCTGTTTGCAATATTCAGGTTAAACGGTTTGTATTTGATTCCGGTTCCTTCTTCGTTTTCTGAAATTATTTCAATAGTGATCTTCCCTTCAGAATTTACTTTCAGAAGTTTCTTCCAGGAGTTTAACGGGAAATTTATTATACCATTTTCAGATTTTACTGATAGTTTATATCCGTTTGAGGATATGGCTGATAAGTGAAATATTTTTCCTTTTTCACTTATCCTGAAATTTAGTGGTGCTATATTTTTTGGTATTGTAACATCTGAATAGTCTGGTTCAATAACTGGTTCACGGTCAGTAGCAGTGAAAGTGACAGGATCGTCACTGCAGCTTATTGTAAGAAGTAATCCTGTAATTAAAATCAGAATTTTCTGAAACCCAGTCCTATATAGCATACATGTGTTGTTTGTTATTGCTCTTCTGTTAATTATTTCACACAAGCTTTGGTAAAGTAAATTTAGCAATACTACTCCATAGTAAGAT
>JAKLDT010000090.1 GCA_022703405.1 Bacteroidota bacterium | reverse complement strand
AACTCTCGTTTGAATTCAATTTCAGCTCTTTCAGGGCATCAAACGGCACTGATTATAAGTACATCGGAGCAGACCGGGAGATATTATCCCGCTTTTCATCCCTGACCAGGCCTTTGCAGAATTCAGGAAGTATTAAACTGGATTATAGCATACCTTTTAGCGAGAAGTTCAGGCTGGATGCCGGCATCAAGGCCAGGTTGCAGAATATGAAAGACAGACAGCCGGCAGGATTCATGTACGAAGAGGATGTAGCTGCAGGCTGGTCATCGCTTACATTTACATCTGATAAAAATACCTTGATTGCAGGATTGAGGGCAGAAAAATCGGGAACAGGCATAAAGGACAGCTCACTTTATTCAGGTATGGCTGTATTACCACGTCTGTCTTTAACAAGGAAACTGACTGCCAGGCAGTCGCTTGAATTCTCATATAACTCAACTCTGAGAAGGCCAAACATTTATGAGCTGAATCCATATTACAGCAACACCGATCCTTTCTCTGCCGTCATTGGCAATCCCGGTATAAAAGGTGAGATAACCCGCAGGCTTTCTTTGACCTGGTCAGGATCTGCAGGAGATAGTTTTCTCTCAGCAGGACTGTTTTATGAGAAAGAAAGTAATTCAATAAGCCGGTATGCTGTTGTCAAAGACAGTGGTTTTGTTGAGTCAGGAATAGGAAACCTGGGTGCTCTGAGCAGGTATGGCATACAGTTCTCAGGTCCGCTGAAGCTTAACAGGATTATCACAATAACACCCTGGATCAGATTTTTCAACAGCTACACGTCAGCAAACTCTTTTGCACAGGCAAATCATGTTTCATCAAGGAACAAAATTGCCCTGGAATCAGGATTATCTGCAATTGCAACTTTCCGACATGAATTTTCTGTTTCATTTCAATTGCAGTACAACAGTCCTTATATTGACATGCAGTCGGAATATTGCAGCGATCCCCTGTGGATGTTATCAGCTGAAAAAACCTTACTGAAAAAATTCAGGGCAGGTGTTGTTACTGCACTTCCGTTCACAAGATCATTTGCTTATCATGGTAATAAGACTTATACAGAGGGCCTTTATATCAGGACAGAGGGAGATCTTCAGCTGCCGCTTATCCCATTCTGGTTCAAATTGAGTTATCAGTTCAATTCTGGTGAAAAAAGGGCACGTAACACCCATGGAAAAGAAGATATTATTAATGTTCCGAGAAAAGGTTTTTAATTGAATATAAAGAAGTTCCTATCTGTTAGTTTTCCCTTGTCTGGAAGAAAATTATCAACTATAAAGTCTTTAATGTCACTTCCTGAATGTTTACAAGGGGTGTCTGTTTTTGCATAATTCTGCTAAGTAAACTCACAGGAGCTGTCTCGATCTATGGTGTCATTATATCACGCTCGGCAGGATTTAATTTTGCAATCAGTTACCGTTCCATTCCAGGGCCTACTCCTTCATATTTTAATATAAGAGGACCCGGAGGGATATCTTTTTCAGCCGGACTATTATTTGGAAGAAGAATAATGAATGACCAGAATAATAATTAAATTACTATTAACTTAATGATCCTTAAAATTGAAGAAATGCGGACAATAATGATAATATTACTCCTGTTAAGTACTCTCCTTATCCTGTTGCTTCTTGTTCTGATACTTATTAGTCCTGGTAAACCTTCTCCGGTTAAGGACAGAGAGGGAAAGATCATTGACGGTTCATTTTCCGAAAAGGTATTTGAGGATATAAACGGCTCAAGACAAGGTATGTTTATCAGAAGTTCCAGGAGGTCAAATCCGGTTTTGCTTTATGTACATGGGGGTATGCCTGACTATTTTCTTGATCGGAAATACAACTCACATCTCGAAAGAATATTTACTGTTGTATGGTGGGAACAAAGGGGATCTGGGATATCGTATGACCCCTTGGCTTCCGTTGAAGATGTTACAACAGAACAGCTTATAGAGGATATAACCACGCTTGCCAAAATACTTAAACAGCGCTTTGGCAAAGATAGAATTTACCTGATGGGACACTCAGGAGGCACTTTTGTCGCAATTAAAGCTGCCAGCCTGCATCCTGAACTCTATTATGCCTATTTCGGGGTTGCTCAGATAAGCAATCAGCTTGAGTCTGAAAAACTCGCATGTAATTATATGCTTGCAAAATACCGGGAACAGGGCAGGAGAAAGATGGAAAACAGGCTGGTAAAGGTTTCTGTTTCAGATACTATACCATCCGCATATTACGGTATCCGTGATAAAGCTATGCATGAACTTGGTATAGGAACAATGCATGGGATGAAATCAGTAGTGACAGGATTATTTCTGTCATCGTTATTATGCAGGGATTATACACCAGGTGAGAAATTTAAAATGTGGCAGGCAAAAATCAGGTCGGGTGTTAGTATTATTTGGAAGGATATCATCGACACTGATCTTAAGGAATCCGTAACCCTATTTAAGATACCGGTTTATTTTATTGAAGGCAGGTTTGATTATACATGTTCTTCGGTTCTTGCTAAAGAATACTTTGAAATGATAGAAGCTCCTGAAAAGAAATTTATTTTGTTTGAAAACTCAGCACACAGTCCTATGTTTGAAGAGTCTGAAAAAATGATTGATTTCTTAGAATCTGTTATAAAAGAAGATGTGGCGAAGCACCATTGACTCTGGTGGACAAGGCACTGGAAATTCTTAAATAGGAGGAGAAAATTGAATCACCGAAGAACTGCTACTATTCAGCTAAATAGGAGACTGCTTTCCTGAGCACGCTGATATCCAGCTTCGACATCTTCATCATAGCCGCAATGATCCTCTTAAGCTGTTTCTTATCAGCGGTGGACATTAGCCTGCTCATCTCCTCAGGTACGATCTGCCATGAGAGACCGTATTTGTCCTTGAGCCATCCGCAGGGACCGGGAGTGCCTTCTTTTGTAAAAGCTTCCCAGTAGTAATCCACCTCCTCCTGATCCTTGCAGTATACCATAAATGATATTGCTTCATTGAATCCAAAATCATGCTCAAGGGTACTGCTCATAGAGTTAATTATATAACCTGAAAGGCTGAACTGTGCAAAAAGAGGATTATCCTTCATCCTATCAGCGTCATTCCCATAAGGAACCTCCATTATGATCCTTGATATGGGAAAGATACTGGTATACAGGTTAATGGCCTCTTTGATCCTTAGCCTGTTCTCATTTACAAACAGCAAGGAGGGTACTATCTTCTGCTTTGAATTTATATCATCGATGTCGAGCTGCCAGCCAAGCCCGAACCTGTCAGTTACCCAGGCATATTTAGGGCTCCAGTCATATTTGCCCAGAGGAAACTGTACAGTACCTCCATCACCCAGTTGCCTGTAAAGCCTTTCAATTTCTTCATCCGATCCGCAGTAAACGAAAAGAGAAGTCGCCTGACTGAATCTGAACATAGGACCGCCGTTTATTGCAGTGAATTCCTGCCCCGACAGTTCAAATGTAAAAATATCGGCCTGACCTGAAGGAGTGTCATCAATAATGTTGTGATTAAGATGTCTGGAGTTCTTAAATACAGATGTATAGAAATCGACAGCTTCCTTCGCGTTTCTGTCAAACCAGAGGTGGGGGACTATTTTGGCATGTTCCATTTGGGCAATAATTTAAATTACAATGAAAGATTAATTACACAAAAAACCAAAAAGCGCCGGGCAAATAATCAGCACGACCTCAGGTATTGCATAATTTTAACCCTCATTGAACCGCTTTATGGTTTCGTCTTTCATTAAAACCCATAATGCATAAATTCCAAATATTGTTCCAAAAGGCATAGCAAGGCATTCAAATGCTGCAACAATTATCATCAGATACCTTGCCCAGCGTTTATATGCCAGAAGTCCAATTCCTCCTACAAGTCCTACTGTCGATACTGATCCGAGAACCAATGGCACAGTGGCTGACAGAATTCCCAGAACCATTCTGGCGTTCTCATCATCACCCGCTTGTCCCCGTGCAAAACTCAAAGAAAAAAATACGATAAATGCACCAAGCAGTCCAAGAAGTGAGAAGCTTATCTGAATAGCTCCAACAAGTGTGAGGTGCTTTTTTAATTTTGACTCATCCATTGTAATTAAGTTTTATTCAGTTTCAAACTCTTTTATTCATATCAAAGACTATTGTTTTAAGGATATGATGCTTATATGAATAATTATTTTACTGATTTTCTTTAAGTATTTCAAACTTTCTTACCCTGATAGCTATAAGTATCCGCCAGGGCATAGCCGTCAACTTAAGAGTGGTTTATGGTGGAATTGCAAGTTTGCAAACTTATTACAATCTTTACTGCCATAAAACTACCCTTAGGTTGACGGCTATGTCCGCCAGGGATCTTATTCAGAACAGAATTTTTGACACTTAAATTCTGGTTCAGAAACTTTAAAAAATTATCTTAGTTACAAATTAATATTTTCTGAAATGGCTTTTATATGTCCGCTTTTTTAATCGTTGGCGCCAATTTGTAATTGGTGCCATACAAAACTCTTTTTTTATATAGATTTGTATCATACGATACCTTGAAAATTAATCTACAACAACTGAAACAATGAAGTCCGATACACACTACACCCGCCGTGAAATGCTTGGAATGACGGGCATTGCCGGTATGGCAGCGCTGACAGGTTTGGCAGCCGGGACTGGTATGCAAACACAGACAAAACGTCCCCGAATAGCCTGTCTGACAACCTATTGGGCAGCCCCCGGATCACATGCTGACTGGATATTCACCAAACTGCTCGACGGCTACTGGTGGCAGGGAGCCCATACACCTTCTAGGGTTGATGTTGTATCAGTTTACATTCATCAGCTCGAATCAAGCGGACTTGGTCAGAAAATCTGCCAGTCGAAAGGCATTCCGGTATATAAAAAGATAGAAGAAGCCCTGACGCTTGGCGGAAAGGAACTCGCTGTTGATGGAGTTGTGATTGTCGGTGAGCACGGGAATTATCCAACCGATCTAAGGGGACACTGGCTCCTGCCGCGATGGTGGATCTACCAGCAGGTCATAAGGGTATTCGAGCAGAGTAAACGCTCGGTGCCGGTATTTAACGATAAACATCTTTCCTACAACTGGGATGATGCAAAATGGATGTTTGACAAGTCCCGTGAACTGGGCTTCCCCCTGACCGGTGGATCTTCAATACCATATTATTTCCGCAAGCCAGAGAAAGAGCTTACTATCGGGACGCCGATAAAAAATTCAATTGTGATTGGCGGTGCTTCAGATGAAGGAGCTATTTTTCATTGCATTGATGTGCTTCAGGCCTTTGTGGAACTCCGCAAGGGAGGTGAGACAGGAGTAAAGTCAGTTCAGTCAGTAAGGGGACCTGAGGCCTGGAAATGGGTAGAGAAGAATCAATGGGCAGGCAGACTGCTTGATTCTGTTGCAGGAAAATTTGAGCTGAAGCCCGGTACTTTTCAGGAGGCTAAACAGCCATGCATCTGCATTATAGAGTACCGCGACAAAACAAAAGCAGCGGTGATCTCAGGTAGAGGCGTTGGCTGGACCTGGGCCGGGGAAATTGAAGGTCAGAAAGATGCGGAGATCATCTCAATGCTCGGCTGGCCGGGCCCGTACTCCCAATACCACGCCTCAAATGCCCAGCCTCACTGGATTACAGAAATGATGGTTACAGGAAAGGAACCATACAATGCTGAACGCCTGCTTTTGTCAACAGGAATCACGAACCAGTATATGGAATCAAACTGGGAGAATGGCCAGTATTCTGCAGTCGGGCGACGGATTGAAACCCCATTCCTCAACATTGGCTATAAGCCCACAAGAGGACCTATGTTTGAAAAAGGGGAGAGACCTCCCAACATTCCATATATACGTGGCTTTGAGTCATAACAACTGCCTCGTTTTATAGAAAAAATGATCCTGATAAAATATCCAAGTGTAATGACAGACTGATGAAACGCAGAGACCTGATAAAAAACCTTACAATACTGCCTATCGCAGGAAGTATCAATCCTTTAGAAACACTCCTGAGCGCTCCTGCGCCTGAAGCTAATCTTACGGGCGCCTTAAAGTCAAAGACCCTGCCGGAGCTTCATCGCTCGGCCTTTGTTATGGACGGCCATATTCATGTAATGACCCGCGAGATTCTGATGAACACCGATATAGGTCAGCGTTACAGCGACGGCAGCTTCGATTTGCCGAGAGCCATGGAAGGAGGGCTCGATGCTTTGTTCTTTTCAGTCTATACTCCTGAACATTATTATCCGGGCAGGTTTGAGACAAAAAACACCTTCCGTGTTATGAACCTGGCACTCGACCAGATAAAAAAGAATGATGCGGTAATAGAGCTGGCTCTTACAGCTTCAGATATTGAACGGATCAATAAAAAGGGCAAGATGGCTGCTTTCCTCGATCTGGAAGGAGGTTTTGATCTGAATGGCGATATAAACCTGCTGAGGGCTCTCTACCGTCTGGGCCTCAGGTCGATACAGCTCACTGCACATAATACATCAACAGCTTTTATTGATGCCTGCTCCGATGTCAGTTACTGGGGAGGCATTAATGATCTGGGGAAAAAGATCATCGCTGAACTTAATGATCTGGGAGTTGTAATTAATGTAGCCCATGCCTCAAATGAAGCTATTATTCAGGCTGCTGAAGCAAGCAGCGATCCAGTGATTTATAGTCATGGCGGATTTTATAACATTGTTGATAATCCCCGTTGCATTACTGATGAAGCTGCAAAGGCTGTAGCGGAAAAAGGAGGAGTAATTGGTGTGCAGTTTGGCAGTCTCTTTAATAACCCGGTATATGCTGCCTGGAAGAAGACTCCTTCTGTTCCAAAAACTATAGTGCCAAAAGGCACGACGCCACACTCATTGATACCACAGGCAACAATGCAGACTATTGAAGAAGTAGACAGGCAGCTGGCTCTGGAGGTCCCTTTGAATTTCAGGGGAACAATCCCTGACGAATACTGGATGCATGTTGATCAGCTTGCCAAAGTCATTGACTATGGTGTGAAACTGGTAGGAGAGGATCATATTGCTCTTGGTTCCGATTTTGACGGAGGTCCTGAATTGCCGCGTGAAATTAAGGATGTCAGTGATTATCCGCAACTTACAATTGCAATGCAGAAGCTCGGGTACAGTGACCAGCGGATCAGAAAGATACTCGGACTGAACTGGCTCCGTGTGATCAGGCAGGTTACTGAGGCCTGATACGCAAAGAGTGATATTTCATGTTTGAAGAGAAATCCGGTAATATAACTGAATATGCTGAATCAGAAATTATAGTTTAACCTGTAGGAGAAAACAGCCTGCTTTCCGTTAATGAATTTTCTGTCGGAAAACTTATATAGCAGATCAACACTGAATTTTTTCGATTTACTGTACAAGGATATTCCGGGGGCAATATAGCCTGAGAAATAGCTTTTGTTTCCCTTAGGTTCAATATTGACAAAATAGCCATCCGGATTATAATTCCAGCTGTAATAAGCAAGGTAAGGACTCAGCTCTGCAAACGGTCTGATCCTTGCCTCTGGTAATAATGAATAGCGGACAAAGCCACCTATTCTTAATGTATTGGATGTACTACCGGTGCTCTTTGATTTAAAGGCAGTGCCGGAGAATTCAGGTCCTAAAGTGAAATGTTCCTTTATTCCCACACTATACCTCAGAGCATACACCGGCATAATAAATGACCGGTTAAAAAAACCCTCATCCAGGTAAGGATTCAGTTGCAAACCCAGAGACTGGTTATTGCTGCCCTGTGAAGACAGTGTTAAACAATAGCCCGTCAGGAAAAATCCAAGAAGAATTCTGCAAACTATTTTCATTGTCTTTATTTTTATATAGAACAAATTTAAAACGTATAAGCTTAATGAAATGTTACAGAACTGCTTACAACTGTTAATTATTTCACAATAAACACATGCTATAACTCCATCGCCCCCCTCGACCGGGCATAATAATCCAGAACAAGTGATCGATAAAATAGAATCCCTGATACTTGAAATTATTGATAAAGGGACTCATTTAAATACTTTCTTCATTGTATCTTAGTATTCTGAAAATACAATCTCCTTCAAATGAAACAAAGACTTGATTCCGGAAACGGCTGTAAAAGCATGACATTATTAATTCTATTTTTTCTTTTTTCAATACAGATTTCAGAGCAGCTTAGTGCGCAGTACTCCGGTTTTGATTTAAGCCGATACAAGCTTCCTGACATTAAAGTCAGCAGGCTTGACATGATGTTTGACCTCGGTGGCAATATGAACAAGGCCCGCATCGAATCATGGGATGGTGACAGTGTAAGAGCCAGGAATAATATGTTCGGGACTAACATAAACCTGAACTACAATCATTTCAGAAATACGCAGAAATACCAGGGAATACTTGATGTCAGGCTTTTAGGTGATAAAACCAGATATTCGCAGGATAATGAAAATTCTAACTCAGAAAACGCTTATAATACAATGAGTCTGAATGTTACAAACAATAGCAGGTTTTATAATGCCAGCCGGAAGTTCATTGAGCTTGGCCCCTCACTTACATTCACGAGGCTGGGAGAGAAGCAGAAACAGGTGCAGGTCCCAGGCATATCCTATGATATTTCTGACAAAAAGCATTCTTTAAGACTCTCACTCCCGGTTTCGGCAGGAATCGGGAGAATTGAACCTGTGGAGGATATGAGGCTTGCGATCTACATACTTGAAGAGCTGAATAAGGCAGGTCGCACCGGCAGCTTACCTGATGATGAGCTACTCATTGATCTTGCGCGTAAAATTTCAGAAATAAAAAGGAAGCGCTTTTTTGATGCCAGGCTACGCAAAATTGAAGAGCTTGTGGAATTAGATTCCTTCCTTCTTGCAAGTAATATAATTTCTGAAATGGACATTACTTCATTCACAATACTGAATGACCAGTGGGATTATGCATCAGGGCCTTCAAGGTATGCAGGCTTTTCTTTTGATGCCGGCATTGATGATGAACTTTTTCTTGACAGAAGCAATGAACTGCTGACGGCAAATGGAATTGAATCTGAGCCTGTTAAGTCAAATTCAACCGTATTCTTCATTGGAGGCTTCTCACGGATAAGATATGAAAAACCGCATAATCTTTACTGGCAGAGCTCGGCAAACCTTAAGGTCAGGTATGGCATGGAGGTTCATTCCTTACCTGATATCCAGCCAGGAAATGGTGAACAGTTGAAGTATAAGGTTTTTAATGCTGCTGCAAGCTATGCTATTAGTTATATTCCTGACTCACGGTCTCTTTACAGCTTAAGTATGGAAGGCAGCTACAAGGATTCCGGAAGCAATCAGTACTTTTATCTCCCAACTCCGGGAACATATTCGGTAAGTGATGGAAACATTTATGTAAAAGCAGGACTCAGAATGTATTACTATGTATCACCTCAGTTTCGGATTTCTCTGGACTCCCGGGCAGCATTATATGTTATAAACAGCAGTAAAACTCTCGAAAATCAACCTGAGCTGACTGAGCTGCGAAGGAGTTCAGAAAATAATCTTACTCTGACACTGAACTACAGTTTCTTCTGATAGTTACTTGATTCATTGTAATCATTTATTCCGGACTATCTGCTTGTTTTGAAATCTGTGTCCGGAAAACGGTACCGGACAAAAGGAACAAAAAAATAAAGAAATATTGAACAAAATGCTCAAAAATGACATTTAATACCAAATAATAACTGATGTATCTCACAAGTAGAAAGTATATTGAGCCTGACCACAAAGTTGCTGAACTGGTTCTTGAAAATCCATCATTCCTTCTTGTACTTGAGCATTTTGGAGTTGATGAAGTATTTAAGGATAAGACAGTTGAAGAGCTTTGCCGCCTGTCAGACATAAGTGTACCTGTTTTTACAGCTATCTGCAATCTTTATAATGGATTTAACTTCACAGCTCAGAACAGTCTTAAACGATCAGATATTCCTGTGGTAATAAGGTTTTTAAGTAACAGTCACAGGTATTATGTAAATGAAAAATATCCTGAAATACTGAATTTTATCAGGAATCTTTCAGCCGAGGGTAATAAGAAAGAGATTGAGTTGATTGAGGTTTTCTTTAATGAGTATTTTATTGAGGTGAGGGAGCATCTCGAGTATGAAGAAGAAGTGGTCTTTCCGTATTTTAATAGTCTGGCAGATACTCAAAGACCAGTGCCGGGGAAAGAGTTTTCTGCTTCATATTATCTTGATCATCACAGCGATATAGAATCCAAGCTTGCTGATCTGAAAAACCTTTTGCTCAATCACCTTCACATTAAAAACCTGAATTCAGCAAAAAGGAAGCTTTTATTTGCCCTTTTTGAACTGGAGTATGATCTTACTGCTCACTCGGTAATAGAGGAGCAGATACTTATTCCTCTTGGTATTTCAGCTGAAACTGAGAAACAGTGATAAAAGAAAGGATAAATATTGGGATAATTGAGTCGTCCGACATACTGTATGAGGGACTGCTCAACATTCTCCTCAGGAAGCAGGCAGGACTAAAGTTTTACAGACTGGGTGACCTTGATGAATTTTCAAGGTTTAATCCGCTTATCTCACTTAATGTGGTTCTTATGAATACTTTGCAGGTGCATAACAGGATGAAATTGTTCCGTTCTTTCAGAAAACATAAGCCAGGTATAAAGTGGATAGGTGTGCTCCATTCCCTCTCAGATTCTGATACAATATCTGAGTTTGATGATATCCTCAGAATAGATGACAGGGCCGATGATATCTGCAGGAAAGTCTGTTCCCTGGCCTCTCCGGAGAACCCGGGAAAGAGCAGGAATGCAGAACATTCAGGTCTTTCTGAAAGGGAAACAGAGGTGCTCAGGGCACTGTCGGAAGGATTGTCGAACAAGGAAATTGCCGACAGACTGAATATAAGTATCCATACTGTAATAAGTCACCGCAAAAGCCTGACGCAGAAAACAGGGATCAAAAGCCAGTCAGGACTTACAATATTTGCAATATCAAATAATATAATCAGGTTGGATTAAACCTGTCCTCATTCATTATTTCCTGTGACCAACTGAGTGGAATTCACTACTTTTTGGGATTGACGGCAAGCG
>JAKLDT010000009.1 GCA_022703405.1 Bacteroidota bacterium | reverse complement strand
AGCAGGGCTTTGATGTTTTTGTTTCGGATAAAGGAGAGATAAAGGAGAAGTACCGTGAAATACTTAACAGTAACAACATAAGGTGGGAAGAAGGCAGACACACTGAAACTGAGATTCTTGAAGCTGCAGAGGTGATAAAAAGTCCCGGGATTCATGAAGATGCTCCGATTATCCTGAAAATCCGTGAGAAGGGCATACCGGTGATTTCAGAGATTGAGTTTGCCGGCCGTTATGCCCGTGGTAAAAAGATATGCGTAACAGGAAGTAACGGTAAGACTACTGTAACGAACCTGATATATCATATTCTGAAGAAAGCAGGACTGAATGCTGCCATGACAGGCAATGTGGGGAACAGTTTTGCAATGGCAGTGGCTGATAATTCTTATGATTATTATGTAATTGAGCTCAGCAGCTTTCAGCTCGACGGCATGTACGATTTCAAAGCTGATATAGCTATACTGATGAATATAACACCTGATCATCTCGACAGGTATGATCATAACCTTCAGAATTACATCGATTCAAAATTCAGGATCACACAGAATCAGACGAAATCGGAATTTCTGATATACTGGGATGGAGACCCGGTTATTCAGAGGGAACTGGCTAAGAAACATTACGGTATGACACTTCTTCCTTTCTCAGATGAGAAAACGGAGGGAATGGCAGCTTTCATAGAGGATAACGAACTACTTATTGATTACCCACAAAAAACCAACCTTATGTCAATTCACGAATTAGCTCTCAAAGGCCGTCACAACACCTACAATTCAATGGCTGCCGCCCTGGCAGGAAAAGTCCTTAACATCCGGAAGGAGGTAATCAGGGAGAGTCTCGCTGATTTTCAGGGAGTTGAACACCGTCTGGAGCCGGTTATTGCTGTCTGCGGAATAAACTTTATAAACGACTCAAAGGCTACAAATGTGAATTCTGCCTGGTATGCCCTTGAGTGTATGGAAACTAGTGTTGTATGGATTGTGGGAGGCATTGACAAGGGTAATGATTATTCAGAACTTTTCCAGGTGGTTAAAAAGAAGGTCAAGGCTGTCGTTTGTCTCGGGAAGGAGAATAAAAAGATCCTTGACGCCTTCTCCGACAAAGTCCCGACTATAGTTGAGACAGGTTCAATGGAGGAAGCTGTACGTTCAGCCTATTACCTTGCCAAAAAGGGTGATACAGTTCTTCTGTCACCGGCTTGTGCAAGTTTTGATCTTTTCAGGAATTATGAGGACAGAGGCCGTCAGTTCAAGGCTGCTGTCAGAAACCTTTAATTAATATTATTATGCAGCAGGGCTGGCTTTCAAGAACATTCAGGGGCGACAGGGCTATTTGGGGCCTTGTTGTTCTCTTCATGTTTTATTCCCTGCTGGCTGTTTACAGTTCCTCGGCAGGGGTTGCTTTTCTTAAACATAACGGCAATACAGGATATTTCCTGAGGACCCAGTTCTTCATGCTTCTTCTGAGCACTGTTATAATTGTCATTGTTCACTATCTTCCATACCGGATTTACTTTTCACTTGCCGGCCTTTTCCTGATTATCTCAGCAGGTCTGCTTGTGCTTACTTACGTGTTCGGTTCAAGGGTGAATGAAGCAACCAGATGGCTTGTAATACCCGGTACGGGCTTCAGCCTCCAGACCTCCGATGTGGCAAAGGTTGCTCTTGTGCTTTATCTTGCCCGTTCACTGGCTCTATACCAGAATGAGCTTAACAACTTCATGCATGTTACAAAGTATTTCATGCTTCCTGTGGCCCTTATTTGCGGCCTCATTCTGCCTGAAAACCTTTCAACTGCTGTGATGATATTTGGTATTAGCCTGGTTATCATGTTTATAGGACGAATACCTTTCAGGTTCCTGCTAGCTTATGTGGGTATGGCTGTTGTGGGAATACTGATCTTTGCCATGCTGCTTTCAGCATTCACAAAATCGAACAGGGTCGAAGTATGGAAGAACAGGATAGAAAGATATGTTTCAGGAGCAGAGGATGCTGATGGGGATTATCAGTCAAATCAGGCAAAGATTGCAATATCTACAGGCGGTTTGTTTGGCAAACTGCCCGGGAAAAGTACACAGAGGAATATGCTGCCACAGTCAAATTCCGATTTCATTTTTGCGATAATAATTGAAGAATACGGGCTGCTTTTTGGAGCCATACCGCTTATACTGGCCTACCTGATATTGTTGTTCAGGGGGATAGCTATTGCACGAAAGTGCGAGACGGCCTTTCCAGCTTACCTTGTGCTTGGGCTGATAACAATGATAGTGATACAGGCAATGCTCAACATGCTCGTTGCGGTGGGACTATTCCCTGTAACGGGACAAACACTGCCAATGGTGAGCTGGGGAAGAACATCTGTGCTTATGATGAGCTTCTCGATAGGTGCAATTTTAAGTGTTAGTCGTGTTGTGAAGGCCAGGTTGCGCCAGGAAGATCTTCCGGAAGAAGAGAAAACAGACGAAGGAGAAAAAATATATGAACCTGCAAAGGCATAAAAGAATTATAATAAGCGGAGGCGGCACTGGAGGACATATCTTCCCTGCTATCTCTATTGCCAATGCGCTGATAAAAATCGATCCTTCGACAGAAATACTATTTGTTGGAGCCGAGGGAAGAATGGAAATGGAAAAGGTTCCGGCAGCAGGTTATAAAATTACGGGGCTTCCTGTTGCAGGACTTTACAGAAGTCTGACAATAAAGAATATAGGAGTAATAGTAAAGTTGTTCAGGAGCCTGAGGATGGCCGGAAAAGTGATCAGGGATTTCAGGCCGGATGTAGTTGTTGGTGTGGGAGGATATGCAAGCGGACCTGTTCTACGGCAGGCGGCAAGAATGAAGATCCCCACACTGATCCAGGAACAGAACAGTTATGCAGGTGTTACAAATAAGCTTCTTGCCCGGAAAGCCTCCGTGATTTGTGTGGCTTATGAAGGAATGGAGAAATATTTCCCTGCAGAAAAGATAATTAAGACAGGCAATCCGGTAAGGCAAAATTTTGACAATCTGAAGGATATAAAGGAAGAAGCGCTTGATTTTTTCGGGCTTAGGCAGGGTTTTCCGGTAATACTTATTCTTGGTGGTTCACTTGGTGCCGGCTCAATAAACAAAAGCCTTTCAGATAACCTTGATATGCTTATTGATTCTGACTGCCAGTGGTTATGGCAGACAGGAAAGCACTATTTTGAGAATATTAAATCGCTTGTCCCGGCATCAGCAGAGGGTCATGTTTCGGTTCACAGCTTTATTAACAGGATGGACTATGCCTTTGCTGCAGCTGATGTCATTGTATCAAGGGCAGGTGCAGGCACAATATCTGAACTCTGCCTTGTCGGCAAGCCTGTCATACTTGTTCCTTCGCCTAATGTTGCTGAGGACCATCAGACAAAAAATGCACTGGCTCTTTCCGACATGGAAGCCGCAGTAATGATAAGCGACAGCGAGGCTCATAAGTCACTGATTACAGCAGCCGTGAAGCTTGTGGCTGACAGTGAAAAACGGGAAAGTTTGTCGGAAAATATAAAGAAGATGGCTGACAGGGATGCTGATCTCCGTATAGCTGAAGAGGTTTTTAAACTGGCAGAAAAATGATCGACTTTAAAGACATAGAGGGTGTTTACTTTGTAGGTATCGGCGGTATAGGGATGAGCGCCATTGCCCTGTATTTCATAAAAGGAGGATTCTCAACAGGCGGTTATGACAGGTCTGCCGGCAGGATAACGGCAAATCTCTCAGAGCAGGGTTGCTCTGTTACATATAAAGATGATACCGGAGAACTGCCTGAACTTTTCACCAATCCTGATAAAAAGAACAGGGTTCTGATTGTTTATACCCCGGCTATTCCTGCAGAAAACAGGATTCTGTCATTCTTCAGGGATAATGGATATAATATTTATAAGCGCTCGGAAATTCTCGGAATAATATCCTCAAATACAAATACGCTTGCAGTTTCAGGCACACACGGAAAGACAACAGTATCAACGATGACGGCTCACCTGCTGAAGCAATCGCATGTTGATTGCTCGGCTTTCCTTGGTGGCATATCAAAGAATTATGATTCAAACCTTTTGCTGGGAGAAAGCAATTACACTGTAATTGAAGCCGATGAGTTCGACAGGTCATTTCACAGGCTGTCGCCCCTTATGGCTGTGATCACTTCAGTTGATGCTGATCACCTTGATATCTATGGTGATCATAAAACAATGATAGAAGCCTACAACATCTTTGCGGCAAAAATAAAAAGAGGAGGAAAGCTTGTTGTCAACAAACGCATAATCAGTCAGATAATAAAACCTGAAGGAGTTGATCTTTATACTTATGGTTTTGAGGAAGGATCTGATTTCCATTCTTTTGATATAAAGCACCTTAAGGACTATTACAGTTTCAGTGTTAAAACGCCTTCAGGTGTTATAAAAGATATCCATTTCCCTTTCCCCGGTATAATAAATGTTGAGAACCTTACTGCTGCAATTGCCCTGGCAACACTGTGCGGTGTTGAAGCTCAGGAAATTAGAAAGGGGGCAATGCTGTTCCAGGGTGTGAGGAGAAGGTTCGATATAAGGTACAATGACAGAGGCTTAACTTATGTTGATGACTATGCTCATCATCCTGAAGAAATTAAGGCCTTTATCAAATCCATTAAGGAATACTTCGGAGGAAGAAAGCTTACCGGCATTTTCCAGCCACACCTTTTCACCCGCACACGCGACCATGCTGACGGTTTTGCTGCTATCCTCGATGAACTTGATGAAGCAATACTGCTTCCGGTCTATCCTGCACGGGAAAAGCCCATTGAAGGTGTTTCCTCTGAAATGATACTTGAAAGGATGAAATCTCCCGGGAAGCGTCTGATTGAAAAGGATCAGCTGCTTGCCGCACTTGATGTAAACAGGCTTGATGTTCTTCTCACAATAGGAGCCGGTGATATTGATTCTCTTGTAATACCGATTGAAGAAAAGATAAAAAGAGACAGGAAGGGATGAAGAGGTTTTTAAAAATACTGATTGTAATACCCTTGTTATACATACTTGTTATACCTATATATATTGCTGTATCCTCAAATTCAAAACCAGTGGGAGGAATAGAAGTGATTATCAGGGATTCATCTGATTATCATTTTATTTCAAAGACTCATCTGCTGAATCTGATCAATAACGGTTCAGGAAGGATTCTTGGAAAACCTGCCGGAGAGGTATCAGTGGAGAAGGTTGAGAAAAGCATAAGTACATTAAGGGAACTTAGAGTTGCCGAGGCTTATATGACTATTGATCAAAAACTGAAGATATATGTTGACCAGCGTGATCCTGTTATGAGGGTGATGCCTGAGAGCGGTGGTGATTTTTTTGTTGATGAGGATGGTGTTGTTGTAAGGAAGAGGAACCTGTATAATCCCCGCCTGCACATTGTTGGAGGAAATATTACAATTTCTTCAGCAATGCTTAATGGTGTAAGTGTACTCGATACTGTTATAAAGAATACAATACTCAGGGATATTTATTACCTGGTTGATTATATAAAGGATGATGACTTCTGGTCGGCACAGATTGATCAGATCTATGTTGATAAGGACAATGAGATTGACTTAATTCCACGGGTCGGCAGCCATCTTATTCATCTTGGGAAAACAGAAGATATTGAAGATAAACTGAGAAACCTTGAAGCATTTTACAGTGAGGTGCTGCCTGAGGTGGGATGGAACAAGTATTCGCTGATTAATCTTGAATTCAAGGACCAGATAGTTTGTAAAAGAAGATAAACAGAAATAATCATTATAAGTTATGAGCAAGAAGGAACAGTTTGTAGCAGCAATCGACATAGGGACCACCAAAATTGTGGCAATTGTCGGCAAGAAAAACGAGAATGGCAAAATTGAAATTCTCGGACTCAGCAAAGCTCCGTCAACAGGCGTTAAACGCGGTGTCGTACAGAACATTGAGGAGACTGTACTGGCAATTCAAAAAACTGTTGAGGATGTTCAGAAGATATCAGGCATTATGTTCTCGGAAGTCTTTGTGGGAATAGCAGGCCAGCATATCAAGAGCATGAAGAACCGAGGTTATATAATCCGTGAAAACTACGAGGATGAGATCAGGAAGGAGGAGGTTTTCAGGCTTATTGACGACATGTACAAGATACATATTGAAATAGGCGAAGAGATAATTCATGTGCTTCCCCAGAATTTCATTGTTGATAATGAAGCAGGGGTTAAAAATCCCATTGGCATGTGCGGAAAAAGGCTTGAAGCAAACTTCCACATAGTGATCGGCCAGGTGGCTGCTGCAAAAAATATTGAGAAGTGCATAAGGAAGGCAAACCTCAATGTCAAGGATATGATTCTTGAACCTCTTGCTTCCTCTGATGCCGTACTTACCGAGGACGAGAAGGAGGCCGGTGTTGTTCTTGTTGACATTGGTGGCGGAACTACGGATGTTGCAGTATACTATGACAATATAATACGCCATACTGCTGTAATTCCTTTCGGAGGAAATGTTGTTACAAAGGATATTAAGGAAGGATGTGCAATTCTTCAGCGCCATGCAGAACAGCTGAAGATTCAGTATGGAAGCGCGCTTGGCGATATTGCTCCTGAGGACAAAGTGGTGTCAATACCCGGGATAAGCGGCAGGGAGCCCAAGGAGATCTCCTTCAAGAGTCTTGCCTACATAATCCAGTCGAGGATGGAGGAAATAATCGATGCAGTGAACTTTGAAATACAGAACTCGGGTTATGCTGACAAGCTTGCAGCCGGTGTTGTGATAACGGGCGGCGGTGCAATGCTTAAGCATCTTCCTCAGCTGATGAAGTTCAAAACAGCAATGGATGTCAGGATAGGATTTCCGAATGAGCACCTTTCAGGAACTGCAAGGAACGAAATAAACCAGCCAATGTATGCTACAAGCGTTGGCCTCATAATGCGTGGCTTTGAGTTCCTTGATACCTACAAGAAGAATTTTGACGCCTCTGAAAAGAGCGAATACATTGCTCCGAAAAAAATCCAGACTCCTCCTGTGCAGGAAGTGAAAGCTGAAGCTGCAGAGATTACCGAACAGGAAGAGGAAGATGTTAACGACAGCTACAACGAGGATAAAATACCTACAATTGAAAAGATAAAAGGATATTTTTCACGTATGTTCGAGGTTGAAGACCAGCCCATAAAATAATGATTATTACTGTTTTGTGTTCATAACAAATTAATACCGGATAAATATGTCAGAGGATATAATGAACTTCGATCTGCCTGTTGAAAGATCCTCAATAATTAAGGTGCTGGGAATAGGTGGTGGCGGAAACAATGCCGTGAACCACATGTTCGAAAGAGGTATCAGGGATGTAAACTTTGTAGTCTGCAATACTGACCATCAGGCTCTGGCAAAAAGCCAGATTCCTGTGAAGGTGCAGATCGGTGAATCGCTGACTGAAGGCAGGGGAGCAGGCAGCAAGCCTGAAATAGGACGGCAGGCTGCTCTTGAAAACCTTCCGGATGTTATGGAGGCTCTCTCAGGAAATACTAAGATGGTGTTCATTACTACCGGAATGGGAGGTGGTACAGGCACCGGTGCAACTCCTGTAATTGCCAAAGCCTGCAAGGAAGCAGGCCTTCTTACAATTGCAGTTGTCACAATTCCTTTCAAATCGGAAGGAAAGGTAAGGATAATGCAGGCTATTGACGGGGTCACGGAACTCAAGGACAATGTCGATTCGCTGCTTGTCATAAATAACGAAAAGCTCAGGGAAATATATGGCAATCAGCCGGTATCAACTGCATTTGCAAAGGCAGATGATATCCTTACTACTGCAGTTAAGGGCATCGCTGAAATCATTACAGTAACAGGTTACATAAACGTCGATTTCGCCGATGTTGAAACTGTTATGAAGAACTCAGGAGTCGCAATAATGGGAATGGGCAAGGCATCAGGAGAAGACAGGGCAGTAAAGGCAATTGAAAATGCACTTGCTTCACCTCTGCTTAATTCTAATGACATTACTGGCGCCAGCAGCATACTCATAAATATCTCTTCAGGCAGCGGCGAGCATGAAATTACAATGGACGAACTGGGAGAGATTACCGATTATATGTATGAGGTTGCTTCTGATGATGCCCTTATAATCAGAGGTTTATCAAAAGATGAAAGCCTCGGCGAAGAGATTAGCGTTACTGTCATTGCAACAGGTTTTGAATCGAACAGCATATTTCAGCCTTACAAGCGCAAGGAAGCAAAACAAAAGGTTGAACTGATGTCGGGAAGTAATACAACAATACCGAGGGGCATAATACCCGAAACATCAAAGGATTTCTTTTCCGTTCATGAAAAAGGCAGGAAATCTGTTGTCAGCGACCTTGAAGAGGAATCACAGGGCATCATTCAGTTCGGATTAGAGAGAAATGAACATCAGGCTGAAGCAAGAAAGCATCACGTTCCTGAGGGAGAGGAAGAAGCTGAAAATCCCGAGACTACCCTGAAAAAGGTCAAGCACATGCAGAAACTGCTTCAGAAGGAAGGTCTTTCAAACAAGACAATGAAGGAAAACATTGATACTTTCGAGGATGTACCGGCCTATATAAGAAGAAACATGTCGCTTGGTGCAGGAAACAATGCAGGCGAAAGCAAACTTTCAAAATTCACTCTTACATCGGGCGAGAACGATGAGCCTGTACTCCGTGAGAATAATGCCTATCTGAATGATAATGTTGATTAACAGGCTCCTGCGAACCTGAATAAGATACAGTTGAACAGGCGGAAACATGTCCGCTTAGTGCATATTTTAAACACCTGCCCTGAAGGAGAAATTTATTTCTCCTAATTCCATATATTTGCGACTTATGTTCAGGTATCTGTCAATACTGCTTTTTCTTATCCTGTTTTCAGGGATTTATGCCCGGAAAGCAGATGCTTCAGGCATCCCGGCTACAGGAGTAATCAGGCAGGATACAATTAAGACTGTCGCAAAGAATTCAAAACCTGTAACAACGGCAAATACAGTAAAGAAAAAACAGGAAGTGCCTGATTCACTACGGTTTGCTCCTAAAATTCCTCCTCAGAAGGTTTCTGTTAAAGTAAATATTGTTTCAGTTAAACCCGGATTCCGTTATTCAAAAGACAGTAAAGCAGAAAAACAGGATTCCCTGAAGGTGTATATAAGTACTTTCCAGGCAAAAGTGAAAACACCTGTGAAGCCTGCTGTTATACTTCCTCCCGACTCTGTAAGGTTTGCTCAGCGTGTACCGCCTGCAAAGGCCGGAGAGATGCCTGTGAAGGTTGTAAAAAGCATGGCAGGCATTTCGGGTAAGAAAGCCAAGGGTACAGAGAAGGACAGGCAGGCAGATGTATATATAAAGGTACTCAGAAAAGAGGACCAGTCGGCATGGCTTACAACTGTTGCGCCACAGACGTATCCTTCAGAGGATGTATGGCTGGTACCGCTTGAAGATACTCTTGATGTGCCTGAATGGTACCTTGCCAGGGAGAGGGAAGCTGCTGAGGAAGCAATGAACAGAGCCAGGATGAAGGCTGATTCAATGAAGGCCCCGAAGCCAAAGATCATAAAACAATGGAACCTTTCAGCTGACTTTGTTGATGAGGTGCCTGTTGTGTTTGATACCCTGTCGTACCTTTTCAACAGGTATCGCGTGGCAGACCTTTATTCACCTGTAAACGCCACAATGGGTAATTACGGACTGCCATATTATTCCCTGAATTTTTTCGACAGGATAAATGATCCTGACAAGTTTCTCTATTTTCATAATTACAGCTTTCTGCATGCAAATGACAATGCCTTGTTTAATAATCTCCAGATGCCATTCACCGAACTTAAATGGACTATGGCAGGTGAAAAGGAGGTTGCAGAGCAGACATTCAGGATAAAGCATACTCAGAATATAAACAGGAAGCTCAACTTCGGACTGATATACGACATAATATTCAACCTTGGGCAATATACAAGCCAGAGGGCAGAAAATAAGACATTTACATTATATACCTCATATACGGGATCCATTTACAAGCTTTATGTTTCAACAGGCGTTAATGGCATTTTCGGACAGGAGAACGGAGGTATTGTTTCAAAAGGAGATCTAAATATTGATGTTCCTGACACAAGGGATATCCCTGTAAGACTTGGTACACTGAACAATGCAAGCAGCCAGCTGAAGAACAGGAATGCACTCGTTGTACAAAAAATAACATTCATCGGGGCAAAGAAGGATAACGATTCCATACCAGTGATAAATAATGATCCTGTTCCGCTTAAGGCTTCCTTCAACCACATATTTCAGATCGATTATTCACGAAGAACCTATTCTGATGAATCACCTGGTTCGGGTTTCTACGATTCGATTTACATAAATACGGCTGCAACATTCGATTCACTGTCCTCTACAATTGTGAAAAACACATTCAGGTTTGATTTTCTGACAGATGAAACAAAGCATCTCGTATTCGATGCAGGTTTCGGACTGAGGAATGAGAATTTCTGGTTTGGACAGATCATCCCTGTTCAGGACAGTGTGGTTTCAGATACTTCAAACTGGTTCAGGGGCAATAATGTGTGGGTGGGACGCTTCAACAACAGGATCGGAAAGGATTTCAGATGGGGTGTTAACGGAGAGTGGTATTTTGACAGGTACCGTCAGGGTGATTATGTCCTTAATGCTGTTGTCACAAAATCATTCAGGCTAAAGAAAGGTAAGCTGGAGTGGCAGCTTACGGGGGGAGTAAACAGCAGAACCCCGTCTTTCTGGTATCAGCAGTGGGGAGGCAATCATTTCTGGTGGGAGAATAATTTCGGAAAGGAGACAAGGAAGGAATTCGGCAGCAGAATCACTTATCCGGCAAGGAACCTCGACATACGTTTCAATTTTGCCCGTATCACCAATTATCTTGATTTTGACACTCTGGCTATACCTGCACAGGATACCTCAGGCCTTTCAGTTATGTCACTCGGGTTTAAAAAGGATTTCAAACTTTGGTTTTTTCATTTTGCTCCTGATGTAATTGTGCAGAAGAGCAGCAATGAAAATGTACTTGAGCTGCCTCAGATAACAACACGGACCGCAATATATCTTGAGCATACTTTTTATTTTAAGAAAACGAACGGAAGACTTTTCACGGAACTTGGTCTTGATATAACATATCATTCCCTTTATCATCCTTATAATTATATGCCGGCTACCGGAAGGTTTTACAGGCAGGCGGAAACCGAGACAGGTAATTATCCCTTTGTAAACGCCTTCGTAAATATCAAGCTCAAGCGCACGAGGTTCTTCCTCATGTTTGATCATCTGAATTACTCAATGATGAAGGGCGACATGCTCTATAACTACCAGATGCTGCCGCTGTACCCGATGCCGATAAGGCGCTTTTCATTCGGTCTTGCATGGACATTTTATAATTAGAAAAATAGTTGTATCTTTGCAGCCATTTTTGAAAAAGAGTGTTTAACTAATACAACGTCTTTGATAAAAAGGTTAATTACGTTTTTTTCGTTCCTTGTAATTGTTTCATTTTCATGTTCCGACAATAACAAATTGCCGGATCTGACAGGAAGTCGACTGCTTAATGCCGATCTTAAAGAGATACGCCAGAGAGGCAGGCTTATTGCTGTAACCGACTTCAATTCGACCAATTATTTTATTTACAAGGGTGAACCTATGGGGTTCAACTATGAGCTGCTTAAGACTTTCTCCGATCAGGCGGGTATCGACCTTGAGATAGTCACGGAGAATCATATTGAACATGCTATTGATATGCTTAATTCAGGTAAGGCTGACCTAATTGCAATGAGCATAACTGTCAACGGTACCAGGAAAAAAGATATTCAGTTTACAGAATCTCTTGATGAAACCCGGCAGATGCTGGTTCAGCGCAAACCGCGGAACTGGAGATCAATGACCGCTGCAGCTGTCGACAAATCAGTTTTAAGGAATCAGCTCGACCTGGCAGGCAAGACTGTCTATGTTCAGGAGGGATCGACTCATGCTGAAAGGCTGAGAACCCTGGCACATGAAATAGGCGATTCTATCACTGTGGTGGAGGTGCCTTATGAGTCGGAGGAACTCATTAAGAATGTTGCAAGAGGCGATATTGAGTACACTGTGACTGACGAAAATATTGCCCGTGTGAATGCCACATATTACCCTGACATTGACATCAATACTCCGGTGAGCTTTCCTCAGAAACTTGCATGGGGGGTGAGGAAGCAGAACTCAGAACAGTTGCTTGCAGAGCTGAACAGGTGGATAAGTACATTCAGGAAAACTGAAGACTATGCCATACTGTACTCAAAGTATTTCAGGAACTCGCGTTCAGGCACAATGATCAGGAGTGATTACTATGCCCTGAGCACCGGAAAGGTTTCGAAATATGATGAAATTATCAGGCAATTCAGCGACACAATAAACTGGGACTGGAGGCTGCTTGCATCACTGATATGCCAGGAATCGCGGTTCGATGCGGAGGTTACCTCATGGGCAGGGGCCTATGGATTAATGCAGGTAATGCCCCTTACAGGCGAGCGCTTTGGTATAGATGTCACTTCCTCGCCAAAGAATAACATCCGTGCCGGTGTGATGTATATCAACTGGCTGCATACTATATTCGATCCGAAGATTGCTGATGAAAAGGAAAGACTTAATTTCATCCTTGCATCATATAATGCAGGTCCCGGACATGTGCTCGATGCAATGAGACTTGCCGGAAAGAACGGGAAGGATCCTGAAAAATGGGCTGATGTTGAGGTATGGCTTCAGAAGAAATCAGATCCAAAATACTACAACGACGAAGTTGTGAAAAACGGATACTTCACAGGCAGGGAGTCTGTGGCTTTTGTCAGCCAGATTCTTGACAGGTATGAACATTACAGGAACATCCTTCCTGAAGGACCAGATTCACAGGAAAAGTAGCTGGCAGTAAGCTTGTTGTTTTATTAGAGGGCTATTCCTCCTCTTGCGGCTAGTACAAGCAATTCATGAAGCATCATGGCTGTGGCGCCCCATATTACCTTTCCGTCATAATCATAGTGCTTCACATCAATGATCTGACCTCTGACAGGCATCGGTGTTGTTTTTACAAGTGTCTCATCTGAAAGCTTTGAAAGCTTCACCTCAAAAAGAAAGGCAACTTCACCGGGGTGATGCCTGAAAGCAGGTTTCTTTTTACTCCAGGCAAGTACAGGAGTAACATTAATATCGCTGACAGGGATATAAAGCGGAGTAAGTGTATTTATTACACTTATTTCTTCTTCAGGGATGCCGGCTTCTTCGCCTGCTTCTCTGATTGCCGTGTCGATAAGAGTTTTATCATGAGCTTCCTTCTTGCCACCCGGAAAACTTATCTGCCCACCATGTGCTCCGTCATAATCGGGGCGTTGCATAAGCACTGTATAAACCGAATTATCCTCAGGATAAAGAAGTATCAGAACTGCAGCTTCAGTTGAATCCGGACCAGGCATTTTTGGAAGATCATTCAAAAGCCTGTGCACTGATCCCATTTCCCATTGAACGGCAGTCCCCGGCAAACCCGCTTTTATCTCTTTGCCGAGCAGTTCTGCAATATGTGCCATGTAACTGTAAGTCACCCTAATCGTATCTGATAGCTTTTACCGGTGTAATATGGCTTATGAGTTTTGAGGGAACCAGAAGCATTATAAGAATTGCAACCATGGTTCCGGCATTGAGAAGAAGAATATGTGAGAACTCAAGGTTAACAGGAACTGTTTTTATATAATAGGAGGTCGGGTCGAGTGTGAAAATGCCGGTTTTCAGCTGGAGGAAGGCAATACCGAGGCCAATCAGATTTCCCCATATAAGTCCCTTGCCAATGAGGTAAGCAGCCTGGTATAGAAAGACATTCCTTATTGTTTTGTCATCAGAGCCCAATGCCTTCAGAATGCCAATCATGTTGGTCTTTTCAAGAATAAGGATCAGCAGCCCTGATATCATATTGAACCCTGCAACAATGAGCATCAGGGTAATAATTATTATCACATTTATATCCTGGAAGTTCAGCCAGTCGAAGATCTGCGGGTATCTTGTCCTGATGCTTGTTGTCTTGAACCGGGGTTCCTCTTCACTTATCCGGTAACCTATTGCATCCCTGACTTTCATTGTCATCAGGTCCAGTTTATCAAAATCATCAATAAATATTTCAAAACCGCTGACGGAAGTTTTGTCCCAGCCGTTAAGTCGTTGAATATGACTAATATCGCAGAATACATAAACTTTATCAAATTCCTCAAGGCTCGTCTCATATATCCCGCTTATTGTGAATTTCCTCATCCGGGGAGGATCCTGGACAAAATGCATTGCAAAGGAATCACCTGTCTTCAGTCGCAGCATGTCAGAGAGCTTCTTTGAAATAATTACCCTGTCAGTTCTTGCAGAATCGCTGACCCTGAATATCCCGCCGTCAACAATATTGCTTCCGAAATAACTCCAGTCAAAATCACTTCCGACTCCCTTCAGAACAACTCCCTGTATCTCATCCTCGGTTTTAATTATTCCTGCCTTTGTTGCATAGACCTGCACATGCTTAATGCCGGGAAGTGCCTTGATTGTTGGAACAAACGACTGGGTGTCGCTCACAGGTGTTGTTTCATAGGAAATGTTTGAATCGAAATTTGTTATCTGGATGTGTGATCCAAACCCTACTACCTTCTCCCGAATTTCATTTTTAAATCCGGTAAGGATGGCAACTGAAAGTATCATTACGGCAAGACCACTTGCAATACCGATAATGGCAATAACATTTATAGGTCTTGAGAATGATGTTCCCTCGATTCTTCCTTTTATAAGGCGCTGTGCTATGAAATATGGCAGATTCATCTGAAAACAGCTTCAAATTTAACTATTTTTTGTAAGCGGACTTTCGTCTGTAAGCTGTGAAAGCAATTACTGAATTCATAAAATTCTTAGTTTTACAAAAAAATACATCTATGATACGTTTTGTCACTTCTCTTCTGATTCCGGCCTTTCTTCTTGTTATTTCTTCATGCACTACAGGTCAGGAGCCTGTAACCGGCGCTGCCAGGTTTGATCAATATAAAAAGCTTATCAGCGGTAAATCCATAGCGATTGTTGCCAACCAGACTTCAATGGTGGGTAACTCGCATCTTGTTGATACCCTGATAGCAAAGGGGATGAACATTAAAGTGATCTTCGCACCGGAACATGGGTTCAGGAACATGGCGGATGCAGGCGAAACAATAGAAAGCGGAAAGGATGCGAAGACAGGAATCACAGTGACAAGCCTGTATGGCTCACATCTGAAGCCAACTCCTGAAGATCTTGCAGGAATTGATTACGTTATCTTTGATATACAGGATGTGGGAGCAAGGTTCTATACCTACATCTCAACACTTAACTATATCCTTGAAGCCTGCGCAGAGAACAATGTCGCTTGCATTGTGCTCGACAGGCCTAATCCCAACGGATTTTATTTTGACGGTAACATACTTGATACTGCCTACAGTTCATTTGTTGGCATGAATCCGGTTCCGATAGTACATGGTATGACTGTTGGTGAATATGCCAGGATGCTCAATGGAGAAGGCTGGCTAAAAGGAGGTGTTAAGTGCAGCCTTACTGTTATTCCATGCCTGAATTATACTCACGCAACTTATTACACACTTCCTGTCAGGCCATCGCCCAACCTTCCAAACCAGAATTCGATCTATCTTTATCCTTCTATATGTTTTTTTGAGGGAACAAGCCTTTCACTCGGCCGCGGAACTTCAACCCCTTTCCAGGTTTACGGTTCTCCATTGCTTCCCGACAGAGGTTTCAGTTTTACCCCGCAGAGTGTTGCAGGTGCAAAGAATCCTCCACTGCTTGGAGAGAAATGCTATGGGGTTGATCTCAGCAGGGCTATTGAAACCGGCATTGTCCCAAAACCTCAGCTCAACCTTGAGCTTATTATAAATGCCTATAACGATTTTCCTGAAAAGGATAAGTTCTTCACCTCTTACTTTGAAAAACTTGCAGGTGGTACAACACTTAGGGAACAGATTCAGAAGGGATTGACTGCTGAGCAGATCCGTGAATCGTGGAAACCCGGCCTTGAGGCTTTCGGGAAGATAAGGCAGAAGTATTTGTTGTATAAATAGTGTTCTATACCCTTCCCGGATAAACCTTAAGCGCTTCAGCCAGGACAATCATTGCGTTCCTGAGATCTTCAATCTTAAGAACATAGGCAATACGTACTTCATTTTTGCCCAGACCAGGTGTGGAATAGAAACCTGAAGCCGGGGCAATCATTACAGTCTGGTTCTTATACTCAAAGCTCTCAAGCAACCACTGAGCGAATCTGTCAGAGTCGTCAACAGGAAGCTTCACTACGGCATAGAAAGCGCCCTTTGGCCTGGGACAATAGACTCCCGGTATTTTGTTCAGTTCATCGACCATGAAGTTGCGGCGTGCTGTATATTCAGCATTTACCTCCATAAAATAGTTTTCCGGTGTATCAATTGATGCTTCTCCGGCAATCTGGCCAAGTCCGGGAGGTGACAGTCTGGCCTGGGCGAACTTAAGGGCTGTAGAAAGCACCTCCTTGTTCTTTGTTACAAGCGCTCCTATTCTTACACCGCACTCACTGTATCTTTTTGATATTGAGTCGATCATGATAACATTATCATCCACTCCTTCAAGCTGCATCGCTGAAAAATGCTTCTCCCCGTCATAGCAGAATTCCCTGTAAGCCTCATCGGAGAAAAGGAAAAGATCATGTTTTTTTACTATTTCCCTCAGGTGGAGTATCTCTGTTTCAGAGTAAAGATACCCTGTGGGATTATTGGGATTGCAGATTATAATGGCTTTTGTCCTGGGACCAATCTTTGCTTCTATCTCCTTAATTGAAGGCAGGGCAAAATCATCTTTTATATATGATGTCACAGGTATAATCTTCACTCCGGCAGTAGTTGCGAAACCATTGTAGTTGGCGTAAAAAGGCTCGGGTGTTATTACTTCATCCCCCGGATTAAGACAGGTCATCAATGCAAAAAGAATAGCCTCAGATCCGCCTGTTGTAATGAGGATCTGTGTATGGTCAACATTGATTCCCAGCTTACTGTAGAAACCTGCAAGCTTTTTTCTGTAAGTTTCATTGCCGGCTGAGTGACTGTATTCTATCACATTCAGATTAATATTTTTCAAGGCCCTGATGGCTACTTCAGGTGTTGGAATGTCAGGCTGACCAATATTCAGGTGATATACTTTTCTGCCCTTGCGCTTGGCTTCTTCGGAATAAGGAACCAGCTTTCTTATTGGCGATGCAGGCATTGCCTGTCCTTTTGCTGAAATAGATGGCATAATATTCAAGTTATTGAAACGAAAGGCAAAAGTATTAAAAAATGGGCTAAATTGGATGACTTTTTACATATATGAAAAAGATCAGGTTATTAAGCTTTACGATAACATTATTGTTAATCTCACTCCCGCTTCTGCTTAGAGGGCAGGATAAGGATTTCAGGAGAATTAAATGGGAAAGGAAAGCAGTTGCGCCCGGACTTATGTGGCTTTCAGCCCAAACAAGCATAAATGATTCGCTTCCTCAGAACATAAACGTGCTTATTGCTGATATCAGCAGACGGGAGCTTGAAATTGAATACAGCTCAAGGAAGAATACAATCGTCAGCCAGCAGGCTTCATCTTCAGGAGCGCTTGCGGCTGTTAATGCAGGCTTCTTCAATATGCAAAGCAATGGCTCTGTCACATATATCAGGGTCGATGGTGAAATAACCGATCCTGACACTGCACAGATATGGAACAAGAAGTTGAACATGACAGGATCGGTACTCGTTGATACTGCAGGTAATGTGTACATAATGAGGGCTATGGGCAACTGGTGGTATGACAGTCATCAGGAATTTGAAGATGTACTTGTAACTGGCCCGCTTCTCCTTCTTGATAAAAAGAAAGTATTGCTGCCGGCAACTTCACTTGCAAGTGACAGGCATCCCAGGACAGCAATTGGCACTGACAGGAAAGGAAGGGTGTATCTCATTACAGTCGACGGCAGGGCAAAAGAAGCCAGGGGGATGACGCTTCCTGAGCTTACCGGCCTGATGAGAGCATTAAAAATAAGGGATGGTGTGAACCTCGACGGAGGAGGTTCGACAACTATGTGGATAAGCGGAAAACCCTTCAGCGGAGTTGTTAATATGCCTTCTGATAACAGGAAATTCGATCATGAAGGGGAGAGACCTGTTGCCAGCATCATTATTATAAGGTAAAACAGTTACGGGATCAGCTATTCTGATGAATTTTTATATTTTTGCAATTCATTATTTTATAGAGTTCAGCTCATTATGAATATTCCTTCGAAATACGAACCGGGCAAGGCAGAGAGCACATGGTACAGCTACTGGATGAAGCACGGATTTTTCAAAAGCACTCCTGACGATAGAGAACCTTATACAATAGTAATACCGCCTCCGAACGTAACCGGAGTACTCCACATGGGTCACATGCTGAACAATACTATTCAGGATGTGCTGACACGCCGTGCCAGGATGCAGGGTAAAAATGCATGCTGGGTACCGGGAACCGATCATGCTTCAATTGCTACTGAGGCAAAGGTTGTTGCAAAGCTTAAGGAACAGGGTATTGAGAAAAAGAATCTTACAAGAGATGAGTTTCTTGAGCATGCCTGGGAATGGACTCACAAGCACGGAGGTATTATACTCGAGCAGCTGAAAAGGCTGGGAGCTTCATGCGACTGGGACCGCACGCTCTTTACAATGGATGACAAGAGATATGATTCTGTTATTAAGGTTTTTGTCGATCTTCATAATAAGGGGCTCATATACAGGGGTGTAAGGATGGTGAACTGGGACCCTCAGGCCAGAACAGCAGTCTCGGATGAGGAGGTTAACTATACAGAGGAGAAGTCAAAACTATACTATGTAAAATACCGGATAGCAGGCGAAGACGGATTTGTAACCGTGGCAACAACAAGGCCCGAAACTATCCTGGGCGATACTGCCGTTTGTGCAAATCCTGATGATAAGAGATACAGTCACCTGAAAGGGAAAAAGGTCATTGTTCCTATGGTTGACAGGGAGGTGCCCTTTATTTTTGACAGTTATGTTGATAAGGAATTCGGAACAGGATGCCTTAAGATTACCCCTGCTCATGATATTAATGACTATGAGATAGGAATACGTCATAAACTGCCTTCAATTGATGTTTTCAATGAAGACGGAACAATGAGTGAAAAGGCAGGAATGTTTATAGGTGTAGACCGCTTCCAGGCACGGGAACTCTCTGAAAAAGAGCTCAGGAAAAGCGGTAGTCTTGTGAAGGTTGAAAACTATAATAACAAGGTTGGCCGCTCGGAACGCACTAACGCCGTAATAGAACCAAGGCTCTCGATGCAGTGGTTCCTGAAAATGGAGAAGATTTCGAAGCCTGCACTTGATGCCGTCATGAACGGAGACGTACATCTGCATCCTTCAAAGTTCAGGAACCTTTACAGGCACTGGATGGAGAACGTACATGACTGGTGCATAAGCCGTCAGTTGTGGTGGGGCCACAGGATACCTGCATGGTATTTCAGCAACGGAGAGTATGTTGTTGCAGAAACTGAACAGGAAGCGCTGGAACTTGCCAGAAAGAAAAGCGGCAATAAGTCACTTTCAGCTAAGGATCTTGTACAGGATGAAGATGTTCTTGACACCTGGTTCTCTTCATGGCTCTGGCCCATAACCTGTTTCGACGGGATAAATGATCCGGAGAACAATGATTACAAATATTACTACCCTACAAATGATCTTATAACCGCACCGGAAATTTTATTCTTCTGGGTTGCCCGCATGATAATTGCAGGTTATGAATACAGGGGTGAGAAGCCTTTTTCAAATGTATATCTCACCGGACTTGTCCGTGACCAGCAGAGAAGAAAGATGTCAAAATCGCTTGGAAATTCCCCTGAACCGATTGACCTTATTGAGAAATATGGCGCTGATGGCGTCAGAGTAGGGATGCTTTTGTGTTCACCCGCAGGTAACGATCTTCTTTATGATGACAGCCTTCCGGAACAGGGACGCAACTTTGCCAATAAGATATGGAATGCTTTCAGGCTCGTGAAGGGCTGGCACGTTGATGACAGCATACCCCAGCCTGAATCATCTGAAGTTGCAGTGAAGTGGATGAATGAAGTGCTGAAAAAGTCAGTTCATGAAATAGATAATAATTTCAAAAAATTCAGGATTTCAGAAGCCCTTATGTCTTCGTATAAGCTTTTCTGGGATGAATTCTCAGGATGGTATCTTGAAATCATCAAGCCTGAATACCAGAAGCCGATCGACAGGAAGACCTTCCAGGCAACAGTTGATATTTTTGAGAAGCTTGCTGAGTTGATGCACTCCTTCATGCCATTCATTACCGAAGAGATATGGCAGATGCTAAAGGAAAGGAAGGATGGTGAAAGCATAATGGTTACAAGGCTTCCTGAATCAAAACGTTATAATAAGGAACTTCTGGCTTCATTCGAAAACATAAAGGAAACTGTTACTGCTGTTCGTTCAGTCAGGAAAGAAAAGGATATTCCAAACAGGGAGACAATTGAGCTCCTTATAATGGCTGACAGCTCTGAATATGACAATTCACTTATGAAAGTGGTTTCAAAGCTGTGTAATCTCTCCTCTGTTGAATTTGTGGAAAAAAGACGGGAAGGGGCGGCATCTTTCATGATAGGTACAACACAGTATTTTATCCCGCTGGAGGGAAAACTTGATGTTGAGGCAGAGTTGTCAAAGCTTAGGCAGGACCTTGAATATGACAGGGGATTTCTGGCAAATGTTATGAAAAAGCTTGAAAATGAGAGGTTTGTGCAAAATGCTCCGGCAAATGTTATTGACCTTGAGAGGAAGAAAAAGAGCGATGCCGAAGCAAGGATAAAATCACTTGGAGAGAGGATAAGTCATCTGGAGAAGTTATTATAAGCAGGAATATTTTGCTCTTCCTTATAAGCTGAAGACAGGAAGACTGATATTCACTGTTTTCCTAAGGCATTAGTTTCCTGACGAAATAATTTGGTCCGACAACAATAATCTCCCAGTCGTCGTTGAGGATAAGGCTCCATCCATCGCCTGTAATCCTGTTTCGTACTTTGTTGAAACCTTTTGCAGAGATTCTGAGATTCTTGAAATTATTTGAGATAAGGCAGCCTTCTTTTTCAACTGTAAGTTTTCCCCAGCTGTCTGAAACGCGGATTGAGTTGTAAAGGGTTCCAAGAGTGTCGAGTGAATGGACATTTTCGGGTTCAAAGTCGAAGTAAGGGCTTTCGAGCTGGAAATAGACAACAGGTTTTTCAGTGAAGATGCTTACCTGCTTATTGAGGCCTTCGAGGATACCTTCAAGCCTTTCCTCCTCTTCCCTGTTTATTTCAGCAATATCATAATTAAGTGCTATGCTTCCGGCAACATCACGGCAGAATTCAGGAAGTTCAATTCCATAGATATCTTTTGCAGCCATACCAAGATCATAATTTGGCGTTGATATCATTTTGAAGTCAAATCCTTTTTCGTGGAGAAGAGTTGCATATAGTGCTCCGTGTATGAAACCGTATGAACGGGCATAAGACTGCATGGCGTATATCCTGTCGAGGGCTTCAAAGAGATGAGCCCTGAACTCATCGCAGCCGGCTGAGCAAAGCAGTGTATATGTGAAAGTTGAAAGGCCCTCGTAGTTTTCAAAATGATTCTCATCATTGGCATCATTCGAGTAAAGTTCCCTGTTTGCACCTCTGAAAATAAGGGCATCCCTGAGAGCAATCTTCCTCTCCTGACCCTCGCTTATTATTGCCTTTCTTAAAGCTTTCCATTCGAGTTTTATCCAGAGTCGGGCCTGCTTTTCATCCATGTTGTTTGTGTTGTAACCGGCAGACCTGATGCCCTTTAACTCCTGAAACCTGTGAAAAAGACTGTGGACAGCAACAGTTTTGATATTATAGTCATTCTCTTCGGGGGGAAGCGGAGCTATTGCAAACAATACACCACCAAAATATTGCGGAGTGTTACTGATAAGCATATCCCTTGGATAAATTCCTGTATAAATGCCACCGCTTAATTTAAGTATTCCTTCTTCATCAGGGCTGTTGGCAATAATAAGCCTTGTAGACCTGTCAATGAACATAAGCGGACCATAAAGGTTTTTTCCCCAGAGTTGTCCGTTATCGGTATTGCAGATATTCTCTAATTCACTGAAATATCTCAGCGCTTTATCGGATGTCATAAATGATTCAGCCTGTTTTCCCCTGCAGGCAGCAAGCAAAAACAGGATCAACAGGAATAGCGGTTTTCTCATCAGAGATGACATAAGGTCACGAAGATAATGATAAAGGTCAATATGCTAAAACTTTATAATAGTTAATTTTACGACCGGATTGAAACAAGAATCTTATGAAGACTAAGGATATATTGCTGAATCAAAATGAGTTGGTTCAGTATCTGAAAAAGCCCGCTGTTGAATTTACGAGGGAAGACATTATAAAATTCATCGAAGCTAAGGGTATTTCGATGTTGAATTTCAGATATGTTGGCGATGACGGGAAGCTGAAATCCCTGAACTTTGTTCCCTTTGGACGTGATCATCTTGAATCGATTCTTACTGCCGGGGAGAGAGTGGACGGATCGAGCTTATTCTCTTTTATGGAGTCTGGTTCAAGCGACCTTTATGTTATTCCAAGGTACAGGACAGCTTTCGTAAATCCCTTTACAGTAATACCAACACTTGAGATACTCTGTTCATTTTACGACAACAAGGGCAATCCACATGAAAGCGCACCGGAAAACATCTTAAGGAAAGCATATACAAGGCTGTACAGGAATACAGGATACAGGATGAAGGCGTTTGGCGAACTGGAATACTACATACGATCAACTCATGATGATCGCTATCCTCTTGTAGATCAGAAAGGATATCATCAGGCAAAGCCTTTTGCGAAGTTTGAGGATTTGAGGGTCAAGGCACTTGAACTGTGCGCCAAAGCCGGTTGCAGAATAAAGTATGGTCATTCCGAGGTTGGCAGCTTCACCAGGGACGGGATGGATTTTGAACAGCATGAGATTGAGTTTCTTCCTGTTGATGTTGATGAGGCTGTTGACCAGCTTCTAATTGCTAAATGGATTCTCAGGATACTTGGTTCGCAGTATGGTGTTGAAGTAAGCTTTGCTCCAAAGATTACAGTAGGAAACGCGGGTTCGGGAATGCATATTCACATGATGCTTGAGAAAGACGGTGTCAATATGATGGTTGAAAACGGGAAGCTCAGTGAAGTGGCTAAGAAGATGATGGCGGGCATCCTTGATGTTTCAAAAGCTCTCACAGCTTTCGGCAATACAATACCAACATCCTATCTGAGGCTTGTTCCGCATCAGGAAGCTCCGACAAATATCTGTTGGGGCGATCGTAACCGGTCGGTACTGATAAGAGTTCCCCTTGGCTGGAACGGAGCAATGGGTATGATAAAGGATGCCAATCCTGCTGATACAGAGCCGTTTGAAAATATGCCCTCGAAGCAGACAGTAGAGCTCCGTTCACCTGACGGCTCAGCTGATCTGCATAAACTTTTTGCAGGTATTGTTATCGGAGCTGAGCATGGTCTTACAATGAAGGACAGTCTGAAAAAGGCACAGGACCTTTATGTCGATTATAATATTTTCAGCAAAGGAGAAAAGCCTGAAAGAAGGAAGCTTGAGTCATTGCCTGCATCATGCTGGGAATCAGCAGATTCACTTATTGAACAAAGGGCTTTGTTTGAAAAAGACGGTGTATTCCCTGCTGCCGTGATTGACAATGTTGCTTCACGCCTGAAGGCATATAATGACAAGGGATTGAGTGAAAAACTGTATAACAGGCAGGATGAGATTGCCATTCTCGTAAATAAATACCTGCACTGCAGCTGATCTGATTAAAGGATTCAGAAAGCTTTAAGGCTCATATCAAGGCTTCTGATGTGATGAGTCAGGGCTCCGACTGAAATAAAATCGACGCCGCATTCGGCATAAGATCTTATTGTTTCGAGAGTAATTCCGCCTGATGATTCAGTTTCATACCTTCCATTTATAAGCTTGACAGCAATCAGGGTATCCTGAACTGAGAAATTGTCGAGCATAATACGGTTGACTCCACCAATTGAAATGATCTTTTCTACATCGGCAACAGTCCTGGCCTCTATCTCTATTTTAAGGTCAGGTTTATTTTCAAGCAGATATTTTTTTGTGCTTTTTATTGCATTCTCAATGCCTCCGGCATAATCTATGTGGTTGTCTTTCAGCATTATCATGTCGTACAGTCCCATGCGGTGATTCATGCCTCCGCCAATCCTTACAGCTTCCTTCTCAAGAAACCTGAGACCGGGACTTGTCTTCCTTGTGTCGAGTATCTTTGTTTTGAGGCCTTTCAGTTTTTCTGCATATTCATTTGTGCCGGTGGCGATACCGCTCATTCTCTGCATTATGTTAAGAACCAGCCTCTCAGTCCTGAGTATAGAGTGAACGCTGCCGGAAACATGAAATGCAATATCACCGTATTTTACTTTTGTGCCGTCAGAAATTAGTAGCTTGAAATCCAGGCCGGGATCTGCATTTTTGAACACTTCACGGGCTATCCTTACACCTGCAAGTACTCCTGCCTGTTTAATTATAAGTCTGGCTTTTCCGCTTGTGCCACTTGCTATGCTTGCCAGTGACGAGTGATCGCCGTCACCAGTGTCTTCCCAAAGGCTTCTGAGGATGAATTCCTTAAGATCGTTATCTGCCATTATCAGGTTCAATACGTATTTGGTGAATCAGGAGTTCCCTGTCAATCTTTTTCAGAAGAAAATAGACCCTGAAATCTCCTTTCTCAGTTTTAAGGTTTCCGATGGCATATTGTGCATCATTCTTGGCTCCCTGATGGCGTATTGTGAAATCTTTTGTTTTGTATTCGCTGAAGAAATCCTTCAGAATAGTTTCAGCAACATTCTTTCTGTAGAAATCCTCCTTGTCGAGAAGCAGAAGCTCAACAGTTGCATTCATGTATTTTGACAGTTCTGCAGCATTGCCTGCTTTGAATGCAAGGGATATTCCTCCAGGTATGTTGGGTTGGTCCTGGCCATAAAGACCTGAATTGCAAAGAATTGTAATTAAAACCGTTATAAATACGGAATGTTTCATGTTATTATAGTTGGTGGTCACATGACTTATGAAGTACAAATTTAATACTAATTTGGATACAGGAGGAAATAAATTTATGTATTGCTCAAATCTTCAGTGGCATTGATTACGCTTTAGTCTGCTTTATTGTTATTTTTGTGTTTATCACGGAAAAGGTCATAATTAACAGATATTTCGAATGAAGCTGGCATTGCTGCAGACAGGTAAAACAACTGATGAGAGTATTTCCGAGCTAGCTGCACTTTATTCTTCAAGGATTAACAGGTATAACCCGTTTGAAACCATTACTCTTCCGGAATTGCGGAATACAAAAAACATGCCGGTGGAAGAGCAGAAGCAGAAAGAAGGTGAGAGAATTCTCCAGAGCCTGCGGGCTGATGATTATGTTGCAATTCTTGATGAAAGGGGAAAAGAAATGCGGACAGTTGAGTTTTCTTCCTGGCTTGAAAAATCCTTCATGCTCCCGCGAAAGAGGATCTGTTTTATAATTGGCGGACCATGGGGCTTCTCGGATGCTGTCTATAAGAGGGCTGATTACAGGATCTCATTGTCGAAAATGACCTTCCCGCATCAGCTGGTACGGCTTTTGTTCCTTGAACAGCTTTACAGGGCGCATACAATAATAAAAGGCGATCCGTATCACCATGATTAAAAATGAAAACAAAAGATGAATGGTTCGCGTAAAATAGTTTTACTTTTCTTCCTGACGGTTTTGTTGCTGGTGCTTTCCTTTTTTGCTGAAAAGCTTTATTTCAGTGATTATGAATATCATCTGAGGACAAAATTTTTTAACAGAACGCTTGCCGAAAAGCAGGCTGTGATGGAGATTTGCCTGGAAAACATGAAACCAGTCCTCGCAATGGAGGATCATCATGGTTCAGTCACCGAAAATGATATTTTTCAGCTTGCTGAGGAAAACAACATAACAATACTCGAGTATATCGACAGGAAGCTTATATACTGGTCAAGCAACGAGTTCGATGTTCCAAATTTCCTTAGCGATACTTTATTCTCCAGGCCTCTGATTTTTATGCAGAACGGTTGGTTTCTCACGAAAACCGTAATGGCCGGCAATGAGATGCTGATCGGCTTGCTCAGGATACGTTCGGATTACGGATTCACAAATGACATTATCAGAAACGGGTTTGAAGAAGATTTCCGTCTTTCGGAAAACATTGGTTTCAGTACCGACAGAAATGCCTCAGAATATCATGTGAACAGCAGCGACGGCAATTTTCTTTTTTCGCTTGTTTTTCCTGCAAAAAAGGAGATCAGTTATTTAACTTACATACCTTCGGCCCTGTGGTGTCTTGCCTTTTTTGTGCTGATACTGTTGCTCATGCAGCTTCTTGGGTACTTCTCTGGAAAGGTGAACAGAGCGGTAACAACACTTCTTTTTATAGTTTTTCTTTTTGCCTTCTATTACATATTTCTGCTGGCGGATAAGCCACGGATATTTTTTCTTTCCGAGCTCTTTTCACCATACAAGTTTTCCCTGAATGATTTTATTCCCTCGCTGGGGCACCTTTTTATATTATCACTTTTTTCAGCCTTGTCGGCATATATCTTTTACAGGGATTTTCCATATCCTTCCGCTTCAGGCGGAAACAGATTTTATGCTACAGTGAGTGCAGTTTTACACCTTGCGGCCGGAGCTTTCTTCATTGGAGTATTTCATTTCCTGTTTTCACGGCTTGTGGCAACTTCGAATATAAGCTTTGAATCGTATAAGGTGCTTGAGCTAAGCTGGTTCAGCATTGCAGGTTTCATGTCTGCTATGATGTTTATTCTTGTCCCTGTTTTCATTTTATACCGTTTCACAAAAGCAGAATCATCTTTCAGTTCAGGATTTTTTATAATAACCTTGATTGTTACTCTTCCTGTCCTTGCATTATTTAGCCCGGCCGGAGGTGAAAGCCGCCTGCCATTTGTATTATTCTGGTTTTTGCTTGCATCTGGCATCTGGTTCACAGGGCGAAATAGAAAAAACCTTTTCAACATGCTTCTGCTTGTGTCAGTACTGACAACTTTATATTCATTGTACTATATAACTGTACTGTCAGAAGAAAAAACAACAGAAAATCTTAAGATACAGGCAGTTACCTTTTCAACTGAAAATGATCCTGAGGCTGAGCACCTTTTACTTGACCTCTGGCCCGAGATTTCCTCTGACACCCTGCTGAAGCGTTTTATGCTTTCGGAATCTTTCAACAAGGACAGGCTTGATGTTGATAAGCTTTATAATTACCTGAATGAGGCATATTTCGGAGGCTACTGGGGAAATTATGACTTCAGCATGGTGCTATGCTCAGATGAGGACAATCTTCAGATTGGTTCGGAACCTGTGAGATATGAAAACTGCTTCGATTTCTTTGATACCCGTATAAAACTGAATGGTCACCAGCTTACAGGAACAGGTTTTTATTTCATTGATAACCAGGGAGGAAGGGCTAACTATACAGGCAGACTGAATTACAGGACAGGAAAAGGTACGATAAACGGTATGTTCATTGAGTTGTACAGCGATGTTAATGTTTTTCAGCCCGGATATTCTGAATTGCTTCTCGATAAAAAATATCACAAATATGAAGGAGTAAGAAACTATTCATTTGCAAAATACATAAACGGAGAGTTAGTAATTCATAATGGTGAATTTGCATACGATAAAACTGATGTTGAATATGTTGACAAGCTTTCCGATTACAGGATCTTCAGTTATGACAATTACAGGCATGTGCTGTACAAGAATGGTTCGGCTACTGTAATGATTTCCAGGCCTTTGATAACTGCCGGGAATCTTCTTATTTCATTTGCCTATCTCTTTGCCTTCATACTGATTTTCTCAAATCTGGTATTGCTGACAATCAGAAAGCCTTCTTTCAGGCAACTTATATCGCTGACATTCAGACAAAAACTGCAGGTGTCTTATGTAGGTATTCTGCTTATATCCTTCACACTGATAGGAGTTGTTGTTTCACTTCTGACAATTTATGAATACCGTCAGAGGCATTCAGATAACATGAAGGAGAAACTTAATTCCGTTTACCTTGAGCTTGAGTCGAGGCTGGGGCAGGAGGTAAGACTTTCATCAGACTGGCGGAATCAGTCGTTTGCAAATCTGAACTCTCTTCTCGTAAGGCTTTCGAACATCTTCAACACCGATATAAACCTGTATGATCTAAACGGCTATATTATGGCAACTTCACGGCAGGAGATCTTTTTCAATGATCTGCTCAGCAGAAGGATCAACAATATGGCCCTTATAAATATGAAGGATTTCATCAGGAGTGAGTTCTATCAGAATGAAAAGATCGGTAAACTTGAATATATTTCTGCCTATGTGCCTTTCTACAATGAGGAAGGCAGGCTGATGGCCTATCTTAACCTTCCGTATTTCAGGATGCAGAGTGTTCTGACGAATGAAATTTCAAACCTGATAGTTGCTGTTATTAATTTCACACTGCTTCTTGTTGTGATTACAATGGGACTTTCAGTTTTTATAAGCGGAAGACTGACAGCTCCGCTTTCGATGTTAAGTGAGGGCCTTGCCTCTGTAGAGCTTGGGAAAAAAACCGAGCATCTTACATACAGCGGGAATGATGAAATCGGTGACCTTGTGCGCCAGTATAACAGAATGCTCGATGAACTCGACGAGAGCGTCAAGAAACTGGCTAATTCTGAAAGGGAATATGCCTGGAGGGAAATGGCCAAGCAGATAGCGCATGAAATTAAGAATCCGCTGACCCCAATGAAGCTTAATGTACAGCAGCTTCTTCGTTCATGGAACGATAAATCGCCCGGCTTTGACAAAAAGATTGAAACATTTGCAAATAACCAGGTTGAGTATATTGACAATCTCTCAACAATTGCCACGGCATTCTCATCATTTGCAAAAATGCCCGGTAACAATCCCACCGAGCTGGATCTTATCGAGCAGATCAGGACATCCCTGGAGCTTTTCAGAAATACGGAAAATATCAGGTTTGATGTTATATGGCCTGTTGAAAGCAGGGTAATTGTGTTTGCTGACAGGGAACACCTTAACGGGATCTTTTCAAACCTGATAAAGAATGCCATGCAGTCGATACCTCCAGGGGCTGAGGGGATTATCGGGGTCCGGATAGATGTAAAAGGGAATAAGGTGCTTATTACAATTTCAGACAATGGCACCGGCATTCCTGAGGAAATCAGGAAGAAAATGTTCACCCCTAATTTCACTACAAAATCCTCAGGTATGGGTCTGGGTCTGTCGATTGTTAAACGATATGTGGAAAATGCAGGAGGAAATATATGGTTTGAGTCAGAGACAGGTAAGGGAACCCTGTTTTTTGTTGAGCTTCCTGTTAAATTTACAGTTGAGAAGCCACTTTGAATTGCTAATGAAAAAATACAGTTGAATAATTCAATTTATTCGTTATATTAGCAGTTCATTAATGCTAAATGACCGGGAAGTCTGTCTTCTATACTAAATCATTTTTCATAGGTCTGTTTGTCATTGTCGGACAGCTTGTCTCCCTGTATTCACAGGACAAGAAAATAGGTGGAATAGTAAACAGTTATAAAAGGGTTGAAGCAATAGGTTCTTCACCTAAGGATAATGTTACACTGAACGATGTTGCCGGTCTTGTGGCGGGTGATACCGTGCTGCTAATCCAGATGAAGGGAGCAATAATTAATGTTCCTGAGGCATCTGCTTTTGGGATATACCAGGATTTTTTCGGTGCACCAGGTCAGAGCGAGTTCCTGATAATTGAATCAATTGATACAGGTACAAAAAATGTAAAATTCACTGCAATAATCCTTAATGACTTCGACGCGAAAGGCCTGGTCCAGCTTGTTAAGGTTCCGTTCTATAATACTGCTACTGTAACTTCCACTCTTACATGTCAGCCCTGGGATTCTGTTTCAAAAACAGGCGGCGTGCTTGTGATGATAGTAGGACGAACCCTGTCGCTTAATGCAAATATTGATGTAGAAGGCAAGGGTTTCAAAGGAGGCATGGCAGCTGAAGGTGCAGGTTTATGCACAAGCTCAGGTGCCGGACTTGATAATTTCGGTTATCCTGCGAGTTACGACAATTCAGGTTACAAGGGAGAGTCTGTAGCACAGAGGGCATTTCTTGACGTTGGAAATTATCCTCCCTTCTTTCCAAATTATGCAAAGGGAAAAGGCGACAGTTTTACAGGCGGCGGCGGCGGAAACGGCAGATACTCAGGAGGAGGCGGCGGTTCAAACTGGGGTACCGGCGGGCAGGGAGGCAAGGAATCTGGCACATGTTCATCCCCAGTACTTGGTGGAAATGGCAGCCAGACTATTAAAAACACTGAGTTTGATGCCGGTTTCATTATGGGTGGCGGCGGCGGCGGTTCGACCTATGCTGCAGGCGTGACTACAGCAACACCGGGAGCTGCCGGTGGAGGAATTATAATAATTATCTGCGATACTATCAAGGGAAACGGAAGAAAAATAACTGCCGCCGGTGGATCTCCCAATACTCTTTACCCTGCCATTACAAACGGAACAAATGCCGGAGCAGGTGGCGGTGGTGGTGGTGGTTCTGTTGCAATATATCTTCAGAGTTACTCATCCAGCACCACGGGAACACTTACTATTTCAGTTGACGGCGGCCAGGGCGGCAGCAATATGAACGTCTTCAATTTGATCGCATGGGGAGAAGGTGGTGGCGGAGGAAGTGGATTGATACTTACAAACAATATTGCAGCGCCATCTTATGTTACAAAATCCTTTAAAGGAGGAAAGGGAGGTTTTAAAGCAGGTACAACCACAGGATCAGCTGGAACAGATGGTGAAGCTTTACTTACTTATTCTCCTGTTCTGAATGGTTTTCTTTATAATTCAATACGCTCGGCAGTTACAGGCGACCAGACAGACTCAATTTGTTCTAATGTACCCTTCGGAATAATCTCAGGAACAATACCCTTTGGCGGTACTTTTCAGTGGCAGAAATCGACTCTGGCGAATCCAACAGTTGCTGATGCTGACTGGTCAGACATTTCTGGTGCAACATCAAAAGATTATTCCCCCGGTCTTCTCACACAGACAACCTGGTTCAGGAGAGTTGTAACACAGATAGGAACTCCTACCATAGTTGATAAAAGTAAGCCTGTACAAATAATAGTACAACTTTACATTAAGAACAATATTATAGGCGATGCAGATACTATTTGCTATGCTCAGAATCCACAGGCCATGATATCTAAAGCAGTACTTGCAGACGGTAATGGCATCTACAGCTATAAATGGGAAAAGAGCACTGACAATTCAGTGTTCACTGATCCGGCAAATAACGACAGCCTTGCAGCCTATACTCCTGAGCCCACACTGACTCAGACTTCATGGTACCGGAGGATTGTAACATCAGGAAGATGTCAGGACAAATCTACCTCGGTTAAGATAACTGTCCTTGATACAATAAGAAACAACAGGATAACTGTTCCTGCGCAGGACATCTGCTACGGGATGACATTTACAAACCTTACAGGTACAACTCCTTCAACAGGAACTGCTCTGGGTGGCGGGGATAACTCATACAGATACCTCTGGATCAGCAGCATAAACGGCGCTGCATGGGGACCTGCCCCGGGAACAAACAATCTTGCTGATTATGATCCGGCCGAACTGGCAGAGAAAGCGCCGAAGAATGAATACAAGTACATGAGGATCGTTAAATCGGGTATGCAAGATGTTTGCGCAGATACAACATCAATTCTGCTGCTTAGGGATTATCCGGTTCTTACAAACAATAAGGTGCTTACTGCTCAGCATAATGTATGCTCAGGTTCTGCTCCTTCATTGCTTACAGGTTCTGATCCTGCAAACGGTGACGGGACATACATTTATATCTGGCAGGACAGCACAAAAGCCAATCCGGCATGGACTGACATCAGTGGTGCAACACAGCGCGATTACCAGCCACCAGCCCTGACCGATACAACAAGCTACCGCAGGAAAGTCACTTCATCAGCATGCATTGATATAAGCAAATCAGTAAGAGTGAATGTACACAAACCATTGATAAATAATATAATAGCTCTGGCGGGAGGACTGACCGATACAACAATATGCGATGGAGCAAATCCAAACAGTTTTACTGGTTCACTGCCCGCCGGAGGAACAAATATTGCTGGCGATTATGCCTACGAATGGCAGTATTCTGCCGATAATATAAGCTGGAATGCAGTGAGCGCTTCCGGAACGGGAAAGAACTATGATCCTCCTGCCCTGAATTCTACAACATTTTACCGCAGGAAGGTCCTTTCCGGCGCCTGCACTGATATCAGCGCTGCAACACTTAAGGTTACAGTACTGCCGCTTATCGCTAATAATATCTTAAATGATCCGCCGGTAATATGCAAGGATTATGTTCCTGCCATTTTAACCGGAGCCACCCCGACAGGAGGTGATGGAAGTTACAAATACTACTGGGAACAGAGTACAGATGGAGGTTCCAGCTGGGCAGCTGCTGCAGGTGTGAACAATTTACCCTCGGGTTCCTACGAGCCACCTGCCCTTGGTGTACCAACTAAATACAGGCGCAAGGTAAGCTCAGGTTCTGCAGGCTGTTGTTCTGATATTTCGAATATTGTTGAAGTTAGACTTCACACCGATCCTTCAAGCAGCATCTATGCCGGACCTGATACGACGCTTCGTTCATTTGATGGTTATTATGTAATGGAGGCCTCACCCCTTTTCTCCTATGAAACAGGAAAGTGGTCTGTAATCCTGGGGGCTGGCAGTTTTACAAATGATACAAAGAATGATACTGAGGTGAGGGATCTCGGAGAAAAGGATAACTTGTTCCTCTGGACTGTAAAAAATGGCCCCTGCATAAATACAGACTCAGTCAGGATTGCAATTTCGGAGATCTTTGTCCCTGAAGGCTTCTCGCCAAACGGTGACGATGTTAATGATTATTTTGAGATACTCGGACTTGATACGGATAACCAGGATGTTGAAATCAGTATTGTGAACAGTGCAGGAACCGAGGTATTCCATTCTACAAATATGAATAGTCAGGACTGGATGTTCTGGGATGGAAAGAATACCAGGGGTAATGACCTTGCGGAGGGTACTTATTATTATATTCTGAAAATGGCATCAAGGAATACTGATAAAGCGCCCTATAAACAAAGTGGCTTTATTGTACTTAAAAGAAAATAGAATTGTCTGACCTTAGGAAAATAGCAGCTGATCTGATTCATAAAAGTGCGTTTATGGCACTGGCAGGTATTATTGTTATTAATATTCTGTCAGTTGACTCACTGAAAGCTTCTCCGGACTCAACCGGGATCAGTCTTGCCTATCCGGTTTACAGCCAGTATCTGCAAAACGGCCTTGTAGTTAATCCTGCCTACACTGGAACAAGGGGCGCTCTGAGCACTTTCCTTTCATACAGGAAACAATGGCTGGGTATGGATGCACCCGGTCCGGAAATGCAATCAGCCTCACTGCATGCGCCATTCAAGAATGACAAGGTTGCCCTAGGCTTTCTTGCTCAGTTCATGCAGTACGGATTTACAAATACGACAAGCATTTACGGTAGTTATGCATATCACATCAGGATGGCTAATGGTCGTTTATCTTTTGGTCTGAAAGGTGGCGTTGACATATCAAAAAGTGATTTTTCCGATATCAGGACAATAAAACCCGATGATGTTTTTACAACAAATGATGATCCTTATGTGATGCCAAATGTTGGAGCAGGAGTATATTATTCAAGTGACAGGCTTTTTGGCGGGCTTTCAATACCCCAGTTTATGAGTTACAGGAAGACTTCCGCAAATAAGGTTCAGGCTTATCACAGTTTCAGCGACTATGATATCATATTTTCAGGAGGTGGACTGGTCACTTTTTCTGATTTTCTTAAATTCAAGCCATCTGTACTCTTACAGTATTCGCTTGACAAAGCTGAAAAAATAAAGCAATTCGATATAAATGGTAATTTCATTCTTGCCGATGTGATCTGGCTAGGCGGTTCATGGAGGACAAACGAGGAGGTTGTAGTGGGAATACTTCAGTTCCAGATCAATCCACAGTTCATGCTGGGGTTTTCATACGATTATCCTGTAGGACGAATGAGCTCATATTCAAACGGGTCAGTCGAGTTTGCTCTCCGCTACGAATTCGGATCGAAGGTTAGCGCTGCAAATCCACGGTATTTTTAGCTATGGTCAGAAGAACATTCAACATATTATTGATTACCGGGTTACTTTTCCTTGCAGAAAGAGCTGAAGGACAGCAGCCGGCTATGTATTCTGTCACTAAACTGCCATTTAACTCAGGATATTACAATGAGATTTCCCCTGTAATTGTTAAAGACGGAGTTATTTTCTGCTCCGACAGGCGGTACAGCGGCATAAAGGACAGGACAGCTTTTGACGGAAGGAGGCTGTATAATTTTTATTTTGCGGAGAAGACAGATACCTCGGAATTCAAAAGTGAGCTGGAAATAAAGAGTGAAAGGAGTACAAGATTCAATAATGGGCCATTCTGTATTGCAGCTGACGGAAAGACAGTTTATTTCACAAGCGAGGTCGAGACAGGCCGTCAGACGAGAAACAGGAAATTCAGGAATTACAGCGGTATTTTTATTGGTGAACTTAACGGCGATCAGCTTACAGGAGTAAGACCATTTAAATATAATTCAACAACTTATGATGTAGGTCATCCATCAATAAGCAGTGATGGCAAGACCTTGTATTTTGCTTCAAATATGCCAGGCGGTCAGGGGAAATCGGATATTTACTACTGTGAATTTATTAACAATGACTGGTCTGCACCTGTGAACCCGGGGCCTGCCATTAACAGTTCGTCATCGGAGAATTATCCGGCAATATCTTCAGGCGGTAAACTCTTCTTCACTTCCGACCGTTCAGGAGGTTTTGGCCGAATGGATATCTATTCAACATACAGATATGAGGGGAAATGGGAGAAGGCTTCCATCATGCCTGAGCCGGTCAACTCAGCATCTGATGATTTCGCTTTTGTTGCTGAAGCAGGACATCAGAGAGGGTATTTTACATCAAACAGGGACAGGGGTGATGACATTTTCAGTTTCTCATCACTGATACGCAGAATGGATGTATGCGATACACTTCAGGAAAACTCATATTGCTACAGGTTTACCGAGGAAAATGCTGCAAAGCTCGATACAACGCCTTTCAGGTATGAATGGAAGTTCGGGGATGGCCAGAAAGCAATAGGAGCTGTCGTTGAGCATTGCTATTCAGGTCCGGGATCTTATCTTGTTCAGCTCGATGTAATAAACCTTATTACAAAGGAAGTGTTATACAATGAGAAATCTGATTCACTCATAATTACTGATATAGAGCAACCCTACATAACAGCGCCGGATCAGGTTCAGGCAGGCAAAGCAGTTAATCTTAATGCTGACAGGACCTATCTGCCGGGATGGAATATTTCGAGGTATTACTGGAATTTTGGCGACGAAACAATCCAGGTTGGCAAGGAAGTTGATAAGACCTATCTGAAACCGGGTACTTACAACATTCAGCTTATTGTTAGCGAGGAGACTTCTCCGGGAATGGAACCAAGAGAAAGATGTATCTGTAAAAATATTAAAGTCATCAGTCAGCCATAAGACCGGAAATAATTAATTTTGCAACTTATGAAACCTGAACGGTTTATAAATATAGCGCTCATAATTTTGTTCCTTTCCGGGATTACTCTGCCTGCCATGCTTAATGCCCAGGCTGTGCCCGGTAAGGATGAGAATATTCCCTTTCTTGTAACATTTGGCAAAGAGGGAAAGGTATCATGGGGCGATAATGATTTCTTTCAGATATTTTTCTTTTCAATACCAAAAGATTTCAATCAGCAATTCTATATCAGGGTTTTTGATCCGGATTGCGGCGGTGAAAATGATGAAATACAGGGAGAATTTAATTCAAAGACTCTCTTTTCGGTTTATGGAGGCGTTGGCGCTGATCCGGAAAAGCATGAAGAGTCAAGAGGCCTTGAAAAGGGGACAAACTATAAGTTGGGGAACCAGCTTGCATCAAGGGTATTCGGCGCTGAGCCGCGTTATGATAACAAATATTTTTCATTCGGACCTCTTACTCCGACAGAGGGAGAGTTCAATCAGAAGTGGAACAGCTATATTTTCAAGGTGGTAATAGAGGGCGTTGCAGGTGATGATGGTAATCTGTACCGTTTTTTCCTAAGTCGCGATGAGAACAATAATCTTGCAATAGAAGGCGCTAATGCCTTTACTTATTCTTATACTTTCAGGATGTGGAATGACTTTAAGAGCATTGCACATATTTATCCTTATGTCGATACCGGTATAGTATCAATAAAGCAGGAAAACTTCGACTGGGACAATGACGGAAAAATACTTGTTGTATCGAGGTATAAGCGGGGAATTGAATTGCCAATATCAAATGAAGCAGACTGGGCCCGTTCGAATATTGCAATTGAACCACAGGAAATTAATTCCTCACTTGACTTCCAGTTCCACAAGCGGCAGGGAGAACTTGTAAAGAATAATAATGTTGTCGTAAGGCTTCAGAACCAGAGAGGGGATGCAGTAAAGTTTTACAGCTCGCCAATCGGCGGGGTTCCTGTTTATGTTCCAAGGACCAGTGTGACTAAAATTACCCCAAAAAAATAAAGTAGTCATTGATGAGTCTGACAATGAAATTTAAAATTACCGCATACAGTGTAGTGTGCCTGTTTTTATTTTCAGCTGCATCATGGGGTCAGACTTATAATTTCCGTGTTTACGGAACCGACAGAAAGATACCCAATCTTGTTGTTTATACAATTGATCAGACAAAAGACGGTTATCTGTGGGTTGGTACAGGTACCGGTATTGCCAGGTTCGACGGCTTTGATTTTTTCAATGTGGCTTATCCTGATTCTTTATCAGGCAGGTATCCTACAGCCAGCTTCAGGGATAAGGAAGGTACAATATGGTATGGTTGTAGTGACGGCAGTGTTTTCTATGCAAAGAACAGATCGCTCATTAAGGTGGATATTGTTAATACCAAGAGTATTAGTGAAATACTAGGCGGTCCTGACAATAATATTTTCATAATAACACAGGGGAAAACTGTTTTTTCTGTTAATCCGGCAATTCCTTCTGAGATTCTTTCCTATTCATTGCCATCTGATCACGTTGTTTTTTCAGGATGCTTTAATATGTCAGGTGAGCTCCTTCTCGGAACCCAGGAGAACATACTTGTATGCAGGCTGAAAACCGATACTCTCAGTATTTTAAAAATTATTGAAGGATTTGATTATTCGGCAGTTAAGTCGATACAGGCAACAGAAGATACTTCCAGGTTCCTTGCCGGTACTGATGGTAACGGACTGTTCACCCTGACATTTAAAGGAAACGATCATATCCTGGACCGACTGGAAGGTTTCCCGGATAATGCATTAAGTATACAGACAATAGAGAAAGTTCCCGACGGTGGATACTGTGTAGCTACATTTGGTGAAGGTGTAGTCCAGTTTTCCCTGACGCAAGGGAATGAAAAGATTCAGAATATCAGAAAATATAACACTGAAACGGGACTGAATTCAGATGACATCAGGTCGGTTTTCAGAGACAACCAGGGAAATTACTGGTTTGGAACCTATGGTAAGGGTCTTTCAATGCTCACCTATTATGCTTTTTCATTTTTCGTTCCGGGAAACAGCAGCGATAAGAACAACATTATCTATGTAACAGGTTATAATGATAAGTACCTTCTGGGCACACCGGCAGGCTTTCATCTTTTCGACCCTGTTAAGGGAGTGTCAGAATCATTTACAAAGCTTGCCGGCAGAACGGGTTCCGAGGAAATAACATCTTTTTACCTCGATGCTGAAAATAACCTATGGATTGGTACTGCCGGATCAGGTGTTTATCTTATGAAAAAAGGAGGAGCTCCTGTCATGTTTTACCGTTCCGGCGAATCGGGGACTGATAATGTGCGCGACCTGAAAACAGATGACCGTAATGTCTGGCTTGCCACTGTAAACGGAGTTATTGTACTGGATAAGACAACCGGAACACGCATAAAAACCTTCAATATTGATAATGGATTGTTGCACAGCAGTATAAATTCTATCTATATCGACCGCAAAGGGAGGGTATTTGTAGGAAATAATGAAGGAGAGAAACTGTATCTGATAGACAGGAACTATGAGATTCATATCGGCAAGGGAGAAATGACTGGAAATACAGTAAACAGGATTCAGGGTGTTACTGAAGCCAGGGACGGGAATATCTGGATTTCTACAAGAGGGAACGGAGTTTTCAGGTTCAGCAATGATTCGATCTCCCTCCCGGAACGAACAGGAGAACTGCTTTCAAACTATTGTTACAGTATCCTTGCTGACAAGGATAATAATGTGTGGGTAGGCCATGAAAAGGGATTTTCAAGACTAAATGTTTCAACTGGCAGCATATCAACTTATGGAACTGAATACACTAAAGGTGGCTTATGCAACCCTGCAGGAATGTATGAATCGGCAGATCATAAAGTACTTATCGGTACAACAGAAGGTCTTGCAATATACGATCTGAATAAGGAAATACGAGAAGCTACTCCGCCTCTGACGAATCTTAACTACATTACAATTAATGATGTCAGATATGATTATCAGCCTGTAATAACTCTCCCATACAAAAAATATATAATAAGGCTGAATTTTGTAGGAATATTTTTCAGCGAACCCGAAAAGGTATTCTACAGTACCTATGTTGAGGATTTTGATGATACATGGAGTAAGTTCAGCGCGACGCGCGATATCCCATATAACCTGGGTGACGGCAAATATAAGTTCAACATAATTTCTGTTAACCATGATGGTGAATCGCAAACTGACCCCCTGACCTTTACCATAATAATCAAAAAGCCATGGTGGAGAACCTGGTGGGCTATTCTGGGTTGGCTTACAATACTGTCGTCCCTTGTTGTAATAATTATCAAAATCAGGGAGCAATCGCAGAAAAAAGTGCAGGAATACCTTGAAACTGAGCTTGAAGCACGAACGAGTGAAGTTGTAAAGCAAAAGGGTGAAATTGAACTTCAGAACCTCGAGATAACCGACAGTATTAATTATGCAAAAAGGATACAGACAAGCATTCTTCCTGATTTCAATAAGCTGAGGGAAGCATTCAGGGATGCCTTCCTGATTTTTCAGCCAAGGGATATTGTAAGCGGGGACTTTTACTGGTTCGACAAATTGGATGAGGATAAATTCATACTTGTATGTGCCGATTCAACAGGACATGGCGTGCCCGGGGCCTTCATGTCAATGATCGGATCAACACTGCTCCAGGATATTGTATCGCGCCAGCGTGTGTCGAAGCCTTCAGAGATACTTACTCTTCTCGACAGACAGATATTCACAACACTTAACCAGAATATCGAGCTCGGTGTATCAAACGACGGAATGGACATGGTTGTATGTGAGTTCAACCTTAAAAAGAAACATGTCAGATTCGCATCCGCCATGAGACCTGTGATTATTGTTATTGGCGGTGAATCGTTCTATATTAAAGGTAATCGCTCAGCTGTTGGCGGAGAATCGGTTATGGAAAAGTATTTCGATGACCAGGAATATTACCTTAGCGAAGGCGATACAGTGTACCTCTTTTCTGACGGACTGCCCGACCAGTTTGGCGGTAATGATGGTAAGAAACTCAAAATTGCAAGACTTAAAAGGATAATTGAACAGGTCTCAGACAAATCTATGTCGGAGCAGAAACAGATAATCACAAAATTCTACAATGACTGGAAAGGCAACTATGAGCAGGTTGATGATATATTGCTTATTGGCGTGA
>JAKLDT010000089.1 GCA_022703405.1 Bacteroidota bacterium | reverse complement strand
CCAGCATACCTGCAAAAAGCCTGTGATCAGAAGGGAAGGCAGATAAACCAAGAAGGGTTGAAGCTACAGGGATGCCTGTCTTTTCTGCAAATTCCCTGAGCTCTTTTTCAGCTCCTGAGAGCAGAATTCCGTGACCTGCCAGAATAAGAGGTCTCTCAGCATGATTTATCATTATGGCAGCTGATTCGAGAGCCTTTGTTTTCAGCGGCAGCCTGGGATTATAACTTCTCAGATAATCACATTTCTTATATCTGAAATCAATTTTTTCAACCTGGGCATCCTTTGTAATATCTATAAGCACCGGTCCGGGCCTTCCTGTACGGGCAATATAGAAGGCTTTTGCCACTGCTTCAGGAATATCCTCTGCATTTTTGACCTGTATATTCCATTTGGTTACAGGCATTGATATACCTATAATATCTGTTTCCTGGAAAGCGTCAGTACCGATCAGGGTAGAGACTACCTGGGCTGTTATGAATACTGTTGGCACTGAATCGAGAAAAGCATTCGCAATCCCTGTTATCAGGTTTGTGGCTCCGGGTCCTGATGTGGCAAAACATACTCCGGGCTTGCCTGAAACCATACCATAAGCCTGGGCTGCATGCGCAGCGCCCTGTTCATGCCTGACAAGGATATGTTTAATTCTATCTTCATAGTCAAGCATCTTGTCGTAAAGAGGCATAATGGCTCCGCCGGGGTAACCGAACACAGTGTCGACACCCTCTTCGATAAGAGCTCTTAAAAGGGCATCGGCACCTGATATTCTGTTATCTGTTTCAATTTCTTTTATCGCGCTGGTCTTCTCCTTAGTCCTCGTCGTCTTCATATAATAGTGTTATTGTCTTGTTGTCTTGCGGTCTTGCGGTCTTTTAAATTACTTACGGTGCTATTAATTCTGCGAGCTAATCAATATGAACCCTTACACCGCCGGTATCAGCCGAGCTGACAAAGTATGCATACAGTTTAAGAGCCTGTGAGATTGTCCTGTTCCTTGAAGATGGTCTGAAAGCTTTGTCTCCCTTTGCATTTTCGGCTTTTCTCCTGTCTTCAAGTTCTTTTTCAGAAAGGAGTACATTCATTTTTCTTGCTGTAATATCAATTTCAATCTCATCACCATTTCTGAGAAGTGCTATTTCTCCACCTGATGCAGCTTCAGGAGATACGTGACCTATTGATAATCCTGATGTTCCACCTGAAAACCTTCCGTCGGTTATCAGTGCACATTTTTTGTCGAGGCCCATTGATTTAAGATAGGAGGTGGGATATAGCATTTCCTGCATTCCCGGACCGCCTTTGGGTCCTTCATACCTTATAATAACAACATCGCCTGCCTTTACTGTTCCATTCAGAATACCTTCAACTGCATCCTCCTGTGATTCAAATATTACAGCCTTTCCCCTGAATCTGAAAAGCGACGAGTCAAAGCCTGCTGTTTTGACTATGCTTCCTTTCTTTGCTATGTTGCCGAATAATACTGCCAGGCCTCCGTCCTTATTATATGGATGGGCGAGATCCCTTATACAACCTCCAGACCTGTCGGTGTCAGACTCCTTGTAATAAGAACTTTGTGAGCCCATTACAAGATTTGGTTTCATTCCAGGTGCACTTCTGAAAAACTCTGATGCCTCCGGAAGGGCTTTACCTCCCATTATATCCCAGTCGTCAATCGCTTCCTTCAGAGTAGGATAGTCAACCCTTTTTACTGATGTGTCAATAAGTTTTCCCCTGCTCAGTTCGCCCATTATGCCGAGGATTCCGCCTGCGCGGTTAACATCCTGTACATGGTAATGTGAGCTTGGAGCCACCTTGCATATATTTGGTATTTTACGTGAAAGTTCATCAATATCCTTCATTGTGAAATCAACACCTGCCTCATGGGCTATTGCCAGGAGATGCAGGACAGTATTTGTTGAACCCCCCATTGCTATGTCGAGCGACATTGCATTGAGGAAGGCCTGGCGTGTTGCAATTGAACGTGGAAGGACAGACTCATCACCGTCTTTGTAGTACCTGTTCGCCATGCTTACTATGAGACCTGCAGCTTTTTCAAAAAGTTTCACCCTGTTTGAGTGAGTTGCAACAATTGTTCCGTTACCGGGTAATGCCAGTCCAAGCGCCTCATTGAGGCAGTTCATTGAGTTGGCAGTGAACATGCCTGAGCAGGAGCCGCATGTTGGACAGGCTTCCCTTTCAATTGCGCTTAATTCACTGTCGCTTATCTTGCTGTCGGCTGCAGCTACCATTGCATCTATCAGGTCGAGATACCTGTCATCCAGTTTACCGGCTTCCATCGGACCTCCTGAAACAAAGACAGCAGGGATATTAAGCCTCATGGCAGCCATAAGCATGCCGGGAGTTATCTTGTCGCAGTTGCTTATGCATATCATGGCATCGACAGTATGCGCATTGCACATGTACTCAACGCTGTCGGCAATAAGGTCGCGTGAAGGGAGGGAATAAAGCATTCCTCCGTGCCCCATGGCTATTCCGTCATCTATCGCTATTGTGTTGAATTCGGCAGCAAAGCACCCCAGTTTTTCTATTTCTCTCTTGACAAGCTGACCTATTTCGTGAAGATGAACATGGCCCGGAACAAACTGTGTGAAAGAATTAACAACAGCAATGACGGGTTTTCCCATCTGTTCCTGTTTCATGCCGTTTGCCCTCCAGAGGCTCCTGGCTCCAGCCATATTCCTGCCAACAATTGATGTCGCGCTTCTGAGTTCTTTTTTCATAAAAAATTCTTTTATAAAAAAGGCTCTCCGGTTTCCCGGAAAGCCTCTGTATATTTAAAATATTACATATCATTTCCGGATCATTGGCCTGAAGCAATAATGACGAGGACTATAATATGTAGGAGGTTTAACTTCATTTTTTCTTTTCTGCTGGCAAATGTATTTATTTTTTTAATATCTCAAAGAAGTTAGCTCAATTTTTTTCAGTTTTTATGCAATATATCATAAATCTGTTAATTTAAGTTGATTGTTTTGTGTAGAAAATTAACAATGCACTTTTACGGAAAATACTGTTTTTCTGTCAGAACAAGTTCATTTTTTGACTCGTGACCATCATGTCCGTACATCTGTTTACCTGATTCATGGAAGAAAAGGCAATTCTCATAAATAATTATGCCAATGTCAGCACCATCATTCATTTTCACTGAAAAAATGATTATATTCGTGAATCTAACAATCCTTGTAATATGCAGATAATGAGAAGTTTTTTTATTGTTATTTGCTTGTCATTGATAAGTATTCCATCTTTTTCCCAGAAAAAGCAGGCTCTTAAACAGAATAACAGGAGGCTTGAGAGGGCGATCAATTCAGGATGGACTTTCAATTATTTTCCAAAAGAAAGCGCAGCGAAAAACTATGAGGTATTCGGATTTGACGATTCAAAATGGCCGGTTGTATCCCTGCCTCATTGCTGGCGTACATACGAGACTACTGGAGAGTCTGATCCTTTTATCCCTGCAAGCGTTGAGGATGACAATATGTACTGGTGGACAGGATGGGGCTGGTACAGGAAGAGATTTTCACTTGCAAAAGAATATTATGGCAGAAAGGTGTTCCTTGAATTTGATGGTATTCAGAAGAACTCCAGGGTATGGCTTAACGGGAAGCTTATTGGTGAGCACAGTGGCATTGGTGGTCCTTTCGATTTTGATGTAACCTCTCTTGTAAAATCTGGGGGTTCTGATAATGTTCTTGCAATAGCTGTAAATAATTTCCAGGATACTGATGTTCCTTTTCATACTGATGCCGGTGGTAATTATTATGAGTACGGAGGGATTTTCCGCGGAGTCAGGATAGTCCTTAAGGACCAGCTGCATATACCCATGCAGGGTTCAGCAGCCCATGAGGGAGGTGTTTTTCTGACAACTCCTGCGGTGAGTGAAAAAGAAGCAGTTGTAAGAATCAGGACCTGGGTAAAGAATGATTATACTGAAAAAAAGAGCTGCACTCTTCAGTCAACGGTTCTTGATGCATATAATAAATCAGTACAGACTGTCACTTCGCAGGCTGAGATTAATCCGGGCCAGCTGTTCATGTTCGATCAGACCTTAAAACCAATTAAGGTTCCCAGGCTGTGGTCGCCGGATAGTCCTTACCTCTATACAGTCCGCACGGAAGTCATAGACGGAACCAGTATAGTTGATGTCCTGAATACACCACTGGGGATAAGGTTGGTGGAATGGGATAAGACAAGCGGGATACTGAAGGTGAACGGTTCAAAAGCTGAGCTTAAAGGCGGAAACAGGATACAGGATTATCCCTGGATAGGCGCAGCTGTGCCAGAATGGCTTGCAGCAATGGATCTGCAGTATAAAAAAGATAAGCTCAGCTGTAATTTTATCAGGACTATAAATATTCCGGACAGCAGGATTATATATGAAGAGGCAGCAAAATCAGGAATCCTCATCAGTGCAGAAGTACTGGGACTTCCTGATAAAAATGCCCCTGCTTCCGATATTGAACAAAAAGTGAAGGGCATTGTTAGAACCCTCCGGAATAATCCGGCCGTTGTAATGTGGAATACAGCAGATGAAAACGGACTGGCAGCAGTATCAGGCATTTTGCAGGCAGAAGATCCGGGAAGGCCCTTTGTGAAGGAAAGAATTAAGCCGAATAATCCTCTGACTGTCAGTAATTTTGATAAAGGTACTGTTAATCCGGAGAGGGGCGAACCGGCCAGGCTTATTCTTTCTTCCACTCATAACACATTCAGTGCTGACAAGGGGTCTATTGCTGTTATTTCAGCATCAGTTGCCGATGGAAACGGAAAAATTGTAAACGGAACAAGAAGGAACCTCCGATGGACCGTTACAGGACCGGCAGTCCTTGTGGGCCCGGCTGATTTTTCAGGCGATGATCCGGGAAAGCAGAATTCTGCAAATGGCTGGTATAAGGGACTTCCGGCAGTTAATTTAATAAGGTCAACTGGTCAGCCCGGAAAGATTAAAGTCACTGTTTTCTCAAGTGGACTGGCCTCGGGAATAGCCGAGATAACTGCAGTTGAGAATAAACCTGATTATTCGGTGATCAGAGAACAGGTACTGGCCGAAGAGGGCAGAAAACCGGTAGCACGACTGATAATCAATCTTAACAGGCTCGATGAGGTACCAAAAGAGATAGTTTATGTTAATGAACAACTAAGCTTTACACCAGGCAGCAGGGAGTCTCTTGTAAAGGGTGTACGGGATTTCATTAAGGCAGGAAATTCATCTGCGGATACGACTTCTGTTGAGTTCCGGGCCCTGTCAGAGTGCCTGGCAGGACAGCTTCTGAACAATGGGGGAAAAATGTCGGCTGATGACTACAATTACAATGTCGATCATTTCAATAACTGCAGGCTTATTTTTTCATATATAATGGCCACAAAGCTGCCGCCTTTATATAAGGAGACATTAAGAAAATATTATGCCAGGTCGGTAATTACACTTGGCAGTGAAAAGAATGCAGGGGATGAGATGAACTGGCTTAACTGGATCCCTTCAGGAGGACAGGTAGTTATTGTGCAGGATGAAAGAACAAAAACCGGGATTAAGGGAGTTATCTATACAAAAAAGACTGACCTCAGTGATATTATTACCCTTATCTATCCACAGTTTGCCACGTTTTCAGAATTCGGGAGGGAAAGAGCTCTTACATTTATCAATAAAATGAATCCATATATTGATGAAATGAAAGCGGGACAAGCACCAGTCTATTCCGCACGACCTGGTGAGATGATACTGATCCCTCTGTATAAGTTTATCAGTGAATAGTAGGTAACAGGCAACAGGTGCTTTCTTCCCTGTGCCCTTCGCCCTGCGCCCTGCGCCGTGTGTCTTTATATGATAAGTCCTCTGTTAAAATCTGACAGGTTGAAGGAATCTTAAAATTTCTTATATTCGGAGAAAATTACTAAACCTGTATACAATGAAAAAGACTATCTATGCACTTATTATGTTAGTGGCTGTTTCGGGCCTTGTCATAAGTTCACTTACTTCATGTACAAAAGCGCCGAAGAATATCGGGCTTCAGCTGTACTCATTAAGGGATTCAATAAAGAACAATGTCCCGGCAACAATTGAGAAGGTTGCAAAGATGGGTTATACCTTTGTTGAACCTGCCGGATATCGCGATGGCAAATTCTATGGAATGGAACCATCCGAATTTAAGGCACTTTGCGAAAAGAATGGTCTGCCAATCCTCAGCTCACATTGCGGCCAGGCTCTTCCTGATTCAGCAAACCGTGAAAGCACAATGGCATGGTGGGACGCATGCATCGATGCACATGCAGCACTGGGTTTAAAATATATGGTCCAGCCTTTCATGGGTGGCGATGCTTACCAGAGCCTTGATGTACTGAAAAAATATTGCGACTATTTCAATGAAATCGGTGCAAAATGCAAGGCAAAAGGCATTCGTTTCGGATATCACAATCACGACAAGGAATTTTCAACCCAGCTTGACGGGCAGACAATATATGATTTTATGCTTGCCAATACAGATCCATCTCTTGTTATGTTCCAGATGGATATTTACTGGACAGTTGTAGGAGGTAAAAATCCTGTTGACTATTTCAATAAATACCCTGGCCGTTTTGAATTATGGCACATTAAGGATAAAGAAGAAATTGGCGCAAGCGGCATGATGGATTTCAAATCAATATGGGCTGCTGCAGCCACTTCAGGTTTACAGTATGGCATTGTTGAGGTTGAAGAATACAATTACGACCAGTTTACAAGCTGCAAAATGAGCGTTGACTTCCTCAATGCTGCTGATTATGTAGTAATGCCGAAATAACCAATTTAATTTATAATGTATTAACCGCAAAGTTCCGGAAAGAATCCTTTGCGGTTAATATGTTTTCTGACAGCCATTAAAAATACCTCAATTATAATGAAACCGGGATTTATAAAATTGATTCTGGCAATCCTGCCATTCATAGCTTTCTCCTGCGGAGATAAATACTATACCGAAGCTGATTTCAAAAAAGTGCTGAAGGTTGATTCTCACTTCCATATCGACAGCGATAAAGGAATATCCGAAAAGCAGGCTGCTGAAGACAATATGGTACTGATTACTATAAATGTCGATCATGCACTTGCTGAAGACATTCAGCAGCAGCTCGACCTGGCGCTGAACTCGGTAAAAAAATATCCCGGCAGGGTTTTTTATGAGCCCACATTCTGGTTCGATACAACAGCCTGGGGAACAGATCAATGGAGCAGCAGTGTTATATCTGAACTCGATAAGGATATCACTGAGGGCGCCATAGGAGTGAAAGTCTGGAAAAATATAGGAATGACAGTCCGTGACAGGAACGGGAAATTTATTATGATAGACGATCCTGGTCTGAAACCTGTTTTCGATTATATAAAAAGCAGAAATCTTCCTGTTACAGGTCACCTCGGAGAACCAAAAAATTGCTGGATGCCTCTTGAGAAAATGACAATATCGGGAGACAGGAACTATTTCACGGAGAATCCGCAATACCACATGTTCCTGCATCCTGAATATCCTTCGTATGAAGACCAGATAAATGCAAGGGATCATCTGCTTGAACTTCATCCTGATATGAAATTCATCGGATGTCACCTCGCGAGCCTTGAGTATGATGTTGATGAACTTTCAAAACGGCTCGATAAATTTCCAAATATGGCAGTTGATATGGCTGCAAGGATCTGCCACCTTCAGTATCAGACAGTTGCGGATCGTGAGAAAATAAGGAACTTTTGCATAAAATACCAGGACAGGCTACTTTATGGAACCGATCTTTCAGACGGATGGGCGAAAGAGCCTGATGAACTTGCTGAAATCCTGCATAATACCTGGCTGGCCGACTGGAAGTATTTTGTTACTGATGAGGAGATGCAGACAGGACAGTTTGAAGGAAAATACAGGGGATTAAAGCTGCCTGCAGAGGTTGTCGATAAGATATTTCACGGAAATGCAATCAAATGGTATAATCTGAATATCAGGTAGTAAAATGAAAAACAGCCTTGTTATTGTTTTATCAGTTGTTTTACTGTTAATCGGATGCAGAGGCAGGAATGCTTCTGATGCTTCGCTGACAGGAGCAGCAGGAGACAGCCTCCCTGGGGTTCTTGCAGAAGGGCACTCTGACCTTATCCTTGCCGGCATGGTCAATGAAGCTGCCATGGCCTTTGCAAAGCATGTCATTCCTCTCAGACCTGATGAAATGATAGAATACAGGGCGGAACTTCGAAAGAGCATAATTGAAAAGGCAGGAATATTTATTGACCACAAGCTGCCTCTCAACATAAGGGAGACCTCTAAAATAGCTATGAAGGGCTATACAATCAGGAACATTGTATACCAGGTGCGTCCGGGCATTTATGCAACTGCAAACCTTTATGTTCCTGACGGGAAAGGGCCATTCCCCGGTGTGATAAATATGCTCGGTCACTGGCGAAAAGCCAAGATCGATTCAAGCGGACCACAGGCCGTTGGGCATGTGCTTGCACGGGCAGGGTATGTTTGTCTGACAGTTGATCCATGGGGAGCAGGAGAGAGATCAACAGTCCATGGCGATTTTGAATACCATGGCGGAACACTCGGCGCTTCGTTAATGGATGCAGGAGAAACCCTTCTTGGATTGCAGGTCTCCGATAACATGAGGGGTATTGACCTGCTCTGTTCACTTGCTGAAGTTGATCCGGAAAGAATCGGAGCAACCGGCGCCAGCGGCGGAGGCAACCAGACGATGTGGCTTTCTGCAGTAGATGAGAGGGTAAAGGCCTCAGTGCCTGTTGTCAGCGTGGGCTCGTTTGAATCATATATTATGCGTTCAAACTGTATCTGCGAACTGCTGCCTGATGGTCTTACATTCACTGAAGAAGCAGGCATAATAGCCCTGCATAATGCTCCTCTTCTTATAAATCATTTAAAGGACTCCAATCCTACTTTTTTCCCTTCCGAGATGCTTCGAACCTATTCCAATGCACGCAAGGCCTTCATGGCTTCAGGTCTGGGAAATAATATCTCATACAGGATCTTTGATCTGGAACATGGCTATATGAAGGAGGACAGGCAGGCAATGCTTGGCTGGTTCAATCTCCATCTGAAAAATGAAGGTGACGGATCACCGGTAACCGAGAGTCCTTTTGAACAGCTTGCTGAAGAGAAACTAATGGTTTTCAGGACAGGAGAAAGAGACAGGGACGTAGTTTCAACTGATCTGTACTGCATAAACAGGGGTAAGGAGCTTAAGGAAAAGTTCAGCCAGACTGCACGGGTCAATGCTTCAGAGAAAAAGGAAGAACTTCAGAAAATGCTCAGGATCGGGAAGAATCTCAACGTAGCTGCGATAACAAAGCTTCCTCTATTAAAGGGCTGGGAACCTGTTGTTATCCGGACTTCAGAAAACACAATGATTCCGGTCCTCCTGAAAGAACCGGAAGGGAATAATCATGATTATAACATCATCTGCAATCCGGGAGGTAAGGACTCCATATCACTGAGTCTTATCAGGGAATATTCTGATAAAGGTGAAGGTATTGCAATTATAGACCTCAGAGGTACAGGGGAGCAGCTCTCGACTTCTTCAAAATCTTATGATTATAATGGACAGCTTCATACCTTGTCAAGGGCAGAGCTGTGGCTTGGAAAATCAATAATGGGAGAATGGATCAGGGAACTGGACCTCCTCACAAGGTATCTTGTTGATGGGATGGAAGCCGGTAACATACTTATTGACGGCACTAAGGATGCCGGCATGGCTGCCCTGTTCCTAGGAGCTCTCAAAGAAAAACCAGATAAAATTGTTATGAGACAGTCACCTGTCAGCTATCTCTTCGATTCAAGGCAGAATCTCGACTTCTACACAATGGGCATCCATATACCCGGATTTCTTGTATGGGGAGATGTGTCACTTGCCGCGGCTCTTGCATCAAAGGATATCACCATGATTGATCCTCTTACTATGTCGGGCCGCAGACCTGGTGAGGAAAGCCTTGTAAAATACAGGGAAGAATATGCCCTGATGGAAAAACTGACCGGATCAAAAGGCTTGATCAAATTCCGGTAAACAGATACCTTAACAGCAGCTGATGCAGGATTTGTGAGACTGCTTTTCCTGCGGGAGGTGAATAAATAATTGCTGAAAAATTATTCTCTGTGAAAAAATCAGATTAATTTCAGAGATTAAAATCAGTCCGACATGTCAAAAAACAAAATCTCGAGGCGTAAATTCGTGAGGCAGAATACACTGGCCGGTCTCGGAGCTATCGCCTTAACTGCTTCACCTTCAATTTTTTCAGCTTGTTCCGGTAGTACTCCGGCAATTCTTGGAGGCAGTCCCCTGCACAGAAAAGCCTGGCCGGTATGGCCTCAGTGGAACACAGAAACTGATGAAGCAAGGTTTCTTGAGGTATTAAGAAGTGGTGTGTGGTCACGTTCAAAGCTTGTAAAAGAGTTTGAGGAAAAATGGGCGGCTGTTTGCGGAACAAAGAGAGGCCTCGGTGTGATAAACGGTACAAACGCCCTAATTGCATCCCTTACAAATCTGGGTATTGGAGGCGGTGATGAGGTCATCGTTCCACCATATACATTTGTTGCAACAATACTGGCAGTACTTCAAACAGGAGCAATACCGGTGTTCTCTGACACTGATCGCGATACTTACCAGATTGATCCGGAAAAGATCCGACAGAAGATAAACTCCAGGACAAAGGCAATACTTCCTGTTCATATACTTGGTATTCCGGCCGACATGGTGAAAATTATGGAGATAGCTGCCGAACATAAGCTTGTTGTAGTTGAGGATGCCTGCCAGGGATGGCTTGCAGAGATCAATAATAAAAAAGTCGGATCCTTCGGCAATGCAGGCTGTTTCAGCTTTCAGACAAGCAAAAACCTGCCAATGGGCGAAGGCGGTGCAATAGTCAGTGATGATGAGGAGTTCATGGACAGGTGTTATTCCTTTCACAATTACGGTCATGCATACGGTACACTTGCAGGAACAATCGGATCAGGTGCAGTGATGGCAGGTACAAAGCTTAGGATGGCTGAATACCAGGCTGTTATAGGACTGATTCAGCTCGAGAGGCTTGAAAGTCAGACGGCAATACGAAATCAGAATGCCGCTTATCTCAGAAAAGAAATGGCAGGAATTCCGGGGATAAAACCTGCAGTGGTGAAAGATTATGTGACAAGGCCTGCTGATCATATCTTTGCTTTCAGGTATGATAAGGAACAATTCAGCGGACTCTCAAGGCTTAATTTCCAGAAGGCGCTTGTAGAGGAAGGTATCCCATGTACAGGAGGGTATGCTCCACTTAATAAAATGGAGTTCATACCTAATGCCTTCAAAACAAAAAATTATAAAAAAATGTATCCTGCAGAGCTGCTCGATTACAAAAGCTACATGGAGCAGAACAGCTGTCCGGTAAATGACCCGCTGTGTGACGAAACTGTCTGGATCACCCAGAACCTTCTTCTCGGAACAATGGAAGACATGGAAGATATTGTTGCATCAGTAGAAAAGATAAGGGCTGCCGCAGAAAAGATAGCAAGAATGGATAAT
>JAKLDT010000088.1 GCA_022703405.1 Bacteroidota bacterium | reverse complement strand
CCGGTAATTAATGACGTACGTGTAAAGTTCTGCAAGGGACTGTTTCAGAACAGTTTTCCTGAGTTCCTGAAGACTTATTCTTCTCCTGAAGAAAAGATGAAGGTAATACATCTTGATGCGGATCTGTTTTCGTCAACACTTTTTGCGCTGACAAGCATGGCCCCTTACCTTAGAAAAGGAGATATACTTCTGTTTGATGAATTCAATGTACCGAATCATGAGTTCCTGGCTTTCAGGATATTCTGCGAATCATATTATGTAAGGACAAGGCTTATAGGAGCAGTAAACAATTACCTTCAGGTTGCCCTGATAATTGAGTAGCAGCATACTTTTTTCCTGGCAACAGCTGCGTTAATTTCAATTAATGGCTTAACTTTAATTGAATTAACTCTAATACTTTCCGCAATGGACAGGAAATCATTTCTGAAAACTTCAGTCATCGGAGGTACAGCATTCGGTTTTACAGGTCTTGTGAATGAAGGCCTTGCCGTAAGTCCCAAAGAATCACCATCCAGGCCATCAGGCCTTAGAATAACAGATATCCGCGGAGCCACACTGGCTTCAATATACGACTTCCCGATAATAAAGATTTATACGAACCAGGGAATTACCGGTCTGGGTGAGGTCAGGGATGCTGGCTGGATAGCCCAGGCCCTTATGCTTAAACCTTACCTTGTGGGCAAAGATCCTCTTGACATCGAGCCTATCCTTGCAAGTATAAGGCATCTCACGGGCCCCGGCAGGTACGCAGGTGGTTATTGTGCCGTTGATATCGCACTTATGGACCTTGCAGGGAAAGCTCTCGGAGTACCATGCTGGAAATTGCTGGGAAACAAAGTAAGGGATAAGGTTGAGATTTATGCCGACTGTCCTACTGTGCTTAAGTCAGAGAACCTGAAACTTATGATAAAGCGGCGTTTTGACATGGGGCTTAAGCATTACAAGATTGACCTGACGCCTCCTCTTATCAGGGATATTCCGGGAGCATATATTAACAACCTCCCGACACAAAAGGGTCTTGAAATCTGGGGTCAGCATGTCCTTGATGCACGCGGGATAATAGGATACAAGGTGAAACTGGGCGCTGACCATTTCGGTAACATGACTGTGGAAAGCGGCATTGAGCTCGGTAATTTTATGGCTGATCCGAAGTATGACCTGGCTTATATCGAGGATGTTATACATTTTACAAAATACAATGCAGTTAACCTTAACAGGCAGATAACAGCCGGCTCAAAAACTCCCACTCTGAACGGGGAGGATATTTTCAGTCTTGAGAATTTCAAGCCATGGATTGAAAACAACACAATAAGTATAATCCACCCCGATCTTCTGACTTCAGGAGGAATGATCGAAACAAAAAAGATAGCCGACTACGCTTATCAGTATGGGATTCCGACGATGATGCACTGTGCTTCCTCACCAATAGGAATGATGGCAAACGTTCACACCGCGGCAACAATAAAGGAATTCATTTCCCTTGAATGCCATACAATAGAAATGCCATGGGTTGATGATCTTGTTACCGGTATACCAAAACCGATAATTAAGGACGGGGTTATTCCTGTTCCTGATACCCCCGGACTGGGAATTGAATTTGAGGACGAGGTTGCTGAGAAATACCTGCGGGAGGCCAGGTACCTGAAATACAATCCCGGCTTGTTCAATCCCACACCTGAGTTTGATACCCCGATGACAATGATGGAGGCTAAGCAGAAGGGAATTATTGGTGATTATCATCAGACCGGAGGACCGTGGTGGCATTACAGCGATGACGGGGTTTATGCAAATCAGACAGGTTCCAATTAATTTGATTGTTAATAATTTAACAGTTCTTCTATGGGTTTTCTGAGAGGAATATCAGTTTCAGTAATTTTTCTTCTTCTTTTTAGCAGCGCTGAATCACAATATCTGAAACGAAGTCTGGATCAATCAGTAGATCATAGTTCAGTTTTAACAAGCAGTACGGCCCGTTACAGAACCATCCTTGGTGATGGTGAAGAGGGTTCGGAAATAATTAAGGGACTCTCAGGATATGGCAATCTGCTTGTAGATCCGGGTGGAAGAACTAAAACAGCAAAATTCGGGGATGAGGAGCTTGTTCTGTTTGTGCTTGAAGGAACAGGTATGCTTAATTTCGGAAAGAAAGAGATTCCGGTAAGTTCAAATGACTTTATCTATATACCTCAGGGAACCGGTTTTAATTTCCTGAATCCGAGGGAGACAACCTTGTCGGTGCTTGTAATGCGATTCCCTGTAAAAGACGGCGACTGCAGAAATTCTGACCAGCCAGCGATGGCCAACACGGCGGAAGTTAAGTTTCAGACCCTTCCATCTCATGGTCCCACTACAACCTTCCAGCTTTTGCTTGGCGCTACTGACAGCAAACGTGACAGGCTTGCAGCGGCCTGCAAAGTAACAAGCCTTTTTATAATGGATTTTGCAGCAGGTGGTACAAACAATCCTCACAGGCATAATGATGAGGAAGAAGTCTACCTTGTTTTAAGAGGCTCAGGCGATATTGTGGCAGGAGAGAATGATGATAAGACTGAACTCAGGCATCCTGCAAAGTCAGGGGATATATATTTCTACCCGCCAAAGACACTTATAGGTTTTTACAGCGGAAATAAACCAGAAGAAGAACATGCAAGGATACTTGCAGTAAGGTTCAGGTATCCTTTCTGAAATCGAGAAGTGCCTTCCCTGATTCTTTCATCAGTGAAACCGACCATTTCATTATCACTGCCGATCCAAGTATCCCCACAACAGGATCTATCCATACTGTTTTTGTGAACATGGCTGCAATAAGTCCTGTTATTGCAGTAATGCTTGTCAGTGCATCTGCAAGAACATGCAGGTATGCTGCCCTTATATTATGATCGGAATGCTCATCGTTGTGGTGAAGTATAAGGGCGCTCACAAGGTTTACAAACAGCCCGATAAAGGCAACTGTAATTGCCTCTTTGTAAAGGATTGGTGAAGGATCTATAAGCCTGCTGATTGCCTCATATAGTATTACAAATGCAAAGATCAGCAACATCAGACCACTGCTGTAGCCCGAGAGTGAAAGGATTTTATCGGAGTTGCCCGCAAAGGTTCCGGACGATTCAGTTTTTCTGACAAATACATAAGCTATCCAGCTGAGTCCCAGCGCAAGTACATGCGATCCCATGTGTATACCGTCAGCAAGCAGAGCCATTGATCCTGTCCTTAAGCCGAAAAAGATCTCTACGCCCATTGTAATGGCTGTCAGAGCCACTACAATCATTGTTTTCCTTTCATGTTTCTGCCTTACTGAACTTTCCATTTACATAATAACATCCTTTCAAAAAAAAGGTTTGATAACAGCTTCAAAGATTTTTTTCATAAAATTCAGAAAAATAATTGAAAATCTGAAGCCTGTAAGTCTTATACAGCTTTTGTATAGCATATCTGTAACTGTTGTCCGGGGACTTTAAAATTCTTTTATAATCTTCAATATTACTATGATGATATATCTATAATTTTATGTAATTTGCGTTAAGGAGGACAATTTTCTGTAAATCATCAACCTTAAAAGTAGTTGGCTTGATATAATATTTTGACTGTATTGTAATTAAGTATGTTAGAATGATCAGGTTACGCAAATCGGGTAATTTAATACTGGCCGCCACAGCTTTAAGTATGATTTTTATTGCTGCCGGTATCTTATTTGCTGTTCTCCGGATCAGGTCGGTAAAACAGGATAAGGGCAATGAGCTTAAGGCTATCTCAATTCTGAAGACTGATCAGATATCCCAATGGTATAATGAAAGATTATCTGAAGCAAGGTTTTTCGCAGCAAATAAATTATTGACAGATTATCTTGACAACAGTGGCACAAAAGGGAAAAATATATATGAGGATGAGCTGAATACACTTATCAGGCCCTTTCTCAATTCATGGCGCTACGATGAGATAATTTTATTTGACAAGTCAGGAAAGCCGGTTTACAGCTCATCAGTCGATACTCCCTGTAAAGAGATTATTGTAAGGCCTGAAATTGATTTTATCCCCGGCCCTGCTGAAAAAATTTATGCTGATTTCAAGTTCAATGGAAGTACAGCGAGGATCCATTTTGAGATGGTCAATCGGATAATTGACAACAATGGTGCTGTCAAAGGTTTAATTCTGTTGCGCACCGACCCGGACAAGTACCTTTTTCCTCTTATCCAATCCTGGCCTGTTCCGTCAAAAACCTCTGAAAATCTGCTGATAAAAGTTGTTAATGACAGTGTTGTCTATTTGAACAGGCTTCGTCTTTCAGTTAAGGAACCCGTGAAGCTTAATAATTCAGAGGCGAAAAATAAAATTCTGGCTATAAAAGCTGTATCAGGCACCTCAGGATTTATATCTGCTTATGATTACAGAGGGAAGCTGGTTTTGGCCTATGTAAATGTCATTCCTGAGACTAAGTGGATTATGGTGGCAAAGATTGACAGGATTGAACTGTTCTCCGGATTGTATATTGAGACTGCCCTGATGCTGTTAAATGTTATTTTGCTTATTCTGCTGACTGTTGTCCTGTTGAAAATGTCATCACAGTCGCGGGAAAAAGAGTTATACCGTTCATTGCTTGATGCAGAGGAAAAACAAAGAATACTGAATGAGAAGCAGTTGCAGCAGGAGAAAGAGAGCGAGGAGAATTACAGGTATATGTTTATGAACAATCCACAGCCTATGTGGATATATGATATCGAGACACTAAAGTTCCTTGAGGTAAATCTCGCATCAGTGAACCTTTACGGCTATTCAAGGGATGAATTCCTGAAACTTACTATTAAGGATCTCAGGCCTTCAGAAGATGTTCCGAGACTGCTTGATGCTTTGCGTACAATGGATGATTCAAAGCAGACTGCAGGGGAGTGGCGGCACGTTACAAAATCAGGTGAGATAAAACATGTAGATCTGAGCTCGCACCGGATACGATTCAATAACAGGGATGCCCGTCATATAATGATTAAGGACATAACTGAGAGAAAGCTGGCTGAGCAGACTGTTCGCTTACTTGGAAGGGCCGTTGCTGACAGTACGGCCTGTGTTGTAATTACTGATAAATCGGGAGTTATTGAATACAGCAATCCGGCTTTCACAAGAATTACGGGCTATTCAAATGAGGAAGCTGTCGGAGCTAATACGAATATTTTAAAGTCCGGTCACCATACAAATGAATTCTATGCCGAATTATGGAATACAATAAGCTCCGGGAATACCTGGCATGGAGAATTTCTGAACAAAAAGAAATCAGGAGAACTGTACTGGGAAAGCGCTGTAATTTCACCGCTTCGTGAACCTGATGGTCAGATCAATTACTTTGTCGCGGTTAAGGAGGACATAACTGAAAAGAAAGCTCTGTACGAAAATCTGATAAAAGCAAAAGAGAAAGCTGAAGAGCATGATAAGCTCAAAACAGCGTTTCTTCATAACATAAGTCATGAAATAAGGACCCCCCTGAATGCAATTATCGGCTTTGCCGGCTTCCTCGATCAGCCGGATAATACTCAGGCTGAACGTCAGGAGTTTATAAATATTATTTTCCAGAGCAGCAGTCAGTTGCTTTCCATCGTAAATGACATTATTAATATCTCACAGATAGAAGCCGGGCAGACTACAGTTAAAACCGGCCAGGTTGATCTTTGTAAAATACTGAAGGTTATACGACTCCAGCATCAGGCAGATGCCACGCAAAAGGGCATTGATTTCAGACTTCATGATGAAAATTGTGCTGATATTGAACCAATATGGTCCGATGAAAACAAAATAATGCAGGTACTCTCCAACCTTGTTTCTAATGCCATAAAATTCACATCTAAAGGTTATGTTGAAACAGGTCTGATTAAGTCGGGTGAGAAAATTGAATTCTATGTTGAGGATACAGGCATAGGTATTCCTGATGAAGAAAAAGAAAGGATATTTGAACGTTTTTACCAGGTCGATCACAAAGTATCAAGAGAGTACGGAGGTACAGGCCTCGGGCTTGCCATTTCAAAAGCTTATGTTGAACTCCTTGGTGGGGAAATAAGGGTCGAATCAGAACCTGGAAAAGGAACAAGGATGTTATTTACATTGCCTCTCCATGCCGGACCATCTGAATCCGAAGTAAGCTATTTGCCTTACAAGCCCGGAATCAAAGCGTCAAGCCTCAGGAAAGTCCTTGTTGCAGAAGATGAAGAATCGAATTACATGCTGATATATTCGGTTCTGAAAAAGATGAATATTAAAATATTACGGGCCAGAAACGGCAAAGAGGCGGTGGATATTTTCAGATCAGAACAGGGAATCGACTTAGTGCTTATGGACCTAAAGATGCCTGTAAAAGACGGATTTGCGGCAACAAGGGAAATATTGACATTAAAGCCCGGGACAACAGTTATTGCCCAGACTGCCTACGCCTTTCCGGGAGAACTCGATAAGGCGATGAACGCAGGATGCGTTGGATATCTGACAAAACCTTATGGCAGACAGGAGCTGCTTGACGTAATATCAAAATACCTTAAATAGCCTGTATTTATCAGAATTATTCTGCAAACAGACAGCCGGCAATCATTGTTGAGAATATTATAAGGAAATTCCTGTAATGACTGATTGATATCTATTCATCTTTCATAGATAAATCTGCCCTGTTCGTTGATTTTTTTTTACCAGAATTGCCTTCAAATCTACATTTACTGCTTGTTGTTAACACAGGCAGATGAAAAAAAGAAAATGGTACCTGGCTTTTGAAAGATTCTTTGTTATATCACAATTTGTTTATCTGTTAATATCACCATCTGAGCTTGAAGCCCAGTACCGGATTTATGAATTCAACAGCCCCGGCAGTGAATGCTACTTCAGGTATGCCTGTTTTGCTGCCGATAGTGATTATGTCTCAATTAAGCGCCCCTTCCTGTTTATACTTGGCCGTGAAGGAGAATCTTCCGAAGATATTTTCAGAAGAGATACCCTTCATACCCTGCCTCAGTTTGCAGGATACAAGTTTTTTTTCGTTCCTGCTGCAGACAGTAATCAGGCTAAAAAGCTGCAATGTCTTCCGGCACTTTCCAGCCTGCTTACAAATACATTCAGATACGGGCATACAAATATTTTCCTGAATGTTGATGACAGGGACATCAGTCAGGAGGATATTGAAAAAAACATGTTGTATAACATATTTTCCAAAATACATCTTGCGCAAAATGATACAGTTGCAGAAACAAGCGCAGGCGCCACTGAAAATATTACAAGCACTTTCTCGGAGCAGCAGGTTCAGTATGATCCTGTTGTCAGGGAGGAAACTGCTACTTTTTATATCGAGAAGGATAATAAAAATGATACCGGCAGTGAAGCTGAATCAGAGAAGTTGCCGGTTAAAACCTTTACCGGGCCTGCTGAAAATTTCAATTTTACCCTGACAGGCAAGGTTGTTGATAAGGTAACAGGAGAGGCGCTGCCCTTTTCATCTATTCAGGTTAAAGGCACAATAATCGGGACTACCACGAACAGCGATGGCTTTTTTACACTTGTAAAGGTTCCTACTGATACAAGCACCCTTGTGATACAATATGTTGGTTACAGGGCTTCCGAGGTTTTCCTGACACCGTCGGTTCAGATGACTGATATGAAGGTTGAACTAAGTCCGAGCATACAGGCTTTGAAAGGCGTTACAATAACTGCATCGAAGGATGAAGTTGTTATGACAAAGAAGGAAAGCGTCAATACAGTGAAGATTACTCCGAAGAAACTTGAACAGCTCCCTTCAATGGGTGAACGTGATGTTATGCGGTCATTTCAGCTGATGCCGGGCATAAGTGCTTCAAATGAATCTTCATCGGGATTATATGTACGTGGGGGAACTCCCGATCAGAATCTTGTTCTTTATGATGGTTTCACAGTATACCATGTCGACCACCTATATGGTTTCTACAGCGCCTTCAACTCCAATGCACTGAAGGATGTTCAGCTTTACAAAGGTGGTTTTGAGTCGAAGTTCGGAGGACGACTGTCAAGTGTAACTGAAATAACAAGCAAGGAAGGCAACCAGAAGAGATTTAATACAGGAGGTGATTTAAGCTTATTGAGCGCTAATGTATATGCTGAAGGCCCTGTTGGAAAAAACATGACGGCCTTTCTGGCATTCAGGCGATCATATCAGGGTCCGATATATGACCTTATTTCGGACAAGTTCGGTAAGGGTTCAGTAACAAGGGCTTCTGCACCTGTGGGGGAAGGGAGAAGGTTTGAACAGGCTGCAACAATCACCTCCTATTTTTATGACCTGAACGGGAAACTGACATGGCACCCGGACAATAATAATATCATTTCACTCAGTATTTATAATGGTACTGATAAACTTGACAATGGTTTTGATGCCGCAGAAGTGGGTTTTGGTCAGAGGAATGCAAATTTCGATATGAACTCTTCCGATCTTACAAAGTATGGAAACATTGGAGCAAGTCTGAAATGGAGCCGTAAATGGAATCCGAATATCTATGGGAATACAGTACTCAGCTATTCAAATTATTACAGCAACAGGGACAGATCACAGGAGAGAACCATATACAGCGAGGATAAGTCGCCTGTGACAACACGATCGGGTATCTTCGAAAATAATGACCTGAAAGATTTCAGTCTGAGATCTGATTATCAGTGGGATATGTTTAATTTCAGCAAATTTCAGTTTGGGGTATTTGCGACTCTGTATGATGTCAGATATGATTATGCACAGAGTGATACACTGAAGCTTCTTGACCGGAGTGACAATGGTCCTCTGACTGGTGGCTATGTCCAGAATGAATTCCGGATTTTTAAAGACAGGATCCGTATCCTTCCCGGTATCAGGCTCAGCTATTATGATGTTACCGGCGGTATATATGCTGAACCCAGGTTGTCGGGTTCATTCGCTGTAACAGACAGGCTTTCAATAAAAGCTGCAAGCGGAAAATATTATCAGTTTGCAAACAGGATTACGAGGGAGGATATTATGTCGGGTTCAAAGGATTTCTGGATACTGTCTGATGGTGAATCCATTCCTGTAAGTTCCTCAATTCATTTTACAGCCGGTTTGTCTTATGAGACGCCTGTATGGCTGTTCAGCAGTGAATTGTATTACAAAGAGATAGAAAATCTTACGGAGTATTCGCTACGCATTAATGCCAGCCCAATGGGAACTGACTACAATGAGAATTTTTTCGCCGGGGAAGCTTATTCTAGAGGAGTCGAATTTCTTGCTCAGAAGAAATACGGAGACCTGACAGGCTGGGTAAGCTACACACTTGGAGAGGCTATGAATTATTTCAACATGTATTCTGTCGATTATTTCCCGGCAAATCAGGATGTGCGCCACGAGTTTAAAATTGTAGGGATGTATAATTTCAGAAGGTTTGATTTTTCTGCAAACTGGATCTATGCATCCGGCCGTCCCTATACTGCTCCTTCAGGCGCCTACACAATTGATCTTCTTGGAGGTTCATCCCAGGATTTCTTCACTGTAACATCAAAAAATTATCTCAGGCTGCCTGATTATCACAGGCTTGATCTTTCTGTTACATATAAGCTTCTAAGAGGCTGGAAAAGCGAGAAACGAAGAAAAGAAATAGGTTATGTGGGATTCTCGCTTTTCAACGTTTATAATCACCTTAATACCTGGTATAAGCAGTACACAATTGTTGATGGCCAGGTATTGGAAACCAATATAAATTATCTCGGAATAACTCCCAATTTAACACTTTCTTTAAAGCTTAGATAGATGAAAGCCAGGCTTATAGTTCTGATAAGTATAGTAGTCTTTTTTTCATACTCATGTGAAAAGCTGACAGCTCCTTTTACTGATTCTCCTGTGATTGAGTCTTATCTCAGCCCGGGCGCTACTCCGCTTGTAAAAGTGTCAAGACAAATTCCCTTTGCAGGCAATGCGGTTTATTCAGATGATGATATTAATGCACTTGCGATCACAATTAAGAAAGGTAATGAAACTCATACAATGACTCCTGTCGGAGACGGAACATATACCGATTCCTCGGTAATTGGGGAAGGTGATGAATTCACGCTGTCTTTTATTTATAATTTAAGAAAAGTGCTTGCAACAACATCAATTCCGGCCAAACCTTCAAATTTTACAGCTTCGGATGATAATGTGAGTGTTGTACGCATGACTGAAGGCGCTATGCCTTCTATGGGATCATTCGGATCGATGGAACCATTAAGCCTTACATGGGACAATGAAGATGCTTCTTATTATATTGTTGTTATTGAATGTGTTGAAAGCGAACCGGATCCTGTCAGGGACTTCAGTGATTCAATCCCGCCGATGAACATGTTCCGAAAACGTCCGACAACTTCGCAGGGAATAGAAATACGGCCACAGGAATTCCAGTATTTCGGCCAGCACAGAATTATTCTTTTTCATGTCCTGCCTGACTATGCCTCACTGTATGATGAGAAGATATCAAGTTCCCAGAACCTGACCAACCCATCAACAAGCATAGCAAACGGCTATGGGATTTTTACAGGACTGAATTCCGATACCATCTATGTACAGGTAAACGAATCGGCCCGTTGACATTTTGCCTTTATACATAAAAAAAGGCTTCCTGTCGATAAAAACAGCTCAATCTTATAATATATTTTCAAGGACAAAAACATGGATATATTTTTGATAGAAAATATTGAAATCCATGTTACTGAGAAAAATATTAATATTATCATTCCTTGCAATTTCAGGTACGCAGCTATATTCACAGTCTGACAGTTTATGGTCGCTTGAAAAATGCATCGACTATGCCTTCAGCAGTAATATACAGATAAGAAAAAGTGTACTTGCTGCTGAACGTTCAGCTCTGAACTATGACCAGGCAAAAGCCCAGCGCTTCCCTTCAGTGAATGCAGCAGTGAATCAGAATTTCAGCTGGAAAAACTCACAAACCGCAGGTGCCGGTTACACTTATTCAAATAGTACCGGGTATTCACTGAACAGCGGAGTTACTCTGTATAATGGTTCAAGGCTCACGAACCTTATCCGCCAGAGTGAGCTTGATATGCTCAGCAGTGAGCTGACGCTCGAAACAGCCAGGGAAACAATCAGCCTGAGCATACTCGATGCATATCTGCAGGTTCTTTATGCAGAAGAACAGGTTAAAAACAGCAGAATGCAGATTGAGTCAACTGAAGGTCAGCTTGGTCTGGCTGAAGAACGGCTGCGGATGAAGGTCATTTCGATGGCTGATTACAGCCAGGTTCGATCGCAGCTTGCAAGTGAGAAACTAACCCTTGCCAATTCTGAAAAACAATATGCAATAGCACGTATCAGCCTGATGCAGCTGATTGAATTACCCGCAGATAATAATTTTGAGATTGAGCATCCTGACATGGGAAGTCTGCTTAATGAGCTAAGAAAGCCTGATGTCAGAAGTATTTATGAAACAGCCCTCGCAGTCAAACCGCAAATCAGAAACGCTGCAGTAATCAAACAGATAACAGGCCTGGATGAAAAGATTGCCAGAGCAGGTTATATCCCATCCTTAACTGCAAGCGCAGGCATTACGACAGGATTTGCGAGCGGGGGCACCGGAACATATTTTAACCAGATAAATGACGGCCTTTATCC
>JAKLDT010000087.1 GCA_022703405.1 Bacteroidota bacterium | reverse complement strand
AAAAAAATAGACAGTTTAGTATTATTGGACTATGTTTATTTACATTTGAGATGCAGTACATTGAAAACTCAACATAAAACTAAGGTGGATTCCGAAAAAGCTCAAACAGAGTAGACAAAATAAAAAATGTCTCGCTATGAAAACTCCTGAATTAACAAAAATGGAAACAATTTCCGGAGGTAGATTTTTATCATGTTTCTCTCAGGAAACCGGAGGAGTAGGGACTTTGGCCGGAATTACTGCTGGACTTGCTTTTGGATCAAATCCTGTTGGTTGGAGAATTCTAATTTTAGGAGGTATAAGCTTGGCGGCAGGGGTGGCCAGTGATCCCTCAGCTTGTGGTTAGTAATTTAATTCTATTATGAAAGCGATACAGATAAGAAAAAGTTCTGACTTTTCAGAAAACAGTAAAGTTTATTTATACTCAGGGGATAAAATGATCTATTTACGAGGATATGAATTTTACTCCGTTGACATAAATGAAGGAGAGGAACTTTATGCCTCTCAACAGTGGACAAGTAGCAATAGAATATCTTATGAACAAGTTAAAGATAAAGCAAAATATGTTCTTTATCCAAGGCTTGGGAAGAGATTTGCATTCCTTAATTTAGTTATTTTCATGATTTGCTATTTAATATTTTATTTTACCAAGTCCAGATGGTCATTCTTCCCATTTATTCCAAGTATTATTTATATAGGGATGTATATTACTTTCTTAAGAAAAAGGTATCTGATTATCGAACAATATTAAACGAAGTTATTTAGAAAGACTAAATAATTGTTCACGTACCCTTCGTTGCAAATCTATGAATTGATCTCCTCGTACAATTTATGGTCACAGTGCCGTGAGCGGATTGATCCAGGGGAGCCCCGGGTAAATTCCCGGGGCTATTTTTTATGGCTGAAGCCATTTACCGGATGGTGTTTCCTGCACCCCGGGCTGAAGCCCGGGGTAAGTTCTTTCCTGTATTAAAGTTCTAAATATTAATATCTTCAAAGGGTATTACTTCCGAAGCATCTGTTCAGTAGGATCGCAGCAGCTTGCTATGGAGACAGTCCTGAAACAGGATACAGAAACTAAACATCATGCCACCAGCATCAGAGTTGACAGAGGCATTATCCAACCCCGGGCTTCAGCCCGGGGACTGAGGAAAAGTAATGTAACCGGGCTTTAGCCCTTAAAATATCTAATTAAAATAACTAAAAAAAATTAGCCAGTCTATTATTATTGGACTCTGTGTATTTACATTTGAAATGCGTTGCATTAAAACCTGAAAAGAGAAAAATTGTATTTCAAGACAGATTGTGAAAGTGAATACAGGTAATCAGTGTTTATACAGATATATAAAATGTAATTGAAGAGATCCATAGAATTTAGAAATAAAAACTAAGTCATAATATTTTTTAAACATCCCCGCTGCAAATCGCATGCCCTCCTCGTGCACCTTATGGTCACAGTACCATAAGAGGGCTGATTCAGGGGAGCCCCGGGAATTTACCCGGGGCTATTTTTTAGTTAGAGACCCAGGATCTGCAGGTGCGTCGGCAGACCGGAAAAGGTGCGAACCGGGCTCTGTTTTTTGGAGCGGGAAAAGGCAATGCGCAATTGGCGAAAAACAGACCCGGTTGTCTTTTCCGGACTCTTTTTCTTTGATTACTTTCTTTTGGAGGAGCAAAAGAAAGTAATGAACAAATTTCCCTCGCTGCAAATCGCGCGCCCTCCTCGTGCACCTTATGGTCCCCGAACCATAAGAGGGCTGATTCAGGGGAAAGAGGGTGTCTCATAAGAGGCACCCTCTCGTTTTTAGTTCAGAACGCAGGGTGTTTTCTTAGTGCGACTTGTTTTCTATTGGCTTCAACCAGCAACCAGCTTCAACCAGTAACCAGTTGCCCCTTTCCCTTACTCAAAGCGACTGCTTTGCTTTGTATACATGTTATAATACATCCCCCTGTCTGACATGAGACTCTGATGTGTTCCGGATTCTGCAATACGCCCCCTGTCCATGACTATTATCCTGTCGGCCAGGGTAACATTTGTAAATCTGTGACTTATAAGGATTACAGTTCTGCCCTTTACCAGCTCCCTGAAACGGCTGAAGATCTCATATTCAGTATCAGCATCCATTGCACTCGATGGCTCATCAAGTACAAGAACAGGCGCATCCCTGTACAAGGAGCGGGCCAGAGCTATCTTCTGCCACTCACCCCAGCTCAGCTCACGACTGTCATTAAAAAGATTTCCGATCACAGTGTCGTATCCTTCCGGAAGTGAGCCTAATACACTGTCAATTCCTGCCGACCTTGCTGCCCTGCTTACTGCTGAGGACTCATCTCTGCCGGTGTCTCCAAGCCTGATGTTTTCCCCGGCTGTAAGATTATAAAGCATAAAATCCTGAAAAATAACAGAAAACAGCTTCCTGTATCCTGCAGGATCAAAATGTCTTATTCCCTTTCCGTCGATCTCAACACTGCCTGAATCCGGATCATAGAGACGGCACAGAAGCCTTATCAGGGTGCTTTTCCCGGCTCCGTTCGGACCAACAAGGGCGATAACTTCCCCCTTGCCAATATCTAATGAGACCTTATCAATTGTCTTATCATTGTTACCGGGATAGGTGAAAGATACTTCTTTCAATGTTATCCTTCCAGGATCTCCTGGCACAGATACAAGGGGTTCTTCAGCCCTTATTTTTTCTTCAAGACTGAGAAATGTGAATACATCTCCTGTAAAAAGGCTGTCTTCATATAATCCGGAAACTGAAGCCAGCACATCTTTTATATAAGTCATCCCCTGCCTGAATGCAAGCAGGAACATTGCCATCTCACCAAGAGATATCTTTCCGGTAACAGTTCTTTCAGCGATGAAGATAAGTACGAACAACATCGCGGCTGCCTTGAACAGGGCCGAGATCATTTCAATGAAGCTTCTCTTGCGGATGATTTCTAGCTCCTCTTCTTTCTGCTTCCTGAATGATTTCCTGAACAGTTCCCTGAAATATTCCCCAAGTCCGAAAAGCCTTAATTCTCTCGAAGGCCTGTCCCCGGTAAGCAGCCAGTTGAAATATGCTGACTTTCTGGCTTCTGGTGTCTGCTTCCTGCGGAAGCTGTAAAGTTCATCGGAATAGCGGAGTCTCAGTATGACCCCCGGAATATTTACAACAAGAAGGACCAGGGCCAAAATCCAGTTCAGGGTAAGGATCAGGCCTGTCATCAGAAGCAGCGAGGCCAGTCCCCTGATTAGCGAAATAACGTTATTAAGTATTGAATTCGGCCGCCAAGGCGCTTCCGCGGATGCCCTGGAAAGAATGTCAAAGTATTCAGGTCTTTCGAAGTTTATAAGGTCGAGCTGAACAGATTTCCTGTGAAGAAGGTCGTACATGTATGATTCAAGCTTCACCGACTGGTTCTTTCTGACCATGTTGCTGAGATCGGCAGAGATCTCATCGATCAGATAGACAGAGGCAGTCAGGATTATCAGCACAATGATTTCAGAAGTGAATTGCCCTGATCCGGAAGCCCCGGTAATTTTGTCAATCAGCAGTTTTATCAGCCATAAAAGCAAAAGCGGCAGAATGCTTCTCAAAAGAGAGAGGAAAACATTAGCTGTTGCCCACCCCGGAGCGCTGCTGCGAACCAGTTTAAGAGATTTGATCAGTAAGGAAAACTTTTGTTTCATTATTAAAATTACTGCAATTTTACTTTATCAACTTGTTAAATAGCCCCCCTTGGGTGGCCGTGGTCATAGTCGTCAATCTAAGAGTCACTTATGATGAGATAGTCAGGTTAAAATTATGTGCCATATTCTAATTACACAATTCTTAGGTTGGCTATATTGGGACAGGGATGTCAAAACTTCATACCCCATGTTTTTTTTTATAAATCACTTTCCTAACTTTTTTTTCCAGCACTATTCCAATAACCCTCAGTCTGTTAAGATAATAATTTGTTTTTGTGTTGACACTGATATCTGCCGGTACCGGATTCTCTCCAGTAGGTTCGGCGCCCACTATCCTGCCGGCAATCTTACCCTGCATTACAGGGGCATCTTCAAGTGCGTTGCTGTCACCCCTGGCAATATAGCTTGTAATGCCTCCTTTTGAGACAATTCTCACGAGCCTGTGAACTATAAGTCCCTGCTCCCTTTTGATGGCAATTATTTCACCCGGTACTGGTTTGCCTTTCAGTGCAATTGGTTCAATGAGGAGAACTGATCCGGGCTTTATTGATGGATACATGCTGTAGCCATGAGCCTTTATCCGTATTGTCTTGCCTTCCTCCAGAAGGGCAAATCCCACATTCTTTAATATTTCACCGCTGCGGGTTCTGTTATCCATGTTTCAGTATGTAATCAGCAACACTTTTATCGGGCACAAAGCTGAGTTTCATTACAGGGACTGCCTCGCACAAAAAGGTTACTGATTCAAGCAGCCTGTTTATTATCTCAGCTCCCCAGTTATGCTGGATGCAGTTTGCCATTACAAGGCTCACCGCAACCGCATCCCTGATTTTTACTATGTCATTTGTGGTTCCGTGATCGATAAGAAACAATTTGTCAAGTACAGCCTTTGAGGGTACATCGTTAGCATAAACAGGGGTATTGTACATTATAAATCCTTCAGGCCTTTTCCTTATTACAAGCCTGTCATCATGGATCACTTTTGCACCATACTTATCCCAGATCCCTGCTATTGTAGTTTTACCCCTGCCGGAAACACCGCTGAACAGGAATCCTTTGCCGTTGAAAGTCACACCGGATGCATGTATTAGTATATCCCTGCTTATGACAGTCAGGTAATAAAGGATGAGTCCGTCGAGGGGATATTCGAGAGGATCGATATCATTTACCCTGCAGTCGATCCATAAGTTCCATTCCCTGCTTTCGAGAGAAAACTTCAGAAGAGCCTTTCTCTCATCAGGGCATAGAGGAAATTCGGCTTTTATGTAAAGGTCCTTATCTTGTTTCCACACGCTCCAGAAGTTTGCCTTATGTCTCACGGGAATTCCGTTAATTTCCTCAACAAAAGGAGCGTGGAAGACTTTTTCTGCCTTGTCAGGCATTTGTCCTTCTCCGTAATTTACTTTTATAAGAATATCATATTTTTCATTATTGCAGATGTTTGCCATGAATCTTTTTGAAGGATTCAGTTCCGGACCGTCATGAGATGATTCGAATTTTATTACGTAATCTGCAATATTTATTGTGTATGATTTCATTTTATTTTATTGCGGCCTCACCCCCTCAGTCCCCCTCTCCCGGGGTGAGAGGGGGAAGTTTAAAGCCCCTCCCACTCCGGGGGAGGATTCCGATAGCTATCGGAAGGGGAGAGGCCAGTTTAGAAAAGATCTTTTCCGTAGATAAAAAGATAATTATTCATTTATAATCAAATACTTCTGCATCCTGTCAATGAAGTTCAAAACATCTTCCCTGGCAGTTGGCTCATCAATTTCATATTCCCCTGTAAGCTTCAATATAATCTCATTAAGGTCCCTTTTTCCGTCGATCTGATCCCAGATGAAAGCCCCGGTTTCATTAAGAGTATAAACACTGTTCATGTCGGCGATGTTATTTGCAATTGGAACAAGCACATATTCACTGCCGGTTTTTCTTGTAACAACTGAAGGAGAATGGGAGAACACTGATTGTAAGTCACTCATTGTACACATTAAATATTATATCAAAAGTATTAAAATAAATGGTTAATTTGGAGACATTGTAGGGTATCACACAAGGTTGATTTTGAATTTATGCTGATAGTAGTTTAGCACTATAAACTTATTCTGAAATATTCTGTCAATGAATAAAGGTTTTAATCAGAGCTTTTTAAACCCCCTTCCCGGCCTTCCCCCAGAGAAGGAAGGTGAGGCTGAAGAAGTGAATTAAAAGAGGAAATTACTAAATCAGGAATGAGATGACATATTCGAAGATCATTCATTATAGTAAGCATAACCATGATGCAGACCTGAATATTAAGAGCAAGGCTAAAATACTAAGGAAAAGAATGACAGAGGCGGAAACTGTCTTATGGAAAAAGCTGCGAATGAAACAGATTGAAGGCTTGCATTTCAGAAAGCAGCATCCATTCGGAATTTATATACTTGATTTTTATTGTGATTAAATTAATCTGGCAATAGAAGTCGACGGAGGGATTCATATTTTACGAACTGAATATGATGATAAAAGAAGCGAATATCTTGATTCAGCCGGTGTAAAAGTAATCAGATATTCAAATGAGCAAGTCCTTAATAATTTGGACTTGGTAATTTCAGATATTAAAAGTAAGATACTTGCAAATCAACCTTTGTAGCATTACAGATTTTCCGGATTAAGTCATTTCCCCCCCTGGGGGGAAAATGAAAGGGGGGTTAAAAATATGGTCCTGTGAAAATAGAGAGAAACTGGCAAAATGTGAAAGCCATCTTCTACTGATGGTGGTTTAGATGTTAATTTTCTGGGATACCGCCCCTTCAAGGCCTTCCTCCAATACGGAAGGAGAGGCTGAAGAGCAGTAAGTTGTAAAATACTTAATATGGAATTATAATTCTAATTTGATAGAAGTAAATTTATGGGTGGAAAACAATCAGATAATAATTAATAAGGAGAAATAAAAGTTTATTATGAAAATCGTCATTATAGGAGGAACAGGCCATACAGGAAGCTACCTTGTGCCAATGCTTGTAACAGCAGGACACGAGGTGACAGTAGTTACACGTCAGGAAAGAAAACCATACATGGATCATACAGCCTGGAAGAATGTAAGATACCTTGCAATAGACAGGCAGGAGGCTGACAGAAAAAAGACTTTCGGAAAGCAGATCAGGAAGCTGTCACCGGATATTGTAATAGATATGATCTGTTTTACACGTGAAAGCGCAAAACTTCTTGTTGAGTCGCTGGCAGGGGAAATTCAGCATTTCCTTCATTGCGGGACAATATGGGTTCATGGTTACAGTGAACAGGTTCCGACAACTGAAATGCAGGCGCGCAAGCCATTCGGAGATTATGGCATTAAAAAAGCAGCTATTGAGGAATGGCTGCTTGCTTATTCCCGCAAAACAGGATTCCCGGCAACAATCCTGCATCCCGGACATATAGTAGGACCAGGATGGATACCTCTTAATCCTGCAGGTCATTTCAATCCTCAGGTTTACAAGGATATATCAATGGGGAAAGAACTCGTTCTTCCGAACCTTGGTATGGAAACGGTCCATCATGTTCATGCAGGAGATCTTGCACAGGCTTTCTTCAGGGCAATATACAGCCACAGCACGGCAACAGGCGAGAGTTTCCATGTTGTTTCACCCGGTGCACTCACGCTCAGAGGCTATGCTGAAGCTATGTATGCCTGGGCAGGTAAGGAGCCAAAACTGAAATTCCTTCCATGGGAAAAATGGAAGAAGAATGTATCGGAGAAAGATGCTGCAGCCACCTGGGACCATATAGCCCACAGTCCGAACTGCAGCATTGAAAAAGCCCGGAAGCTGCTTGGCTATGAACCCCGGTACACTTCATTGCAGGCCGTACAGGAGTCGGTTAAATACCTCTTCGACAATAAACTTATCTGAATTGTAACATTGATTGAAAGCATTTACTCCCTTCCTTTTAGTACCTTTGAAAAAAAATTATATGGGTAAAAAGAAAAAAGGAGGAAGATCTTCCGGTATATCAAAAGATGCGCTAACAGAACAGATAATCACCATACTCTCATCAAGCCCTGACCAGGGTTTCAATTACAAACAGATCTCAAAGCGTCTGAATATAACTGATTCTCCGGCGCGGCAACAGATTACTGATATTCTCAGGGAGCTTACCAGGAAGAACCTTCTGAAGGAGATCTACCAGGGAAAATACCAGATCAGGCAGCCTCATGGCTTCGTTACAGGTACTGTAGACCTTACACGTATGGGTTATGGTTTCATCGTAACTGAAGAACTTGACGATGATGTATTTGTAACTGCGAAGAATCTCAGGACAGCCCTTCATGGCGACAAAGTAAAGGTGAGGCTTTATGCCCGGAGAAAGGGAGCAAGGCCTGAAGGTGAGGTTGTAGAAATAATCGAACGGTCACGGTCAACCTTTGTCGGTACTGTTGAAGTCATGCCCAATTTTGCCTTCCTCATCCCCGACAATAAAAATATGCCCTTCGATCTCTTCATCCCCTCATCAAAACTCAACGGGGCCAAACAGGGACAAAAAGCTGTTGCAAAGGTTATTGACTGGGACCCGAAGTCGAAGAATCCTGTTGCTGAGATCACAAGCGTTCTTGGCTATCCCGGACTCAATGAGACGGAGATACATGCGATTCTTGCCGAGTTTGAGCTTCCGTATCATTTTACTGAGGAAGTTGAAGCCGAAGCAGAAAATATTCCGCTTACAATAACAGAGGAAGATATTAAGTCCAGAAGGGATTTCAGGGATGTGCCGACATTCACAATTGACCCTGAAGATGCAAAGGATTTTGATGATGCACTTTCAATAAAGCAACTTGAAAACGGTCACTGGGAGGTTGGTGTGCATATAGCCGATGTGACCCATTACATTAAGACAGACTCACTTGTTGAGGAAGAGGCAAAGAGCAGGGCTACTTCAATTTATCTTGTCGACAGGGTAGTCCCGATGCTGCCCGAGAAACTGTCAAATAATGTCTGCTCCCTCAGGCCTTTTGAGGACAAGCTGACCTATTCTGCAGTATTTGAGCTGAATGACAAATCTGAAGTTCTGAATGAGTGGTTTGGCCGTACAATAATCAAGTCGGACAGGCGCTTTTCTTATGGTGAGGCACAACTTGTTATCGATACCGGCAAGGGAGACATGAAAGACAAGATTCTTGTCCTTCACAAGCTGGCACAGCAACTGAGGAATAAACGCTTTTCGGCAGGCGCCTTTGCTTTTGAGAGGATAGAGGTTAAGTTCGACCTCGATGAAGCCGGGAAACCTCTTGGCATCAAATTCCGGGATATGGGAACTGCCAACCAGCTCATTGAGGAATTCATGCTGCTTGCAAATAAACGTGTGGCAGAATTTGTAGGGAAAAAGCTTCATGCAAAACCATTTGTATACAGGGTGCATGACAAGCCCGATCCTGAGAAGGTTGACAACTTCAGTCATTTTATAACACGCTTTGGATACAAGCTTGTTGAGGATGAAAAAACATCACTGCCCAAAGCAATGAATTCACTTCTTCGCTCCGTTGTGGGAAAGAAGGAACAGAACATAATTGAAACACTTGCCCTCAGGGCCATGGCCAAGGCTGTCTATTCAACCGACAATATTGGTCATTATGGTCTTGCTTTCAGGCACTATACTCATTTCACCTCACCAATACGACGGTACCCGGATATGATGGTTCACCGGCTCCTTACATATTACCTGTCAGGAGAGAAGGTGCCTGCACCCGAGAAATACCAGAAACTTTGCGATCATTCATCAAAGATGGAACGCCTTGCAACAGAGGCCGAGAGGGCATCGATAAAATACAAGCAGGTTGAGTTCATGAGCGACAAGACAGGCCAGGTCTTTGAGGGTGTCATCTCAGGAGTCACTGAATGGGGCATTTATGTTGAGATCATTGAGAACCAGTGCGAAGGAATGATCCATATCAGGGAACTGGATGACGATTATTATGAATACGATGAGGTGAACTACTGCATCAGGGGACGGTCATCAGGCAAGCTGTATACACTTGGCGACAGGATCAGCATTATTGTTGTGAAAGCAGATTTGCAGAAGAAACAGCTTGATTATACGCTGGCTGATAAGATTGAAAATAATATAACAACAGAGGAACACGAAGCTGCACGGAGAAAACACGTAACTGCACAGAGAAAACACAGAGCAAAAAAATAATACACTCCGTGATAAACTCCGTGTAACTCTGCGTACTCCGTGGTTTAAATATCTGAATTTTCTGAAATGATTCTCAGCAATTCCTTTACAGCATATTCTTCAGGAACATTCTTCAGGACAGGTTCAGTACCTTTATATATATGTACTTTCCCGTTGCCGGCACCAACATATCCGTAATCAGCACCAGCCATCTCACCGGGTCCGTTGACTATGCAGCCCATAACGGCAATCTTTATCCCCTTGAGGTGTCCTGTTGACTCCTTTACCTTTTTAACTGCCTCCTGCAGGTTGAATTTAGTCCGGCCGCAGGTAGGGCATGAGAGATACATGGTTCTCGTAATCCTGGTTTCCGTGCACTGAAGTATTGAAAATGCAAGCGAAGTGAGATCCCTGAAGGGAATATCCCCTGTATTTGCCAGACAGATTCCCGCCACCTGCCTGTCATTAAGATACCTGCCAAGCAGAGCGGCAGCCCTGATCCTCAGGTCTTCAATATTGTTTTCCCTGAAAACAGGATTGAGAATGACATTATGCCTCAGGCCGTTTTCTGCAAGAGCTTTAAAGAAAAGATCCGGCGCATACCTTTCCGTTTCAGGATTAAATGTATAGATTACACTTATTTTTGAAGGATCAGGTTTCTTAAGATATCTTATGTCAAAGTGCGATCCTGTGAGCAGCAGATTTATATTATCCGACCTTATGGCATTCTCATGGTATGTTTCCGGGGAGAAGAGGGGAAAGATCCTTTTATCGTCCCGGAAGTCGAACCATTTCTTATAAGGTAGTACAAGATTCACATCCACAGGTACCATGTGCGGTACATTTGAAGCCATCACAAGGTCAGCAGATCCGTCAGTCTGGTTTATTTCGAGAGTATCCCTGTTTACCCTGAAACCGGCATCACTGTAAGCATCTGAGTCAAGGTCGGGATAGAACGACATATTTGCAACTACAGCAGGACCGTTAATATGCCTGAATACCAGTGGCTTGTCAATTGCAGTTTTATATTCATACTCTCCTGTGGGCTTTGATTCAGCAAAGCCCCGGGGGAAATATTCTGCAAGTTTTCGTGCCACAGGGATCTCCTCTTCAGGATTCTCTGACAGGGAGACCCTGATAGTGTCGCCTATGCTTTCCGAAAGGAGGGCGCCTATTCCTGCAGCTGACCTCACCCTGCCGTCTTCACCTTCTCCTGCTTCCGTGACACCCAGATGCAGTGGGTAAGCCAGGCCCTCTGACTGCATCGCAGAAACTAATTGTCTCGTTGACTCAATCATCACTGAAGTGTCGGAAGATTTCATTGAAAGTACCAGATCACTGAAATTCTCTGACCTGAATATCCTTATGAATTCCAGGGCCGATTCTACCATGCCCTTAGGAGTATTTCCAAACCGGGTCATTATCCTGTCGGAAAGTGAGCCATGGTTAATTCCCACCCTTATAACTGTTTTATTATCCCGGCAGATGTTTATAAGCGGAAGAAGCTTCGCGTGAATCCTTTCGAGCTCTTCGTTATATTCTTTTTCAGTAAGATCAAGAGTCGCAAATGAGGCTCTTTTATCGACGTAATTTCCAGGATTTATTCTCACCTTTTCAACGAGTCGTGCAGCAGTTTCTGCAGCAGCCGGGTTGAAATGTATGTCGGCAATAAGGGGGGTGTTGAATCCGGCTTTTCTGAGTTCTTTTTTTATGGCAGCAAGGTTTTCCGCTTCCCTTACACCCTGGGCTGTAAGTCTAACATAATCAGCACCAGCTTCGATAATCCTGATGCACTGTTCCACAGAAGCCCTTGTATCAAGAGTGTCAGTGTTAGTCATGGACTGTATCCTTA
>JAKLDT010000086.1 GCA_022703405.1 Bacteroidota bacterium | reverse complement strand
CAGCCTTGTTGAGACTCCCCATGATGTTGCCCAGACGTAGTCCAGTTTTCCTGATTTATCAGTGAACTGCACATCAAAAGCTTTTGCGAAATTCTGTCCCAGAAAATGGCTTGTACCTGCCTGAAGCGCCTTTCCGTCCTGCATGAGGGCTTCAATGGCATAAGTTTCAATAGCCCCTGCAAAACGTTCATTCTCACTCTTGACGCCTTTAATGACAGGAAGAGCCATGCTGTTCTCGGCGAAACTTGCATAAACATTAATCATTTTCTCTGTTTCCTCAATGGCCTCCTCCTTTGTTGCATGCGCAGTGTGGCCTTCCTGCCACAGAAATTCTGCTGTGCGCAGAAACAACCTGGTCCTCATTTCCCACCTTACCACATTCGCCCACTGGTTAATGAGAATGGGCAGATCACGGTATGACTGTATCCAGTTCTTGTAAGAATTCCAGATTATTGTTTCAGAAGTAGGCCTGACAATGAGCTCTTCCTCAAGCTTAGCCGAAGGATCAACAACGATTCCCTTTCCTGTTTCATCAGTTTTTAGCCTGTAATGAGTTACTACTGCGCACTCCTTTGCAAATCCCTCAACATGAGCAGCTTCCTTGCTGAGAAATGATTTTGGAATAAAGAGCGGGAAATAAGCATTCACATGTCCGGTTGCTTTAAAAAGCCTGTCTAATTCAGCCTGTATTTTTTCCCATATTGCGTAACCATAAGGTTTTATCACCATACAGCCTCTGACAGCAGAGTTTTCGGCAAGATCGGCTTTAATTACAAGATCATTATACCATTGTGAGTAGTTTTCTTCTCGGTTTGTAAGGAATTTAGCCATTGTTTTGGTATACTATTTGTTTTAACTTTGTTGTGATTGCGCAAAAATAAATAAAAAGTTCACTCATTACTCAAAAAAGAAAGGCAGGTTCATCATGAAAGCAATAATCAGAAAAATATTTCTCTTCATTCTGACCCTTGTTCCCTTTGCTCTGACAGCCCAGCAGCATGGCAACTATGATTATGATTATTTCTATTCATCGAGGATAAAAAGATTTCACAGCTCATATACATCTTTCAGTTATTATGCACCTGTTTATTCTGAAACATACTGGTATAGTTATCAGCCAAAAACCTGGGGTTTAAGTATTTATGACAGGCCTGGCTATGGTGCCGGTATAGTTTACTCAGCATGGCAACCTTCATGGAATTACAGTAACTATGGCTGGGAGCAAGCCTATTTCTCAAATTCATATTACTGGGGATATACCCCTGTTTACTATAATTACTGGTATTCTCCGGTTATTGTAAGGCTTGGAAATTCCCGCCCTGCTCATGCTTACAATTATCCTGATTATGGCAGGCCGCATAATCATTTTAATGATAATGGATATCCGGTGAAAAGCAGTTATAACTATCATCCTTCAGATAAAGCTGACAGTAAAAAAGTAAACTCATCAGGCCGGGAGCAAACTTCTTCAGGCAATAATTCCGGAAATACAGGTGATACACGAAGATATTCCGATCCTAAAAACAGGCGCTCATCAACAATTGACAACAGCAACAACAACACCAACGCCAACAACACCAACAACACCAACAACACCAACAACACCAACAACACCAACAACACCAACAACACCAACAACACCAACAACAGCAACAGCAACAGCAACAGCAACAGCAACAACAGCAACAGCAGCAACAACAGCAACAACAGCAACAACAGCAACAACAGCAACAACAGCAACAACAGCAACAACAGCAACAACAGCAACAACAGCAACCATACAAACAACGGGAACAACAATAACAGCGTCGAGGATGGTAACCGTAGTAACAATACAAACAACGGGAACAACAATAACAGTGTAGACGATGGTAACCGCAGTAACAATACAAACAACGGGAATAATAATAACAGTGTAAATGACGGCAACCGTAGCAGCAACATGAATAACGGGAACAATAATAACAGTAACCGTAATTCAGGAGGTGGTACAAAAAGCGCCGGCAGGACTGTTACTACCGGCAAAAGTGCTGTAAAACCCGGAAATTCAGGATCAGTAAAAAGCAGACAATATCCTTCCGGCAGCTCAGTTTCTCAGTCAGGTTCACGGACCAGAACAAGTCAGGGCTCAGTTTCAACCCGCTCAGGCAGTTCAGCCGGGAGATCATCAAATGCAACACAACAAACCGGTACTACAAGCGGAAAGTCAGGTTCAGTAAAAAGATCAAAATCCTCTGATTCAGAAACTTCCACCAGTAATACTTCCAGGAGAAGATAGATTTGGCTGAATAAAATTCTGTTACGAAACAATTGAAAAGGAACTTAACTTTATTAAAAATTAGTTCAAATTGTAAAATTGCTCATGAATTGTCTTTTTTTGGTACAAAATTTGAGTAGATGTAGATATAACCAACACTAAAGGAACAATGAAAGCTTTAGCATACATATCAGTAGTACTCCCTGTGGTTCTTGCCTCATGTGCTACAACACAGTATTCAGGGGGTGAATATGATGATCTGTATTATTCATCTTCTGACACTCCTCCGGTGAAAAGTTATGTTGCAAGAGAACAGATTGCTGAGCAGAATCTCAGTGTTGGTGATTACTACGACAATAAGTATGCTGTTGATACACTTGTCTCAGACCAGTTTTCAGATGTGGCACCTGCCGAAGATCAGATCATAATAAATAATTATGGCGGGGGATATGATTATTACGATTCATATTATGGCCGGATAAACAGTTTTTACGGTAATTATTTTGATCCATACTGGCGTGACCCGTACTACTTCAGCTACAACTACGGATGGCCATATTCAGGATTCAGTTTTGGCTTCGGATATCCATATTCCGGTTTTGGTTTTAATTACGGCTGGGGATGGCCTTACAGGTATTCTTATTATTCTCCTTTCTATGATCCATGGTACGGTTATTCTCCATATTATTCATATTATTATCCTTCTTACTATTATGGAAACTATTATGGCTCATACCATAATATAAGAGGTCACGACGACAGTTTTACAAGCTACGGCAGAAGGGAAAGACCGAGTTCTTTGTCATCACGCGGATCTGCTGACGTTTCAGGCGGAAATGCTTATTCAAGACGAGACCCTTCAGGCTTGTCAAGATCTTCATCATCACAGGGATCGCGCACTTATGCAGGTACTGAAACATCTTCGGGAAGCGTAAGGAGAACTTCTCCTGGGAGCACTTCAGAAACCGCCGCAGGAAGAACATCTTCCGGGAGCAGGACTGTTACACAGGATGCCAAAGGCACTTCGAGGTCAGCTTCATCATCTCAGGGATCTGCAGGCAGCAGGCCGGAATACAGGAGCTCAGGAAGAACCTATCAGCCAAGCTATAATAATCCCAGGATGAGCACAAGGCCTTCATACAACAACAGCCGCACAATAAATTCTGGTTCGGATAATTCAAAAACCTACAACAGCGGAAGCACAGGCAGGTCTTCTTCGGGAAGTTCATACCAGAACAGTGGCAGCAATGTGAGAAGCACCCCTTCATATAACAGCGGCCAGAGAAGTACTGTTTCACGCCCTTCAGGTTCTGTGAATTATTCAGTTCCGTCAAGGCGCAGTGTTGAATCAGGAGGATTCTCATCCGGATCAGGTAGCAGATCATCATCAGGATATTCTTCACCTGCCAGGTCTGAATCAAGAAGTCATTCATCAGGATCTTCATATTCCTCTGGTTCCTCCTCATATTCTTCGGGTTCATCATCAGGTTACTCCGGAGGACATTCATCAGGTTCATCTTCAGGCTCATCCAGTTCATCCTCAGGCAGACGCTAAACGATGTTTTGAAATGTTGATCTGACAGGTCATTCTGAATCATAGAGTGCAGATATTGTATTAAGAAAAAAGAAACTTAAATGAAAAGAACAGCTTTTATACTTGTTTCAGCAATTGTTCTGGGTAGTCTGGCAAAAGCACAGAATATTGATGATGCATTGAGATATTCACAGGTATTTTATTCAGGAACAGCCAGGTTTAATTCAATGGGAGGTGCATTCACGGCTCTGGGAGCGGATCTTTCTTCCCTTAGCCAGAATCCGGCAGGCCTTGGTCTGTTCCGTAATTCTGAATTCAGCCTGACTCCTCAGCTGAATTATATAAAATCAACTGCTGACTTCAACGGAAGCACAGAGGATTATCTGTACCGTTTCAATCTTAACCAGGGCGGTTTTGTGAATAACATAATTTCAAACCCCGGAAGTAAAGGACTTGTATCACTCAATTTTGCATACTCGTTCAATATGACGAATAACCTGAATCAGAATTCTCTTATTTCCGGTACAAATAACTCGAGCTCAATAGCAGATGCCTGGGCATGGTACAGTGAGGGGACTCATTATACAGAGCTGGGCGGAGCGGAAGGGATAGCCTATGATGCATGGATAATTGATACCTTAACAGGTTACGGAGGCAGTTATTACGGGACTGTATTCTCGAACTATGGTGATAATCCTCCTTCAAGATATGGGCAGAGTGTGAGGAGAACAATTCAGAATGAAGGTTATCTGGGAGAACATGCAATATCAATCGGAGGCAACTATGCCGACAAACTGTTCTTCGGAGCCACTTTCGGGATAAACACCCTGAGATACAACAGTTATTTTCAGCATGTTGAATCAACTGATGTTGCCCTGCCTTCTGAGTTTAAAAGCATGGAATATGTTGACTATTTTGAGGACAAGGGTACAGGATTCACATTCAAATTCGGGATGATAGCAAAACCAGTCGAGATGGTTAGAATTGGTGTGGCATTCCATACGCCTACATTCTATAAAATTGATGAATATTTTTACGAGGATATCAGCTCTAAATTCACTGACGGCAGCAATTACCACTCGTCAAATGACCCTATGAGGTTTAACTATGGTTTTAACACACCTTTCAGATTCCTTACCGGTATTGCAGTACAGGTGAAGAAATCAGCTCTCATAAGTGTTGATTATGAATTTGTTGACTATACTGCAGGACATTTCTTCCAGACAGGAGATGGTTATGATTACTCGGAAAAGAACAACGATATACGGTCAGCTCTCAGCTCTGCCAGCAATATAAGGATCGGAGGGGAGTACAGGCTTAACAAGCTCTATCTGCGATCGGGTTATGGTTATTATGGAAAACCGTTCAGGGCAGGGGAAGCTAATGTTGATATGGATTACAGGACACTCTCCTGCGGGATTGGTTTCAGGGAACGCAACCTTTCAGTTGATTTCGGATTTACAAATTTCAAATCATCACAGGTTTCTTTCCTCTACCAGCTTGATCCCGGATTTACTCCGGCAGATTATCAGCTGACAACGATGAAAAACCTGTTCTCTCTTACCTTAGGCTATAAATTTGGTTTATAATACTTTGAATACTTCCTATTTTCTGAAGGTGTCTCAAAAGGACACCTTTTTCTATAAATACAGGCCGGCATCAGGACCAGTATTGAAGAGCAGGTCAATAATGCTCAGCCCGGGAACAAAGCCGTATCTTGCTGAGAACACCTGTGTATATTGCCTGTAAGCCCTTGTATCAGTGATTTTTGGAGAAATAAGATACCTGTAATCATAAGGCTTATTTTCAGCAGGTTCAAAACTATCGGTAAAACCTGTTTCAGCTCTTATGCCGATATGCCTGCCGATTAATTCAATAAGTTTCTGGTTCATATCTATCAGGAATTCATTCCTGCCAGAAATAATCTGTTCTATTTCATCAAAATAGTACTGGAAAAACGGAGATGATCTGTAAGCTGAGATAAGTGCTCCTGTATGCACCTGCTGCCACCTCCTTGAATAATCGATCCTGATGTCTTTTACGGCAGTTTTGTGGAAGCTGCCCAGAAGTACTGGTACTGAAAGGAATATAGGACCATTTGCCGACAGGATATAACATCTGTTTCTGTATGACTGCTTTATGTAATTTTCTTCGTGTTCAATCAGTATTTTCTGACACCCCGTGCATGCTGAAAAAAAAGAAACAGGGGGAAGGTAGGCAGTTGAAACAAGGATGTTATTATGCATCAGGTCAGCCTGTCATTGAATTTTGTTTATCATGCTTGCCGAGAATCCTGCTCCGAATCCGTTGTCGATATTCACTACGGTAACGCCTGATGAGCAGCTTGTAAGCATTGCGAGAAGTGCGGAAATGCCTCCGAAATTTGCACCATATCCGACACTTGTCGGCACGGCAATCACTGGTTTATCTACCAGTCCCCCGACAACGCTGGCAAGTGCTCCTTCCATACCGGCAATAACTACAATAACCTTGCATTTTCTGATTTCGGGAAGTTTGTCAACAAGCCTGTGAATACCGGCTACTCCGGCATCATAAATCCTTATTACATTGTTGCCGAGCAGTTCAGCTGTTACAGCTGCTTCCTCTGCAACGGGCATATCTGAAGTGCCTGCAGTAATGACTGCTATCATGCTTTCAGGCGTTTCAGGCTTTTTCTTCTGAACAGAAATTATCCTTGCCATTTTATAAAACACGGCTTCTGGAATAACTGATTTAACAGCATCGAACATCTCCTGGGATGCCCTTGTGCCTACCACGTTGTTTTCACGTTGTGACATGACCCGGAAAATCTCCCTTACCTGGTCAACTGTTTTTCCTGAGCAATATACAATCTCCGGATATCCTGTCCTTATCTCACGGTGGTGGTCTATTCTTGCAAAGCCAAGATCCGTGTAGGGAAAATTCTTCAGTACCTCAAGCGCCTCTTCAACACTTGCAGATCCGTCTTTTACTTCATTTAATAGTTTCTCTACCTCTTTAATATTCATTTTTCGATGTTTAAAGGATTCAGGCTTCCGGTTCTGTAGCCTTCCAGGTCCAGAGATATGTATCTGAACCCCAGTTTTTTAAGTTTGGCAACAATCTCTTCGCGGGAGGGACTAAGTATTATTTTCTCAAGGTAGCCATGCAGGCATTCAATGCGGGCAATATCGCCATGCATTCTTACCCTGGCACCCGGATAACCGTTTTCAAAAAGTATGTCCTCAGCTTCTTCAATTGTTCTTAATGCTTCAGGCCTTATTTCTGTATTATAAGGAATTCTTGTAAGCAGACAGGCCATTGCAGGTTTATCCCATATTTCAAGTCCTTCACTCCGTAGTGAATCTCTTATATCCTTCTTTGTCATTCCTGATTCCAGGAGCGGACTTCTGATCCCCATTTCCTTCAGAGCCTTCATCCCGGGACGATATTCACCGGTATCATCAAAGTTAGAACCGTCAAGTATATATTCGAAATTATGCGTATTTGCAAAATCCCTGATATGTGAAAAAAGAGTCTTCTTGCACAGGTAGCACCGGTCTGATGGATTGTGCCTGATAAGTTCAGGGAAATCAAGTTCCAGTATATGGTGTTTTATGCCATACTTTGAAGCAAATTCTGAAGCTTCCTTAATTTCACGTTGAGGTATATATGGTGTTTTTACTGTAACAGCAGCGATCCTGATATTTTTGCTTTTGAAGGCACTGTACAGAAGGAAGGAACTGTCTACTCCCCCCGAGAAGGCAATAACTGCAGATCCTAATCCTTTGAGAATATTGTTTAGTTTTTCTGTTTTTTTTCCTGCCATCGCATTACTTGTTTGCGTCACTGATTTGATTTTCTTTCAGTCAGAATAGCCATAACCTGGTTGTAGACGTCTTTTACAGGAATACCTTTTTCTGCAGCCAGCAATTTACAGTCGTCATACTCTGGTTTCGCAGAAACCTCTTTTCCCCTGAAAAAGGACCTTTTTATTTTAACCTGACCAAGAGGAGTGCTGATTGTTTCAAATTCTCTTGAAAGAGTATCCTTCCTGAATGGAAACGTTCTGATACCCAGTGATGTGGATTCTGTAAAGATAATTTGTTTCATACTGTCGGCAACATCGTTTTCACAGATTACATGCAATACAGTACCAGGCCTTCCCTTTTTCATTATTATGTTTGAGAGGTATACATCAGCTGCTCCGGCCCTGAAAAGCTTTTCCGAGATATAATCGAAGAACTCCGGGTTCATATCGTCAATATTGCATTCCATAAGCAGGGCATCATGACCAGTTTCCGGTCCGCTCACGAGTTCTCCGAGTGAAACTCTCAGAAGGTTAGGCACATCAGGATGTTCCTTGTGACCAACACCATAACCTGTTTTGCCGGCTTTTACTGTTATCTCTTTGCCAAACATTGTTCCGAATGCAGTTACAATAGCTGCACCGGTAGGTGTTGTGGCTTCAAAATCAACTCCTCCTTTTTTAATAGGAATATCCTTTAGTATCGCTGCAGTGGCAGGAGCAGGAACCGGCAACCTTCCATGATCGCATTTAACGAATCCTCCTCCGACTTCTACCGGGGTAAAATGGACCGCATCCGGACTGAACCAGTTAAAGCAGATTGCTGCCCCTACAATATCTATAATTGAATCAATTGCTCCGACTTCATGAAAATGAACCCGTTCCAGGGAAATTCCATGCACTGCTGCCTCAGCTTCGGCAATCTTCATGAAGATCTTCATGCTGAGTTCCTTAACCCTTGTTTCGAGAGCTGAATTATCAATAATCTTCCTGATATCTGAAAGATGCCTGTGTGTATGTTCGTGCTTTGTCTGCCTCACTGTTACCTTTGTTCCGTGAATTCCATGCCTCTGGTCTTTCTGAACAAGCAGGTCCCAGCCCTTAAGGTTCAGCTTGTTAAGTTCATTTATCAGGAAATCCTTGTCAACTCCAAGGTCAATCATTGCACCCAGGTTCATATCGCCGCTTATCCCTGAAAAACACTCGTAACACAAAACTTTCATATAACCGATAGTATTTTACTGATATTTTTTTAACAAAATACGTTAACATAAGTTCATATTCTGCTTAAACTGCAAGCAAATATACTATTAAGAATTCTTTGATATGGCAAATACTATGTCAATTATGATATTTGTCTTTCCTTACATAAAATTAACATTGTAAATTTGCTGCTCTTAAAAATAAATTATGAAACTATCACATATTGAGCATATAGGAATCGCAGTCAGTAATCTTGAAAATGCTATTAAACTCTATGAAACTGCCTTTGGACTCGAATGCTATAAAATTGAAGAAGTAGCTGAACAAAAGGTAAGAACAGCTTTTTTCATGATTGGACAGACTAAGATTGAACTTCTTGAATCAACTGATCCTGAAGGACCTGTCGGAAAATTTATTGAGAAAAGGGGAGAAGGTGTTCATCATATCGCCTTTGCCGTAGAGGATATAAACGGAAGCCTGTCGGAGGCTGAAAAGTCGGGGATAAAGCTTCTGGACAGCAAACCCCGGAAAGGAGCAGACGGTCTTGATATAGCATTCCTTCATCCTAAATCAACTTCAGGTGTTCTTATAGAGCTGTGTAAAAAGGGCAGTTAAGCTGCATTCACTTTCCGGCGCCGTCATATCAGTTCTGAACTATTTGCTTCGCTTTGTCGGCATTTATTCTTAACTTTATGATATAAACTGCTGCAGCTGATATGGAAAACATGATTGCAGTTACCGGAAATTCGGGCCCTAAAGTCAGGTCTGATTGTGAGATTACCCTCAGGATTAAGGACAAAGGAGGAATATCAATTGATCTGAATTCAAAGGTCAAAACCCTTTATGGTTCATCAATAACAAGCCAGTGCACCGAGGTTCTGAAGTTCTTCGGAATACGGTCGGCAGAACTTTCAGTTAATGACTCGGGAGCTCTTCCTTTCGTCATAAGTGCAAGGCTTGAGGCAGCTGTGAAAAAATTAACAGATGCACCGGGGGAATTTCTCCCTGAATTGTCAAAATCAAATCTTGTTGCATCTGTACGCGACAGGTTCAGGTTTACACGTCTGTACCTGCCTGGAAATACTCCCGGGCTTATGATAAATGCAGGTCTCCATTCAGCTGATGGTATAATACTCGACCTTGAAGATTCTGTAGTTCCCGAGAAAAAGGATGAAGCCCGGTATCTTGTAAGGAATGCCCTCCGGCAGATAAATTTTTATAAGGCCGAGAGGATGGTACGAATAAATCAGGGGCAGAGGGGGCTGGAAGATCTTGCTTTTGTGATCCCGCATCATGTGAATCTTATACTGATCCCTAAATGTGATTCGCCCGATGATGTGAGAAAAGTTGATTCACGGATAAAGGAACTAAAGAAGAAGCATGGCGTAAAAAATCATGTCTTCCTGATGCCGGTGCTTGAGAGCGCACTTGGAGTTGAAAATGCCTTTGATATAGCCAGGTCGTCAGGGAATATTGCAGGAATGGCAATCGGACTTGAAGATTTTACAGCTGACCTTGGTGTTCAGCGAACTGCTGAAGGAACAGAATCCTTTTTTGCCAGGTCACGTCTTGTTCTTGCATGCAAGGCTGCCGGTATACAGCCAATTGATTCGGTCTTCTCGGATGTCAATGATACAGAGGGACTAAGGAAGGCAGCGCTTGCTTCAAGGGCGATGGGATTTGAAGGAATGGGATGTATTCACCCGCGGCAGATTCAGGTAATCAGGGAGGGCTTTTCGCCCTCTCAAAAGGAAATTGACAAGGCGCTTGAGATTGTTGAAGCCTACAGACTTGCAAGGGAAAGAGGATTGGGTGTTGTAGCTCTTGGTTCAAAAATGATTGACCCTCCGGTAGTTAACAGGGCAATCAAGTCAATTGAACTTGCAAAGGTGCTGGGACTGCTGCCGGAAAGAAATAAGCAGCATTAAAATAAATATATTACTGAGTTATGGCTGTGAAATCTCTTATTAATGCTGCCGGACGGAGAATACCTCCTACGGTAAATGGCCGGCAGGTAATTCCTTTCAAGGGAGTTGGAAAACACAGACCAGACGGAAGAAAATATTCACCGCCAATCCCATCCTGTATTTATTATCCCGATGATGGCAACAAGGTGACAGACAGCCTTGGTGAGGCACTTAAGAAGTGCGGCCTGTCAGACGGAATGACAATCTCAACTCATCATCACCTGAGAGACGGGGACCTGATAAGTAACAGGATCTTTGAACTTGCCTCGGAGATGGGTATCCGTGACCTTGTATGGTTTCCCTCTGCATCCTTCCCCTGCAACGATCCGCTTATAAGTTATCTTGAAGACGGTACAATAAACAGGATAGAGGGAAGCATGAACGGCCCTCTTGGAAAATTCGTTTCGGAAGGCAGGATGAAAGGCACAGCAGTATTAAGATCGCATGGAGGAAGGGTTCAGGCTATACAGGATGGAGAAGTCAGGATTGACATTGCTGTTCTTGTTGCACCTTCCGCTGATCCTTTTGGTAATGCAAAAGGTACAGGAGGGCCTTCATCCTGTGGTGTTATAGGTTATTCAAAGGCTGATTACATGTATGCAACAAAGGTTATTGTTGTAACAGATAACCTTGTCGATTTTCCCTGCTATCCAATTGAAATTGAAGGTAATTATGTTGATTATGTTGTAGTTGTCGATAAAATAGGCGTGCCGGAAAAAATAGTTTCCGGGACAACTGAAATAACAAAAAGTCCTGACAGGCTGCTTATTGCTGAACTTACAGCTCTTTTTCTGGAAAAATCAGGGATACTGCATGATGGTGTTACAATACAGGCAGGAGCAGGAGGAACTTCCCTTGCAATCGCCGTTTTTGTGAGTGAAATTCTCAGGAAAAACGCCTGGAAATCAAAATTCGGCTTCGGTGGAAGTACCCGTTATATGGTTAAGATGCTTGAAGAAGGACTAATGGGGCATATACTTGACGCACAGGTGTTTGATCTTGATGCCGTAAGATCAGTGACAAATAATCCAAAGCATAT
>JAKLDT010000085.1 GCA_022703405.1 Bacteroidota bacterium | reverse complement strand
CGCTCAAAAATAGATATTTTTTTATTAAACTTTACAATATTAATAATGATAATATTCATGAAGCCTTTTTAGTATATTTGGTGCTTCAAACCCTTATAGTGGTACCAAAATGTATTTAAGGCTGCTCAAAGAAGGATTTCTGTTCGCATACAGTTCAATTGTTGTCAACAAGTTAAGGACTTTCCTATCCCTGTTCGGCATTACAATAGGTATATTCTCAATTATATCTGTATTCACAGTGCTCGACTGGATGGAAAAGGCAATTCGTGACAGCATTGCCACTCTCGGCGACAATGTTATTTATGTACAGAAATTTCCATGGTCCTTTGATCCGAACCTTGCCTGGTGGGATATAATTAAATGGCCTGCAATAACCGAGTCGGACTTTGATGCAATTAGCAGCAGGTCAACACGCTCAGCAGCTGTTTGTTACTCAGCATTCCAGTCAAGACAAATAAAATACAGGAATAATGTTGCAAACGATGCGGTTGTATGGGCTGCATCACATGAATTTGAAAGTGTCAGATCATTTGAAATTGAAAAAGGCAGATACTTCTCACCTGAAGAGTCCGCATCAGGAAAGAATGTCGCCATTATCGGTTCAGTACTGGCAGAACGTCTTTTTGAAAAAGCCACTCCGGTAGGAAAGGAGATCTCAATAGCCGGTAACAAAACAACCGTAATAGGGGTATTCAAGAAAGAGGGTAAAGGCGGACTGAGCGATGAAGGAATGGACGAACAGACTCTTGTTCCCATAAATTATGCAAGGAACTTTGTAAACCTGAGAAACAAGAATATCAATTCCAACCTTATAATAAAGGCAAAACCCGGTGTTTCAGTACAGGAACTAAGTGAGGAGACTATTATGGTTCTCAGGGCTGCCCGGAGACTTCAGCCAGATGAAATATCGAATTTTTCAGTCAACCAGGCAAGTCAGCTCATACAGGGCTTTGAAGGTGTATTTGCAGGAATTAATATAGGAGGCTGGGTAATCGGTGGATTTTCAATTCTGGTGGGTGGTTTCGGAATTGCCAATATTATGTTTGTATCAGTAAGGGAAAGGACCAACCAGATAGGAATACAAAAAGCCCTTGGCGCCAAGAAATCATTTATCCTGCAGCAATTCCTTGTTGAATCTATACTGCTCTCGCTTATTGGAGGTATCCTTGGAATAATACTTATCTTCTTTACAACAATTGGTATAAACTATGTCTTCGAACTCGACATAAATCTCACCGCGGCAAATATGATGCTTGCGATTATTATTTCAGGTGTTATCGGAGTTGTTGCAGGTTATGCCCCTGCCAGCTCGGCTGCAAGAATGAATCCTGTTGAAGCTATAGGTTATTCATTTGGTTAACAGCCGTTTTGACTCAATCCAGTTTGTCAGCCTGATGAACTGATCAACAGATAACTGTTCAGGCCTGAGACCAAGTTCAGCATACTCATAATCAGTTAATTCAAAGGCCGCCCTCACTGAGTTGCGCAGGGTCTTCCTCCTTTGATTGAAACAGGCTTTTACAACCCTGAAAAGGAGTTCCTCATTGCAGTCAGGACTTATCCTTTCGAGCCGACTGAGCCTTATTACGCCCGACTTTACTTTCGGGGGAGGTGAAAAAACCTCAGGAGGAACTGTGAAAAGATATTCTGCTTTATAGTATGCCTGAATCAGGACACTCAGGATGCCATAAGTCTTTGATCCCGGACCGGCACAAATCCTTTCGGCAACCTCCTTCTGAAGCATTCCTGTTACTTCAGCAACCTTATTCCTGTTCTCAAGTACCCTGAACAGGATCTGTGTTGATATGTTATAGGGGAAATTACCGGTAACGGCAAGTCTGTCAGAGAAATAACGATCAAGATCCATCTCAAGGAAATCTCCTGTAAGTATGTTCTTCAGATCGGGGAAATGATTGTGAAGATAATCAACCGATTCATGATCAATCTCAACAACCCTGAAATCTCTGAAATTCCTTTGCAGCAGGAATGCAGTCAGGACTCCTGTTCCAGGTCCTATTTCAAGTACAGAATCATAACCTTCACCTGTCAGTGAGGAGGCAATTCTTGCAGCAATACCTTTGTCCCTGAGGAAATGCTGTCCGAGATTTTTCTTTGGCTGTACTCCTTTCATAAAATCATACCTGCAGAAGGTCCCTTCCGAATTTCCTTAGAATTGGCAGCTTAAGCAATTCCAGAAATGATATCACTTTCTTCAGGACATTATAATACAGTAAAACAAACAACAGTGCATTAATAAACCAGATTATTGCCAGATTGAAAATCAGCGTATCTATCTTCATACTGCCAATCTGTTTGAAAGGCGCATAAAACTGTGCCCTCCCCCATTTTGAACCTGGTTCCATGTACACAGGATCTGCCTTCTGGATGAACCTGTCACCGGCATCGTAAATTTTCTGTGTCGACATTCTGTTAAGAACAATGTCAGCCAGTGCTTCATTATAATGGTTCTCCCTCAGTCTGACAAACTCCTCTGAACCGATTACCGATTCAATCTGTTCGTATAGTATATTTCTTTTGTCAGATAACAGCCTGCTTTTATGTCTGAAGGTCCTTCCAAGAGAATCAAGAAAAGTCTTTGACTGGATGAATACCGACTCATTATAACGCTCAGCAGTAAACACTTCTGTAAGCTTTCCATGGTCCAGGCCGGCTTTATCTGAAAGATCTTTTACATGCCAGGATAGTTTCTCCATAGCCCCGGTAAAATCTTCCCCTTTCCTTCTCTCATTGCTCACAGTTAAATTCTTTTCCGCTATCACCTTCAGATTAGGTATAAGAAATGAAGCATACCAGTCGTACTGACTGATTTCCATATCATACCTGAAGAAAGGCTTCTGGAAACTGTTGCTCCTGAACTGTTCAACACTTGCAGCCTCATAGGCCCATCGTGTAACCATTATGTCGCCAATAACAGGAACATATTTCTTACGGCTCAGCGACCAGTGCAGATCATCAAATTTTATCATCGCACCTCCAAGCAGAAGCTGGGGTACAAGGATCAGAGGAATAAGGATGTAAATGCTGACAGCAGTTCTCATGCCTGCTGAGATATTCAGTCCAAGGATATTCCCGAAGCATGCAGTTGAAAAAAGTATGAGCCACTGCTGAAGAAGCATGCCCCGCACCTCCAGAATCAAATTAGCAACAAGAATAAATGTAAGTGTCTGAATTGCAGACAGTGAGAACAGGAAATTGATCTTTGACACAAGGTAGCTTGACCTGCTGAGGTTAAGAAACTTCTCCCTTTCAAGTATCTTCCTGTCACGGAATATTTCCTCAGCGCTTACTGTAAGTCCCATAAAAAGAGCAACTATTATGCCCATGAACATGAAAATAGGATAGTTCCTGTTGTCCATAAGGGTATAAGTGCCATTTTCACTGTATTTTGAAATATATGCCAGAATGAGCGCCAGCAGCGGAGCCTCAAGAATATTTATTATCATATACTGGCTGTCGGCAAATTTCCTTGTAATGTTCCGCTGAATGAAGGTGCGTATCTGTTCTGCTTTACCAGGAACCCTGAAGTTGCTTGGAGGAACACAGGTCTTCTCAGGCCGGTTATCAATGACTGGCATCATCTTTTTCCTGTACCTGTCATACCAGTCCCTGGGGCTGACCTGACGGTCCCTGCCTGGCAAACCTGAAGAATCAATTACCTTTGTCTCAATAATATGCAGGATGTTATCTGTCTCCACATTCCCGCAATTCGGGCATTCACTTTCCGCAGCATTTGCCTGTGATGTTTCTGTTTTAAAGTAAACAAGGGCCTCAACGGGGTCCCCGTCATAGATCATGTAGCCACCCTTATCGAGTACCCATAACCTGTCAAACATCTTGATTATGTCAGAAGAAGGCTGATGAATTATCGCGAACACAAGTTTGCCGTGCAAAGCCTGATTTCTGAGCAGGGTCATGACCTTTTCTGAATCGGAGGATGACAATCCTGAAGTTGGTTCGTCAACAAACAGCAATACCGGTTCGCGCATAAGCTCAAGGCCGATATTTAGCCTTTTCCTCTGGCCTCCGCTGACTTTCTTATTAAGCATATCGCCAACCTGCAGATCACGGATCTCATAAAGGTCGAGATCGTGCAGAACCTTCTCAACTGTGCTTTTAAGTTCCATCTCGTTGAAATCGCCAAAGCACAACCTGGCATTATAATAAAGGTTCTGGTAAACTGTCAGTTCCTCAATGAGCATGTCATCCTGGGGAACAAAACCGATAAGACCTTTAAGCTCCTCAGAATCAGAATTTATGTCATACCCGTTTATATAAAGATTCCCAGATGTCGGGCTTATCTTTCCGTGCAGGATGTTGAACAGTGTCGATTTCCCGACACCGCTGCCTCCCATAATCCCGACAAGGTTTCCCGAATCAATTCTGAAGTTCATTTTCTGAACCCCATTGTCGGAATTCTTGAATTTGTATTCTATGCCATGGCCTTCGAAAGTGACCTTCTGCGAAAATTTCCGGGATGCAAATTTCTTATAGATCCGGGAATAATATATAGGCTCAATACCCTGACCTTTTATATTAACCCCTCTTTCAAGCAGATACGGCCGGCAGGCTATAATATCCCTGCCCTTGAAATAAAGTCCCAGGGGACCGTCGTAAGTAATCAGGAGAGTGCTGGTGCTTTCAATATGCAACACTACAAGATGCCCCTTGAAGCCATTTAACCTGATATGCCTCCACTTATCATAATTACGGTAAACTGACGCCCCGGAATATTTTGGATTTTCGTTTTCAATAATAAGAAGGCAGTCAGGCGACACTTCATCATAGGCCCTGCCAATCATGAAAGCTATTGCGTTGTCATACTCCTTTTTCGAAATGCTGAAAGTCCTTGCAACAATATCAATTATTGTCTTTTCCTGCTCGGAGATCATCCCGTCTTCGAAGGCGAATTCAATCAGCTGCAGAAAGACTATCATCCTCTCCTCAAGAAACAGACCTTTCTTTATCTGCCTGCAGATGTTGGTTATCTGAAAAGATATAAGTGACTCTTCATCAGACAATTCTGCCTTGTCAACACTTTTCAGCTCATTTGAATAGAACTCAAGGTTGTTTTCAAAAAGAGAATAGTATTCTTCCTCAAGTTCCCTGTTCAGGTACCTCCGGAGATAACTGCGCAGAATTTTTTTCCCGCGTGAGGAAATGCCTGTCGGATTTATTGTTGAAACAATAGCGAAGATGTGAATTAATGCAAGCAGTACAGATTCCCTCATTTTGCCTCCGCATAAAAAAAAGACCGCAAAGATCAGATCTTTGCGGTCATATCTGATTTTTCAAATTACTCAACTATTTTAGCCCTCACAGTTGTTATGGCAGCTGTGATATCTTTTATATTCTGGTCGCTCAGACTTGTACCAATACCTGCATAAACAGTTTTAATCGGTTCAAGCTGCTTGACAAAATCACTTACACTTGCATCGTTCATATACGGCTGGGTTATCTCGAGGAACAGATCAAACGATTTTTTCTGTTCGAGAAGAACTTTTGAAATACCTGCTACCTGATATGCTGCCTCAGATACGTGTGTTGTGAGATACATCCCTTCAACCCATGCGCCGCCAACAACAAGCAGTGCAAGCGGCTGCTGGTCATTTTCGGCAAGATATGCATAGGTGTCATTGAAAGCAGTTGTAAGAATTGATACAAGCTGATCCCTGTTGTCAAAATTCTGCTTGATCTTATCGTAAAGCTCCTCGTTGTATATCTTCGACATGTTCAGCTCATTTGCAAGAGACCTGATCGCACTCATATTGTTTATAACCTCCTGCTGCATGTTGTACAGAGTTGCATAACTCAGGTCAGCTCCGTATACTCCGAGATTTACAGCCCTTGTTGTGCTGCTGAAATACTTCTTGACATTGTCTACCGGATTTGATATGCCGATAATAAATCCAACCTCAAGGTCTGTAAGCATCTTTATAACTTCTGCTGATGTAGGCAAAGGGTAAACATTTGATTCAATCTGTTTTTCAATCTGCCCTACCTGATCAAGCTCTTCCTGTTGCTGCTCTTTCTGAGCGGCCCTGTTTTTGCATGAAGTATATGCCACTGAACTTAATATCAGCATAGTTATTATTACGCCTGCAAAAATTTTTTTCATCTTAGGTCTGTTTAAAATTTCTAAATGGGTTCCAAAAAACTGTCGATAAAAATAGTAAATATTCTGAAATAAATATATCTGCATCTTTCTTATTTGAATTACAGCCTGTGTTTTAAACATTACAATTGCTGAATTAACAGTTAATTAAAGGCAACAATATAATACCGCAGCCTTTACAATCGCTGTTTTTTTAATATCTTTGCCAACCGTAAAAGCGGTATTTTCAAGGGATGTGGAATTTCGATGAACCAGTAAACAGGGAAGGAAGCGGCTGTATTAAATATGACCTCCGGAAGGAGACATTCGGTAAAAGTGATGTCATTCCGATGTGGGTTGCCGATATGGATTTCCTTACTCCTGAATTTATTGTGAAAGCCCTCCAGGAAAGGCTGAACCATAATATTTACGGCTACTCACTGAGATCTCCACAATATTACAGCTCAATAATCAGCTGGCATAAAAGGCGCCATAACTGGGCAATAGAAAAAGACTGGATTATCTATACTCCCGGTGTTGTCCCTGCACTTAACATGGCAACCCTGGCATTTACAAATCCCGGCGATTCGGTTATCGTGCAGCCTCCTGTCTATTTCCCCTTCTTTTCTGCTGTGGAATCACATGGAAGAAAGCTTATCTACAACAGGCTTGCTGAAACAGCAGACGGCTGGAGAATGGACTTTGACGCTCTTGAGAAATCAATTGAAAATAGCACAAAGATGCTCATCCTGAGCAATCCTCATAATCCTGTAGGCAGGGCATGGACCCGGGAGGAGCTTGTGAAAATCACAGAAATCTGTCTCAGACACAACTTGCTTATTCTTTCCGATGAAATTCATTGCGACCTTGTTCTGCCGGGTTATACCCATGTCCCGGTTGCTTCACTGTCGCCTGAAACAGCAGAAAGGACAGTGACCTGCATCGCTCCAAGCAAAACATTCAACCTTGCAGGTATGTCAACCTCCTCAATTATTATCTCAAATCCTGCACTCAGAAAAGAATTCAGGAAAATAACTGACAGTCTGCATATCTCAAACGGCAATATTTTCGGTTCAGTTGCATCGGAAGCCGCATACACATCAGGAGACCAGTGGCTTGATGAACTTCTGACTTACATCGACGGAAATATTGAATTCACGGTTGATTATCTAGGTAAAATGATTCCGGAAATAATCCCTTCAGTGACTGAAGCTACCTATATGATCTGGCTCGACTGCAGAAAGCTGGGTATGAAGGGAAGTGAACTGATGAATTTCTTTGTAAACAATGCAGGCATCGGTATGAATGAAGGTTCCTCCTTCGGACCGGGAGGAGAAGGTTTCATGAGAATGAACGTGGCAACAACAAGAGCCGTGTTAAAAAGAGCCCTGGAAAATATTGAAAGAGCTGTATCATCAATCAGATAAACAGAACAATAATGGAGAAAAGACTGAAAATAAAACTAACGCTTGAGGATGGTACAGTGTACCAGGGATATTCATTCGGTTCACCTGTTGCTGCAGCCGGAGAGGTTGTTTTCAATACCGCTATGACTGGATATCCTGAGAGTCTTACCGATCCTTCCTACAGAGGACAGATACTCTGCCTTACCTACCCGCTAGTAGGAAACTACGGCGCCCCTGCCCGGAGTGAGGAAAATGACCTGCTGCGTTTCTATGAATCCTCATCTATTCATATTTCAGGACTTATAGTCTCTGATTATTCGTTTGAATACAGCCACTGGAATGCAGAGGAAAGTCTCGACAGCTGGCTAAAAAGGAACAAGGTTCCGGGAGTTTACGGAATAGATACAAGAGCCCTTACAAAAAGAATCAGGGAAAAAGGAGCAATGCTCGGAAAGCTTGAACCTGAAGGAGAAAGCATAGTCTTTTACGATCCGAATAAGGTTAACCTTGTGGCAGAGGTGAGCACTCCGACAAAAAAAGTCTATGGCTCAGGAAAATACAGGATATTACTCCTCGACTGCGGTGTGAAATTTAATATTATAAGACACCTTCTGAAGAGAGATACCACAATAATAAGAGTTCCCTGGAATTACGATTTCCACAATGAGGATTTTGACGGACTCTTCCTGTCAAATGGCCCTGGTGATCCAAAGATGTGTACAACTTCAATAGAAAACATAAGGAAATCATATACCGGCAGCAAACCGATTTTCGGCATCTGCCTGGGAAATCAGCTGATGGCTCTTGCTTCAGGCGCTGATACCTATAAACTCAAGTATGGTCACCGAAGCCATAACCAGCCTGTTATCCAGGTTGGAACTGACAAGGCTTATATCACTTCACAGAATCACGGTTTTGCCGTTGACAACAAAACCCTGAGCAGTGAATGGGAGCCTTTCTTTGTGAATATCAACGATAATACAAACGAGGGTATGCGACATAAATCGCTGCCTTTCTTCTCAACCCAGTTCCATCCTGAAGCATCAGGAGGGCCGACTGATACTGATTACCTCTTTGATGAATTTATCGGGAATATAAGGAAGTCAAAATAACTTCCTTATTCCGTTACATGTTTCATCAACTTCTCTGCGAACTCAGAGGCTGATACATTCCTGAAGGGCTTCATCCTCTGCTCGAAAAGTCGCGCTATTTCGCTGTTGCACAGATTTCCTATGCTGCCTTCATGAACATAATCATCAAGCGTGGTTTTTGAAAATGATGAGTTTTTAACCATTTCTCCGACAGCTTTATAAGCATCTCTGAATGGTATGCCCTGCTTGACAAGCCTGTTTACCTCTTCAGTACTGAAAATTGTATTGTAGATAGAGTTCTCCGTAATGTTTTTCTTCACTTTTATATTGTTGAGCATCAGCAACATAATCTCAATGCACTCCCTGATCTCACTGAAAGCGTCAAATATGAGTTGCTTGAGCAGCTGAAGATCCCTGTTATAACCCGACTGAAGGTTGCTTGTCAGCATTGCAATCTGGTTCGGAAGTGTCTGTATAACGTTGCACCGTGCCCTGATAAGTTCAAACACATCAGGATTTCTCTTCTGGGGCATTATGCTTGAGCCGGTTACATATTCATCGGGAAAATCGATGAATCTGAACTCAGAGCTCATATAGATGCAGATATCCATTGAGAACCTCGAAAGTGTCTGTGCCACGGAAGCCAGCGATGATGCAACAGCCAGCTCAATCTTTCCCCGGCTAAGGCTGGCATAGGCTGAATTATAGAGAAGATCGTCAAACTCGAGGAGCTCTGAGGTAAGCTTTCTGTTTATAGGAAGGGTGGTACCGTATCCTGCAGCTGTCCCCAGGGGATTCTGATTGTTTAACGCCCTTGCTCCGGAAAGAAGTAGAACATCATCAGCCAGACATTCAGCCCAAGCGCCGAACCAGAGACCGAAAGATGATACCATTGCCGGTTGCATGTGGGTGTATCCGGGAAGAAGAACTTCCCTGTACTGTTCACTAAGGCTCTGAAGTTTTGTAAAGAGCTTGCTTATCAGAACCGACAGCTTGTCAATCTCTTCCCTTGTGTAAAGCCTAATGTCAACAAGCACCTGGTCATTTCTGGAACGTCCGGTATGAATTTTCTTCCCTGTTGTACCAAGAATTGATGACATCTCTTTTTCTATCTGAGAATGAATATCTTCCACATCCTTTTCGATTACAAGGCTGCCTTCCTCATCCCATACAAAAAGTGAATGTAAAGCTTTCAGCATGCCGTTCTTCTCCTCGTCAGAGATTAATCCTACATCCTTCAGCATTATTACATGAGCCATGGAGCCGACAATATCCCATTTTGTCAGAGCAAGGTCGGTTTTCCTGTCCTTGCCGGCAGTGAATTCAATAATGGCCGGCTCTGGATTTATCCCCTTTTCCCAAAGTTTCATAATTAAGTCTTTTTATTTTTTCTCACTCTCCTCTATTATGGCCCTGTGAGCCATCAGCCTTATGGCATTTATCCTAATGAAGCCCTTGCTGTCAGTCTGGTCAAAACCTCCGTCAATATCCATGCTCGACAGCTTCTTGTTATACAGTGAAGAAGGTGATTCCCTGCCTTCAATCATAACATTCCCCTTGTAAAGACAGAGATGAACACTGCCGTCAATAAGCTCCTGGCTTTTCTTGATAGCAGCCATCAGAAAGTCCATTTCAGGGCTGAACCAGAAACCATTATAGATTATCTCAGCGAATTTTGGAGTGAGCATGCTGACAAGCCGCATCACTTCCCTGTCCATAGCTATTCCTTCAATATCCTTGTGTGCAATATGGAGAACTGTAGCAGCCGGTGTTTCATACACACCCCTTGACTTTATACCTACAAACCTGTTCTCAACCATGTCGAGAAGCCCGATACCGTTCTTTCCTGCAAGCTCATTGAGGTAAACATACATTTCATAGGCATCCTCCTTAATTGTTCCGTCATCCTTATTGACAAGCTTCACAGGCAGACCATTCTTAAAATGTATCACTATCCTTGTCTCCTTGTCAGGTGCATCCTGAGGCATAACCATCTTCTCAAGCATATTCTTGTTCAGAGAATACATCGGATCTTCAAGAATACCTGCCTCATGACTTATATGCATAAGGTTATCGTCCTCGCTGTAAGGCTTGTCGATGCTTGCCTTCACAGGTATTTTATGGTCAGAAGCATATTTGAGAAGGTCAGTCCTGCCCTGAAACTGTGCAAGGAATTCCTTGTCTTTCCATGGCGATATAACCTTTACTCCGGGCATCAGAGCAAAATATGTCAGCTCAAACCTCACCTGGTCATTCCCTTTTCCTGTGGCGCCATGCGCAACTGCTGTTGCACCTTCGGCCTTTGCAACCTCAATCTGCTTCTTTGCAATAAGAGGACGTGCAAGAGCTGTGCCCAGTAGGTACCTGTCTTCATATATCGCATTTGCCATAATTGCCTTAAGTACATAGTCTTCAATAAACTCCCTCTTAAGGTCGGCTATAATAACCTTTGATGCTCCGAGATATCTGGCTTTTTCGCTGCACGCGTCAAAATCTTCCTTCTGGCCTACATCGGCTACAAAGGCAATAACTTCAAATCCCTTTTCAATCAGCCACTTAAGTATAACTGATGTATCCAATCCGCCGCTGTATGCGAGTACAACTTTTTCTTTCATTTTGAATTATATTTATTATTTGAATTATACATAAAGTTACTTTCTTATCTGTTCATGCAGGCCCGGAAGAATTATCTCAAGGCAGGAATGAAGCTGATTTGATGTTATCCCGTCCCGCGGAATCAGGAGAATTGTATCATCACCGGCAATTGTTCCTGCAATCTCATACCTTGCGGCATTATCAATGAACAGAGCCGTATTGCTTGCATTGCCCGGAAGTGTTTTTACTATTATCATTCCCTTTGCCTCTATAATATCCTGTATAACAGGCACTATGTTAAGCCTCAACGGAGACTCGCTGCTTACCCGGTTATTATCAGGCAGTGTATACCTGTATCCGCCTGATCCGTCAGGAGTCCGGCCTACTCCAAGCTGACGCAGATTCCTTGAAAGAGTCGCCTGGGTGCAGGTTATTCCCTTGCTTTTCAGCTTCTTCAGAAGGTCCTCCTGTGTCGTTATCCTGGCCTCCCTGATTATTTTCTCAATTGCAAGTATTCTTTTTGTCTTCTGCATATTTATGCATATTTTTTGCAAATATATTCAATTTTTCACAAAATGAAATA
>JAKLDT010000084.1 GCA_022703405.1 Bacteroidota bacterium | reverse complement strand
AACAAGCACCTCATCATTTTTTATGCTTCCTCCAGGGGCAAGTGACTGGCTGAATATTTCAGACATTATAAGTTTCTCGCTAATACCATAGGAAGTAAGTTTCTTTCTGTCGGCATAAACAGTTACCTGTTCTTCCTTTACCCCGTACATGCGAAGATTGGAAACAGACTCTATGCGGCGAAGGCTGTGTACCAGTTCGTCGGCATATTGCTTAAGTTCCGAATATGTGCGTGATTTTGATTCAATTGCAATAAGCAGGGCTGATACATCTCCGAAATCATCCTGGGCAATAAGTGCCAGAACTCCCGATGGAAGCTCCATTTTAAGAGCAGTAAGCCCGTGCTTTATCTTTGACCATACTTCGTCCTTGTTCTTTACATTGTCGTTAAGTTCAACAAGGGTGTAACATAATCCGTTCTTCGAGGTTGTTGTTGTATAGCTGCGTTTAACTTCGGGATAGGCAAACAGGAATTTTTCAAGAGGTTCGGCAAGCTGCTTCTCAACCTCTCCTGTTGTTGCCCCCGGATAAACACCTATAATTATACCCTGCCTGATAGTATAACCCGGAAATTCCTGTTTTGGCATAACAATGAGCGCTGTTACGCCGAAAACAACAAGTATTCCGACAAGCAGGAAGATGATAGCGCTATGCTTCATCGACCATTCTATAATACTGTATCTGCGATTCATTTTCCTGCTATTTTATCGTCTTCACTTATTTTCTGAAAACCTTCCCTTACAATTCTGTCACCAGCTGTGAGTCCGGAGATAATTTCAACACCATTTCCCCTGACAGCACCTGTTGTAACATAGTTGCGCTTTGCAGTTCCTTCCTTTTCTGTCCAGACGAACTTCCTGTTGTCAGCGGTTGTCTGAACAATGCTTATCGGAACAATTATGCCCTTTGATATTTTCGACATGCCCAGCTCAACATTGCATACCATGCCGGGAAGAAGTTCTTTACCCGGATTGCTGAGAATAACATGTGCCGGATATGTGTGCGATATGGGATTAGCAACTACATTCTTTTCAATCTTTTTGCCCGTGAATGTTTTATTACCCAGGGCTGATACAGTAATTTCTGCATTGCAAGCCGAAGTGATTTCTGAAATTTCATTTTCAGGTACAGAAAACTTTGCCTTAACAGTACTGATGTCCAGAATTGTAAGTATAGTTTTCCCTGGCATGACATATTCACCTGCCTCAGCCATTTTCTGGCCGACAACTCCTTCAGAAGGAGCATACAGGTCACAGTTTTTCAGATTCCGTTCTGCCAGCTCAAACGATGAATTCGCCTGATGAAGCTTGGTTTCAATATCAACCATCTGTATTTCAGGCAGACTGCCTTTATCGTATATCGATTTCAGCCTGTCATAAGCATCTTGTGCCTGTTTACGTGTGGCTTCGGCTGCTTCGAACATGCTTTTTGCCGATGCCTTGTCGAGTGTGGCAAGAAGCTGATTCCTGCGGATGAAATCACCTTCTGAAACATATATTCTTTCAATAGTGCCAAGAACAGGAAATCCAAGGGCTACGGAAGATTTTTCCTCAATTATCCCTACATATTCCACCTTGCTTACTTCATCCGATTCCTGAACTGTATCTATTTCAACTTTTATTACCGTTTCACTGCCGGATGGCTGATTTTTACCTGTGCAGCTGTTCAATAAGGCAACAGAAATGCCTGTTATTACTGCAATTGATCTCAAAGAGATTTTTTTCATTGTTTTATAATTTGTTTTTGCTCTGCAAAAATGGGATACAGACTGTAAATAGTATAGTTCTACTTAACGGAATAATTATTCAATTAGTCGAAAAAAGCAATCTGATAGATAATATTATTCTAAAATATTATAATATTTGTCGCAAATTTGTAAGATTTCGATGGATGATAAGGGTTTCATAAGCTTTTCTCTTGATTCTCTCAGTAAGATGGATCTGTTGTCGGAGGAAGAATACCAGGCTTATCTTGGATGTTTCCTTGCACAGATTGATTCTGATTCCGACAGAAAACTTGAAATGTTCAGGTATCCCTGCCGGATAGATGCGTACATTGCCATGCTTTGTGTGAGAGGAAGTGTTGAGCTGGTGTCAAATCTTAAGCAGTATAAAGTTGAGGAAAACTGTCTCTATGTCAGTATGCCCAAGGATATTATCAATCTGAGCTGCTGGAGTGAATGCAAATTATACCTGATGGCCTTTGATGACGATTTTATCCGGAAATTCAATCTGAACTACAATAATGTGCTTTCAGTATTCCTTGGAATTCAGAAGAATCCATGTGTCAGACTTACACAGCATGAGGCGATATCGCTCCAGGAAGCATTTTTTTCCCTGAAGAATGAAATGGAGGAGTTTAAGGGGAAGGACTATTGCAATGAAATTGTGATGAGCTACATAAATCTGATTACCTACAAAGCCTGTTCCTACCTGAGCGCTTACCTGCAGACTCAGAACGGAGAGTCGGAAAATGTAAATAAGCGTAACGAGGAATATTATAATAAATTCATGTCTCTTCTCAGGCAGAATTTCAAATCTGAAAGGAGTCTTGAATTTTATGCGGCAAAGCTTTATATAACACCTAAATACATGACCTCCCTGATTAAAAGGACAAGCGGAAAATCTGTTATGGAATGGATAAATGAGTGTGTTATAATGGAGGCGAAAAACCTGCTGAAATATTCCGATATGAGCATCCAGGAAATATCCGATTATCTGAATTTTTCAAACCAGTCTTTCTTCTCACAATATTTTAAAAGGATTGCAGGGATCACACCTTCTGATTACAGGACAAAACCTAACCTTGAGTAAGTACTGTTATTTTATTAACAGTCTCCTGCATGCTTCAGTATAATATATCATCGGATACATCTTTTCATCATACCAAAGCATGGCAAAATAAAGCCCTATTGGTGAAGCTTTCATGCCGGAATTTCTGTCAAGCCATTGAAGTCCATTCAGGCAGGCAGTTTCATCTTTAGCTGCCAGGGCGCTTATTGCCAGGGAAGTTTCTTCAATTGTTCCCTCTACATCTTTTTCACCTCCCCAGCTGCCATCAGTGTTCTGATTGACTATAAGGTATGCGTGTGCCTTTTCAAGCATTACAGACAGATTGTTTTTCAATTTTTCATCCGGAAGATTCAGATTAAGGCAATCGCTTAAGTAAATGCTCACTTTTGCTGTGCCGTAAACAGGATTGCTTTTTGTTTCAGTAAGCTGATTTCCAAACCATAATGGCAGCCATGAACCGTTTTTTATTTGCTGTTTTTCCAGATAGGTGGCAGCCTTATTTATACTGATTGTCAGCCTCTTCCTGAGAGCTGCCGGCATACTGTCTATTTCGCAGAGGGATTTTAGCATAGCCAGCAGTGCATGGCCTGTAAGGTCAGCACAGCTTTTGTCAAAGGGAAGCCGGCCCCAGCCTTTGCAGAATGTAGGGAAGCCTCCATCTTTATTCTGCAATTCAGTAAGCCATTCACAGCCAAGCAGTATGGCATTAATCTCATCTTCAGAACCTGTAAACATTTCAAGCAGGGCAAGTATGGCGCCCGGTGTGTCATCAGCGTCAGGCACTGATCCTGAGTGACTTGTCCAGCCCCAGCCTCCTGGCTTTGCACCGTTGAAGGGGTGCACTGACTTATACTGAAGTGCGAGTATGTGCTTTCTCAGTCTGCCTGCCTGTTCTTCATCCAGATTTTTCCTCAGATCTTTTCCCAGAGCCTTTATTGTGAGTGTGGTAACCCATGTTGAAAGATCGGTATCAATAGGCCATCCTCCTTCTTTGCGTTGCTGAAGCCTCAGGAATTCAAGGCCTTTTGTTACAGTTTTGTTGTCAGGTCTGTTGCTTGCGATGAGGCACAGGGCAACAAAGCCGGTAAGTGGTATTGCTTCAAGGAAACCACCGCTTTCAGGCAGCAGGCTGTTTAACCTGTCAATGGAAGGCTTAATGAAGAGACTCCTGAGAAAGCTGACAGGATTTTTACTGTTTCGCTGTTTAAGAAGAAAGATGCCAACGCCAATTAGTGCAGGCAAGGCATAGCTTACAACCCTCAGGTTGAAGAACCTGTACAACGACTGCGGAAGCAGTGTGAGCTCAAAAGGGAGTCCCGGAATATGCCTGGCCGATTCCCGTTGGATCACATTGCAAATGTTGAGCATTGCAAGTATTGGTACCGAGAATGTATAGTCTTTACCGTAAAAGCGAAGAATTGACTTTGTAATTGATTCAGGATCAAGGTATATTCCGTTAAGGGCCAGCCATTCTTTCATCCTTTTTATGCTTTCAGCTCCGTTCCCGTTCGTCTGACAATAATTTATTGCTGCATAGCTGAGAAGTGTTGTGCTGACGTTACTTAATGATTCCGGCGTATCACCAAAACCACCGTCGTCGTTAATAATCCTGAGAAGCCATTCCAGTCCGTCATTGATTATCTTGCAATCATCAGGATTCCCGTTTATTTTAAGTGCCGTGATTGCGACTGCAGTTGATAAGGCGCTTGATGACAATTCACCTGTCCAGAATCCTTCTGAATTCATCTCACTCTTCAGGCGGATGCAGAGTCCGGAATAGATATCAGCTATATTTGTATTATTCATAGTCAGTCAGCCAGTGAACCTAGTGCAAGTAAACCGTAAAAAGTATATTCAAGGTCGGTTTCCTCATCGAGTTTATTTCCGCAGAAGCCTCCTTCCTTAAAGAGTGAATCTATATAATCAAGACATTCAGGTTTGATTATTGTCAGATCATATTCAGAAAAACGGAGAGCGTAGAGAGATGCTGCAGTTGACAGTAAATCAGTGGTGGCAGTGTTCTTCAGGGCCCTGAAGCCTCCTCCTGAATAGAATTGTCCGGTAAGCCTTTCCTGAAGCTCTGCCACAGGTTTGCTGAAAGAAGAGTGCAGCACAATAAGTGCGGCTAAAACAGTTGAAGGCAATGCTTCGGGGTCATTGAACTTGCTGAGGTGTTTTCTTATTCTCAGCGCCTGAATGTAGTCTCCTGTCTGATATGAGACAAGAAGATCCAGGAAGGCACCGTATTCCGCCTGTTTTGCTTTATGCTCTTTAAATTCCCGTCGTATATTCTTTAATAGTTTCCTGATCAGCTTTTTGTCGTCTGAAAGCTCATTGGCAAGGATGGCGGCACATTTCAGATTCACACCTGTTGGTATTGACTTTCCTGTTTCGTTCCTTACAAATTCACCGGTGGCTTGAAGAATGTCATTCATCTCAAGTGCCCGGGCAAGATAAAAGCCGAAAAGTGAGTAATACATGTCAGCATTCACTGCCCTGTCAGCAAAGCCCCCGGAAGGGTGTTGTCTGTCTGCAACAAATTTTTTAATATCGTTTATTGTACCGGTATCAAGAAGAGCAAGTGATTTTCTGAGCACAACAGCCGGGCTCTGTGTCTCAAATTTCCTCAGGTATGGTCTCAGTAAGAGCTTAAAGATATTTGCTGAATGTCTTTCCAATGATCTCATGGAGAGCAAGTTTTAAAGGAAGGTTTTTTACTTCCGAAAGGCAGGCATTTATATTGCCCAGGAATTCCCTTATCATGTCTTCAGCATCTGACCCAATTCCGTATTTTTCAAGCATAACGTGTATTTCATCATTACTGTTGTTTCTGACAGCATTTACTATTGAATCATTTTCTTCAGGGCCTGCCTTTTCAGCAAGCATTGAAATCAATACTGAGGGATTTCTGAGTCCTGCACTGTTTTTATCGCTGAGGTCCTCAAGGTCATCCTTAAGCTGGTAGGCAATCCCGGTCATCAGGCTGAAGCGCGAAAGGATCTCAGTTGAACCACTATCAGCTCCTCCGGCAATGGCGCCGGTGAGCAGTGAAACTTTAAAAGCCTGTCCTGTTTTATTCTCAAAAATCTTCAGGACTTCTGTAACTGATGGTATGATGTTGCTTTTCCTTGCCATCAGTTCATATCCCTGTCCTGCCGACATTGCCCTGTGACCTTCTGCTGCTGTTTTTATACAGTCTGACTTTATTCTGTAATCAATTTTACATTCTGAAAGCAGCCTGTATCCTTCACCGATAAGAAGGTCTCCCGTGTTGACAGCAACCGGTATGCCATGCCTTGCATGCAGTGTCTGTTTTCCATACCTGAACTCGTCGCCATCCTCAATGTCATCATGTACAAGCGAGGCCTTGTGAAAGCATTCTATTGAAACGGCTAATAGTTTAAGCAGCTCCGGGTCATTGTTGTTGCTGTATGTCTGATATGCAAGAGCAGTGAGCAGGGGACGAATACGTTTTCCACCGGCAAGCATAAGTTCCAGAATAATGGCATCAGCGGGGTTCTGTGAAAGATTTAACAGTCGGATGATCTCATTTTCAGTAAATAAGGATTCTATTTTGCTCCTGAGATCATTAAGGTTTACAAGATGTAAATTTCCATTATTCCTGTAATTGCCTAGTTCCTCCATTATCCACTGTTTATCTGCTATTGTGTCGGTGCAGCCCGAAGATATAAGCGGCACACCGATAGCGGGTACTGCATAATTGCTTACTTCCCTGAATATTTTTTGCAGTGTTTCCATGCAGCCAACGCCAATTATGGCATCAACCCTGCCGCTTTCAATAAGCTGTGATGCTATAGTTGTCCCTTCTGCAACAATTGTAATGTATCCCAGTCTTTCGGCTTCCTGTGTGAATTCCGGAATATTGCAGTTTCCACATTCCCTGCATAACAGCCCGAATTCATCCTCGGGAGCTGTGCACTTCCGGCTGTTCTTCAGGCAATGGGGGAGAAGCAGCATTCGTCTTTGATAAGGTATCGTTTCAACAATAGGTCTCCAGACAGCATTGCCGCAACAAACCATTGTGAAGGCCTTCAGCTCATCATCCCATTTATTTTCAGAAAGCAGTCTGCCTGCAAGTTCTGAAAGCCTGTTGAATGAAACAGGCGGCTCAGTCGGATTTGTCCTGAGAAACTCATCAGCGCTTCTCCGGATTTCTTCCCTGAGGCTGTTTTCGGCAGGTACAACAAGCGATATTATCTTTTCTGACATCATTTCAGTTTAAAATCATCCGTATGAACCCATTCCAAAGAAGGCTGTTTTTTTCGCCAGCCTGTAAAGAAGACTTTTTTCAGGCATCACGGGAGCAGAACCATGACTGACTATTTTCGGAGCCGTTTCCAGGTCATTCAGGTAAGTTTCGCGCATTGATGAATTCTTTGCCTTGTGTTTTTCCGAAAATGACTTAATCCATGCGGGGTCTTCCATCAGTATACAACCCTGCGTTCTGCCTTTTATCTGCTTCCTGAAGTCTTTCAGAAAATCCGAACTTTCATATATGTTCTCAATTTCGCCCTTTTCAATATTCTCTGCAGCCAGCTGAATTACCGGACATGGTTCAATGTCGCCCGAAGGGTTAATATGATGACTCAGCCCGTCGGCAGCAGGGCAAAATGGTTGTCCGTCAGAATGCCAGTATGAATCGATGAGAACCATAGGCAGCCTTGTTCTTCCTTCAACAAGAAAGCTTCTCAGTCTGGTGATATCATCCAGATTAAGAGCCAGTTCATAGCATGGTTTGCTTCCTGAAGGTCTGTAAATGTAATACCATAAATATATAACACCCAGGTCATGGAGCATCTTTACGAAACTGTCGGAGAGCGCCATGTCGATATTTGATTTGCAGACACTTATCGCCACACCTGTTATAAGGCCTTCTTCTGTTGCAGTTCTGACTGCGCCAAGGGTTCTTTTATATATGTTGTTTCCGCCTCGTCTTATATCGGCCACATCTTCGTCACCTTCAAGGCTGAAAAGAGGAGTGACGTTTCCGGCTTTCTTCAGGGATATTGCAAGGTCTTTGGTGAAAAGTGTCCCGTTTGTGAACAGCTGGAAATATGAGCCGGGGTATTTCACAAATATTTCCGGAAGTTGTTTGTGCATAAGCGGTTCTCCGCCAAGAATGCCAAAGAAATATGATCCCTGTTTGTTTCCGGCTTTAATTATTGATTCAATCCTTTCCGGTTTCATATAGATCTTTGTTCCCTTTGTCTCTACCCAGCAGCCCTGGCAGCCAAGGTTACAGTCATTGGTTATTGATATGAACTGAAAAGCAGGAAAGACCATCCCTTTCCGGCTTCTCTTCCTGAACCTCATTATGCCGGTAAGACCTTTCAATCCCATATTTATAAGGAATTTTCTCCGGCAACGGCCATTGACTTTTATGAAATTTCTGAATACTGACATCTGATCAGATTTTTTGCATACCACTCTGTTTCAGCATATTTTCCCTCTCCGTAAGAGCCTTCTTCATGGCTTCCTCCTTTATAATTGAGCGTCGTTTTATTTCACGGTTTCTCAAGGTAGTGTAAATATCATTCCCAAGTATGTTTTCAACATCCCTTGCTCTTCTCTCATTTTCTGACTGTTCATCAATATTATCAGATCCGCCGATGGCGCCGCCATTTTTGTATTTTGGGAAAATTATGGCTGTTGCAGGACAGATCCTTGCACATGCGGGACACTGGTTTTTACATCCATGAGGATTTATCACATCTACTCTTCCCGGTTTTTTTTCATAAACTTCAAAAAGACAGAAGTCGGCACATTGTCCGCATGCTGTACACCTGTTATAATCAATTACCGGGTACCACGACGGCCAGCCGCTGTCTTCTGATATCTCTGTTGTTGATTGTCTGCCTCTATATGAAGAAAGAAATTTATTTACCTCATTTTCAGTGTATTCTGTTTCAGAATTTATATGATTAATATAAGCCGGGGCCGGTAATTCTCCTGTAATTGAAGATATGCTTTCAAAAAGAAGGTTCATTGTACGTCTGTGGCAGCCCAGTATCATCACCTCTTCCTTTTCGGAGAAGAGCCCGTTGAGGCTGCCGGCCTTAGTTGCAGCAAGGCCGCAGAAATCAGACAGGATTGTCACTCTGACCGGAAGAGTCTGCAGATACTGCTTTATCTTCTCAGATTTTGTCCTGTCAGTATTGCTTCCCTGGCAATTACAAAATACGATATGCTTTCCAGGCGGATTTCTGTTGCTTTCCATTTCAAATTTTATTCTGTCTTGTACCGGAATTCACAAAAATAGCTTATCAGTTGCAAAGCTATTATTATTATAAGGCAGATTTTGAAACATGATAAAAAAACATGATTGACAGGATCAATGTAGCGATGAACGAACAGTACCTTTCCTGGCGGTAGTCAGGATTCTCAGAGAGCCGGTAACAGGTTTATTATAAATTCCTGGCAGTCAATATTTATTATCTGAATTCCCTGCAGTTATACTCAATGCTCTCAAGTTGAAATTCCCCATAACAAAAATCTTCTTCGGGGTGTTTATATATGAGCCTGGCCTCAGAAGCCAGATTATAACCGTTGAAAGACCTGTACCTGAGAAGAGGTGTTTCCCATTGATAATTCATATAAGTCTTCCCATCAGTTGTTTCGTACCTGTCATTGCTTATGAAGTTTAATAGGCGGCCTTCACTTTCAAAATATAGCAATGCACTAATAGTGATGTTGTTATTTGTAAAAGTACCCCTTACAATATGAGTGTCAACTTCAGTCCAGCTTATATTTTTGTCGATCAGTGATGCAGGAGCCATAACACACATATCGTTGAACACGGTTACTGTTTCACCCTTGTCCATTTCAAAGCCATGTGCATCAACAACAGTGAACAGGCCAAGTATTTTAATTCTCATTATTGCAGCAGCGTTCTTGTAGATATGTATTCCTTTTGCCGGTATGCCGCTTTTTTTTGCAACTATGTAAAACAGGCGGGTAGGTTTTTCAAAGAAATTATATTGTTCGGACCGGGGTTTCATAAATGGTTCATCTGATTTGCCACGGATGCCTCCTTTGAATGCGGCACGGAAATTCCAGACCTTCTCCCTGCCGACTGATCCTGTAAAATGCAGATATTTCTGAACGATTCCCGGCAGGTGAAGGATGTCTTTTTCAGTAAGAATATCATTTTTCTTCCTGCAAAACTGCTGCAGATGTTTCTGAACTTCTTTTGTATATATTTTTTTCATTTAGCCTGTATTATCTGTTCCGGACTGTTAGCCATCCTGATTGTAGTAAGGAGCAAAAGTCTGCACATCTCTTCCATAATTTCAGGATTAATTGTCTCAATATTATCTCCGGGCAGATGATAGGGGGAGAAAGCACCGGTTGTTGAAAAGCTTAAAGAAGGAACGCCGGCTTTCATAAATATTGCTGCATCGAGCCGGGGTCTGCCCAGATTAGGGAAGAAATTTGTTCTAAGAAAGGCATGTATATAAGCTTTGTTTGCTTCTTCAACAAAGGACCACAGATGAGGAAAATTCTCACCGGCTGCTGCACCTATTGCATCACCGGTACCCACACCATCCATGTTGAGAAGGATGCTCTTTTCCAACGGCAGGACAGGATTCAGGACATATTTTTTTGATCCCAGCAGGGACTGTTCCTCTGAGCCGAATGAGATGAACAGGACTGACCTTTTCAGCGGAATCTTATATTTTGTCAATGCTTCAGCAACTCCCATCATCACCGCAACTGCCGATGCATTATCGTTTGCCCCCGGCATCATCTCATAACATTTGCCAAGATGATCGAGATGAGCCCCGATAATTATTGTCTCGCTGCTTAGTTCCGGATCAGATCCCTTCAGAAGTCCGATAATATTGCTTCCTTTTCCGTCAGGGAAATGTTTTGTATTCATCTTAACAGTAACATTTTTCCCTGTACTGAAGCTTGAAGGTCTGAGCGATTTGTTAATCTTCTCAAGGTTATCCCTGTAGTTTTTTCCTGTTCCGCTGAAAATGTCATTTACTACGGAGTCGCCAACATGTACATATATGAAATTTTCAATGTAGTCATTATTCGGATTTGCTATTGGACCGTAGATGTAGAGCATTCCGGCAGCTCCATGACGAAAGGCGTTTTCAAGTTTATACTGGTGAAATGAGTACTTGTACCATGGGTTAAATTTATCTGCGCCTTCTGAAGGGGACACAGGCGCTTCGCGTTCAATCAGAACTATTTTCCCGCGCACATCAATTCCTGCATAATCATCATAATTAAGTTCCGGTGCACTTATCCCATAGCCTGCATAAACTACCTCACCTGAAACTTCACCGCTTGCTGAGGTTGAGCCCGGAACAAATTCGGAAATATACCTGTATTGTTTTGTAATGATTCCGTCTTTTTTCACAGGTATGTCAAGAGCCAGGGAACAGCCTGGGAAAACAAGTGTGTAGGGAACGTTGAACCACTGGAACCAGCTTCCGTTGTCACCGGCAGGAGTGAGGCCCCAGTCAGAGAATTTTCCTGCCAGCCATTCAGCACATTCCTGGTATTCCGGGGTTCCTGTAAGCCGGCCCGCATATTTCTCATCACACATAATTTTAACATAATCAAACAGTTCCTGGCTTGATATTGAATGCATTGCTTTCAATATATTCTGCTCATCATTGTCCTGCCCCTTTGTTATTAATGCAGGAAGTATGAACAATAGAAATAAAAGTGTCTTTTTCATGAGTTTGTGCTTTAGCTGGGAATTCGCATATTTAACTTACAATATTGCCGGATAAGGATAATTAAGGAACTGCTTTGGTTTTCTGTAAATATAGAACAATTTGTAAGTAACAAAATGTAAATCATATTTCAGATCAGTCTGTTTTTACTCCCCTGAACATATAGGCATTATTGCTCATTGTCAGTTCCCTGCCGCTTTTGACTGTTATATTCCTGAGTACAACCTCCCTCGTTTTAATATAAGGGTACTTTTCCACATAGTTTTCGCTTTTCATTTCAGGATTGAAATCTGCAAAAATGAAAGGTCCCTTGTAATCCGGTGGATTTTTTGAATCGTCTATTCTGAGGTTTTCAATTGTTATCTTACCGGGCATATAGCAGGTATAACCGAAATCATGCATCCCGGAATAGGAACCTCCTATTATGCTGATTGTGTT
>JAKLDT010000083.1 GCA_022703405.1 Bacteroidota bacterium | reverse complement strand
GGGCTGATATTATATTCCGGCATAAGCGGCTCGGCAGTGACAATATAATTAAATGCGGGCTTTGACTTAACAGTGTCCTGTATATCAGGAAGGAAGCTTCTCTTCCTGACAACATTAAGGGTAGGTTTGTAAGGATTATACAGTGTAACTTCCCTTTTAAAATCAGCTCCCTGTTTTTCCTGGGCAACAAGTGCAGAAACTGCAGCAAGCAATATAAAAATTGATATAGTGATTTTTCTGGTCATATTCAGTTTTTTTCTTTTCACCTGGTACTGCTATGTTTTAATAACTACTGCTGCTTATTCTCATCAAGGGCAGCCAGCTTTGACTTTACCTCATCCAGAATTCCATCATTGTCGGTTTCATAATAATCGCGCAGACTCTGAAGTGTTATCCTTGCCTGGAACACATCACCCTTTTTCTGGCTTATCTCTGCAAGCAGGAGGAAGATCCTTCCCATCCAGTACTGGTGAGGTGTCTTCTGGTCAATGAATTCCTGAATCACCCTTTCAGCATCTGCTGTCTTACCCTGTTTCTCAAGAAGTTCAGCAATCCTGTATTTTGATTCTGCTCCTTCAATGCTTGTTATCTCGGTTCCCACCCGTTTGAAATCAGCAAGCGCCTGGTCGTAATTATTCAGAGTATAGTTGGCTTTAGCCCTCATGAATACTGATTCCCTTAACAATTCTTCAGGAATATCAGGCATGGAGCCTATCTTGTCAGCAGCGGCAATTGTGCTCTGCGCATCACCTATGAAAGAGGCCGATTGTAACTGGCCTTTGTAAGCTGTAAGCCGGTTCATATCGTTTGAGGCTGCAAGTGCAAGCTTCCTGTAATATTCAAGGGCTTCTTCAAAATCCTCATTCGCGAAAAGCATATCCGAGGCTGCCATAAGTGACTGCTCAAGGAAAGGATTATTTTCCTCTGCGGATACCTCCTTATAATATTTCAAAGCTTCATCGTTTTTCTCTGACATCCTGAGGCATTCAGCCAGATAGAAACGTGCATTCAGCCTGAAGCTTCCTGAAGGAAACTCTGTAAGGTAATTACTGAATACTTCACCTGCCTTCACATAGTTTGAAGCTATGTACAGATTTTCTCCGGAGGTGTACAGGAGTGAGTCTTTCTGCGACATATTAACATCTCCGAAGCCTTCAACAGTTTTTACATAAGTGAAGTAAGCTTCCACATCATTCATCTCAACATAAGCATTTTTGAGACCGGTAAGGGCATAACGCGACTCAGGAGTTGACTTGTAGTTTTCTATAACCTTCTTATACTGGGCCACAGCCTTATCATTCTGACCCAGATTGTAATACAGAAGTCCCAGCTGTACAATTGCGCGGGGCACAAACGGGCTTGCAGGATAATCGGATATAACCGTGTTGAAATCTGACTCGCCTTTTGTATAATCCTCAAGAACAATGTAGGCCCTTCCCCTTTCAAAAATTGCATTTGGGATAATTGATGAGGCCGGAAATCTTGAAAGCAGAGCTGTGAGAACATCGGTCTTTCCCCTGTTGTTATTCATGAGTCCGAGTGAGAAACCTTTCTGAAACATTGCATAATCAACATCCTGGTTGCCGAATGCAATAACCTTATCATAATACTGTATTGCTGTCTGGTAATCAGTTGTTATGAAGTAACAGTCAGCTATACGGTTGAGTGCATCTGCCATTACCTCAGCCTTTACATCGGCTGAAGAAGTCTCAAATGTTTTAAGGTGATTAAGTGCATTTGAATAATCCTGAAGGTTGAAGAGAGCAGAGCCGAGGCTGTATCTTACCATTTTATATTCCTCCACACTCATTGAGCCTGGTATGCCCATGAACATTTCATAGTCGGCCCTGGCCTTTTCATAATGAGCGAGCCTGTACCATGCTTCTCCCCTCCAGTATACAGCTTTTGCCCTTAGCGACCTGTCGTATTTTTCATATTTGAGCGACTTCTCGAACATTGCAATAGCTGCTTCCATTTCCATGTTCCTGAATAACTCCAGTCCCCTGTAAAAAGCTACCCGCTGATAGGCTTCTTCAAGCTTTTTATCCTTCTTTGCTATCTTGTCAAGCGATGCAAGTGCCGCTTTATAATTTTTCATCTGCAGGTAAGCAGAAACAAGATAATCATAAGCTTCCTGTATCCTTTCCGAACCAGGATAGAGCTGTATATATTCTGTAAATGCAGCTATTGTTTCTCCGAAAGGAGAGTATGAGGTTTCGTAAGTCAGTTTCGCATAATTGAAGAGCGATTCTTCCTGAATAACTTTGTCAAAGTTCAGTTTGGAAGCTTCCCCGAAGGCCAGGCGTGCCCTGTTCTTGTCATTTTTCTTCATGTAGCAATCGCCAAGGAGGTTCCAGATATTCTGGCTCAGCAGATCATTTTTTGCGCCTATCTCAAGAAAAATCCTGACAGCATTGTCGATATCGCCGGTTTTATAGTAACAGTATCCAAGCTGATACTTGTCTGTTCTTTCACTTGCCTTTGCTTCTTCCGAGTACTTCTGGAGATAAGTAAGCGCCTCGGCAAAATTTCCCTTGTTATAATGAGCATCACCAATAAACCTGTATAATTCAATGCTTCTTTCCTTTCCGGCTGACTTAAGAAGCTCCGGAGCCACTTTCAGAATACCATCATAATCCTTGTCAATGTACAGTATCTGAACAATATAGAAAGGAACAACCGCACCAAATGTTTCATCATCCTTCAGTTTCATGAAGCCTTCCATTGCCGACCTGTACATCTTCTGCTCGTAGGCTATCTGAGAATAATAATACAAGGCAAGCGGAGTATATTCGGTGTCGATGTCCTTGATCTCAGAAAACATCACAAGAGCCTTGCCCGGTTCCCCCTTGCTGTATAATGAATATCCGTACCTGAACAGATATTCCGGGAGCTGCTTCTGCTCAAGATGCTGCCGGTTTACTGATTCATAGTAAGTTGCAGCCTTTCTGTAATTCTTGTTCTGGTAAAAATAATCACCAAGTATCAGTTTCGCCTCATTGTTTCTGTGGCTTTCAGGATATTCTGCAAGGTACTTCAACATTCTGTATTCCGCATCAGGATTGAAAAGCCGTATCGCGGAAACTGCGCTGTAATATTTTGCATCGTCAAGCTCCTTTTCCGGAGAGAGTAATTCTTCGTTCAGGAAGTTATCAAAAAGCTTAATTGCAGCAGCATACTTCTCTTTATTGTAAAGTTCCATTGCCCTGTTGAAATCTGATTGCAGCTGTTCGCCTGTAAAAGTCACCTGGGCATGTAGTGTACTGCATATTATTAACAGGAATCCTGAAAGGAACAAGAGTTTTTTTCTGTTCATAATTTATAAGTTTAGGCTTTCATCAGGAAACCTCACAGAATTATAAAACAACACATATCTGTCTGGCAATATGATTCTTAGCCTTGTACGTCAACCTTGTTTTTTTTACAATTAAGCGTAAAATTACAACTTATAAACGCCGTGTGCCGGCCTTTATTACTGAATTTATTAACATCCAAATGTTATTTATCAATTCTTTCGTTATTTTGCATCAGGCTGAACTGCAAATATGTTCATCCTGATATGTTTTTGCATTAATAAACAAGCTATTATGGAGGAAACATTGCCTCTTGATGTAATTATTCAGCTAACAGACTGTGAAATCTGGCAGCAGGATCATCTTGTGCTTTCCGGGGTAGATCTGACTGTTGGCAAAGGTGAATTTATATACCTCGTGGGAAAAGTGGGGAGCGGCAAATCGAGCCTTATAAAAACACTGAATGCACAGATTCCTCTCAAAAGCGGAACAGGCCTTGTTGCAGGATATAACCTGGGCACACTAAAACGCAGGGACATTCCCTTCCTGAGGAGAAAAATCGGCATAGTTTTCCAGGATTTCCAGTTACTGACAGACAGGTCAGTTAACGATAACCTCGAATTTGTTCTCAGATCAACCGGATGGAAAAACAAGGAAGACATTGACAGACGAATAGGAGAAGTTCTTGAGAAGGCAGGTCTCAGCCTTAAGGGATACAAGATGCCTCACCAGCTCTCGGGAGGCGAACAGCAGAGGGTTGTAATAAGCAGGGCCCTGCTCAATGATCCTGATATAATCCTTGCCGATGAACCAACAGGAAACCTTGATCCTGAAACATCAGAAGGAATCATCAAATTACTGACTGACATAAGCAGGACAGGAAGAGCTGTTATTGTTGCAACTCATAACTATACCCTGCTGAAAAAATTCTCGGCTAAAACATTCAAATGCGAGGACGGCAAACTGAACCTCGTCAGTGATGATGAAGAGATTGAACTGATCTAGTTATCTTTTTTTAAGGGTGACTAACTTAGGATCAGCCATGAACTTCGGACCATTCAGGTTATCAACAACATTATAGAAGCCGGCATCGCTCCAGAAACTGAATCCTGCGAGTTCCGGGAAACTTGTTTCAAGCTTTGTCAGAACATCGAAGCAGTCACGGGGTTCATCATTTTTGTCTCGTATGCCAAGCTCACCCCACCAGATAACCTTGCCTGAGCTTCTCTTTTTCTCAACTGCCCATTCATATTCATTGAAAATCAAACCCGTACCATAAGCCGACTTGCCGATAATATCAACATATTCATCCCCGGGATAATACTCCTGCAGCGCACCCGGACGCTGTGTTGTGTGAAAAGCCCAGATTATGTTATCAAGGCCTTTTTTTGTAAAATAGTCATGAACAAGCCTGTACAGCCTTATGCCGTTCCTGCTCCCCTCCTTTGCATGCCATTTATTTTTGTCATCAAGCTCCACAAAAGGGGTGTAAATCACTGTAATGCCATTATCCTTAAGCCATTGCATATTAGCCGCCATCCTGTCCATCTGTTTGTAAAAATCAGCCTTGATAGCATTATCCCCTTCTTCAAAGATGGGATCAAGTGTCACAGGTGAGTTCCACCGGCCACCGCAGGGATTGGCATAAAAATTATAAACACCAACGAGAAATCCCCTGTCATGTAGTTTCTTAACTCCTTCATTCCATTGAGAATCCGTAAAAGGATCATCATCATAATCATAAGTAATACATGCATACCGGGGATATATTCCGGTATGATCATGAATCTTCCTTATCCAGTTCGTTGAATCATCCATATCCGGATTCTCATTATGCACCCAGGTTGCCATCTGTCCGAACAGATATTTTCCATGCCCCAGGGTTTTAAGATAATCGAAGATCTCCTTTTTATTCTGACCGCTGAGATTCAGTGAAAACAGCAGGACAAGAACTGCAGTTATTTTTAATCTGTTAATCATATCAGTATGTAATAGTTGAAAAACGGGTTTAAGGTACCAAGGTAATTTATTTTACAGAAATTACAGTGAAAGATAAACGGGATTCCTTGCTGCAAGCGTTTGACCATCTTACCAGTCGAGCAGCCTCCTTTCACCTTCAAGGGAACGGATTGAGGTCACATCCTGACTTACCTCAATAACTCCCCTGTATTCTTTCTGTTCATTACGGAGGGCAAAATAACGGATGTGAATAAAATGGCCTTTCATGTTTATCCAGAATTCTGCTTCATCCTTTACTCCCTTCCTGAATGAGTTAATTATCTCATTAACAATATGAACACTGTCAGGAGGATGACAATTCTGAACCTTGCGGCCAATAATTGCCTTTGACCGGGGAAATATCCTGTGGCTGCCTGAGGAGAAATAAACTACCTGGTCATTTTCATCAACATAAGTGATGTCAACAGGCAGGTTTTTAAGCAACATGTTAATCTGGTCCGGCAGAAGGTGCCCTGTATCAAGGCTGACATAATTCTCCTTCATCCCTGTGTTTATACTTTTAATATCAGCAAGCGGAGGGTTTATATAGCACCACCCTGTATCATGACTCTGCTCAAGCATGTCATTCCAGCTCGCTTCAGGAAGGGCCTTCAGGGCAACAGGATAAACTATCTGTTCTTCCCTGAAGATAATCGGAAGGACAACAAAGAAAAGCTTCCCAAGTTCCCTGTTCATCTTGTTCAGATCAGGCTCATTGACAGCAAGAAGCTTTTTCAGTTCCCGCATGCTTTTTCGGAAATCATCATGGAACGACCACATAACCTGAAGGCAGCGGTACTGCGGAAATGCCTTTTCAATCCAGGGAAAAAGTATGTTTTCCTTTTTGATATAGTGAAGCTCGTATGTTTCAAGCCTTATCAGCTGTTCTCCAAGCTTTTGAAACAAATCATCCTTATTTTGTTCCTTACCATTATAAATATTCTTTATTACAAGCCTCATCTCCCTGATGATCTTTTCAGCTTCGCGGTTTTCGAGCATCATATAATAAAGGAAATGACCTTCTGCAGGCTTATCCCATTTGAATGCATCAAGTGATTTGAAAAAGACATTTATTATTTTACCGGTATTGTCCTTTACCTTACTTGTGCTGTAACCATTAAGCAGCAGACTGTCCAGGACATACATGGCATCGAATGGAGACACCCTGCTGATATCATCGCGGTATTTCTCAACAAGCTTCTTTCCGTTTTCTCCGTCAATCAAAGCAGCTGCAAAGAGGTACAAGGCATTAAGATGACTTCCTGAGCTCTTAAGAAATTCTGACATTTTTGTAAATTTATTGTCACAAAGTTAAGAAAGAAAGCCTTTATGAAACATAAAAGACAAAATAGTCTTTTTATAAATTAAATTAATTATATTTGCGTAATATTTATTTAATCTTATTCTAAATAATAAATTAAATCATGAGTGAACTGATTAATAATTCAGGCTTCAGGAAAGAAAGGCTTAAGGAGCTGATTCTGAAGCTTCACAAGGGAGAAGATCCCTCAAAAGTCAGGGCTGAGCTTATCAGTACCCTGCAGCAGATACCTTACGGGGAAGTTGTTGAGGTTGAACAGGAGCTCATTTCCGAAGGACTTCCGGAAACAGAGGTTCTGAAACTGTGTGATGTACACGGAGAAGTTCTTGATGGTCATATCGACCAGAGCGGAGCCATGAAAATACCTGAAGGTCATCCTGTTGACGTATTTATTAAGGAAAACAGGGAGCTTCTTAAAGTAATTGAAAAGACAAGGGTGCTCCTTGGAAGCCTTTATGCAGTTTCAGATGAGGAGTTTAAAAGCTCTGTCTTCAGCATACAGGCCTGCTATAATGAGCTCACAGATGTCGACAAGCACTACCAGCGTAAGGAATACCTGCTTTTCCCCTACCTTGAAAAAAAGGAAATCACCGGTCCTCCCAAAGTGATGTGGGGAAAACATGACGAGATCAGGGACCAGCTCAAAGGATGCATTGAGATACTCCGGAATCCTGATCTGAAAAAAACGGACCTGGAAGAAGCGGAGGAGATTCTTTTTGCACCCGTTCTGAAAGCAATTGAAGACATGACTAAAAAGGAAGAGGACATCCTTTTTCCAATGAGCATGGATCTGCTGAACAATGAGGAATGGTGGAATATACACAGGCAGACGCTTGAGATAGGATACACTCTTTATGATCCGCCTGTTGACTGGAAACCGGAAGGCCTTTCTGAAACGGAGGACAGCCATGGAGTGCTTACCCAGGGCGGAAATATCCAGCTTCCATCAGGCAGTTTCTCAGCTGAAGAACTGATGGCAATATTGAACACAGTTCCGGTCGACATGACTTTCGTGGATAAAAATGACAAAGTGAAGTATTTCACCCAGGGAAGTCACAGGATCTTTACAAGGAGCCGGTCTATAATCAACAGGGATGTAAGGCTCTGCCATCCTCCCGGAAGTGTCCATATTGTTGAAAAGATTATTGAAGACTTTAAATCAGGCAAGGCTTCACATGCTCCATTCTGGATCCAGATGCGCGGTAAGTTCATATATATAGAGTATTATGCCCTACGTAATGAAAACGGGGAATACCTTGGTACACTTGAGGTTTCGCAGGATCTTACACATTTAAGGAGCCTGCAGGGGGAAAGAAGAATTCTGGAGTATACTGACAAAAAAGAATAAAATGGAAAAACTGATAATTACACCAAAAACAAAAATTTACGATCTGCTTGAAGCTTATCCGGAACTTGAAGATGTACTGATTAAGGCAGCTCCCGAGTTCAAAAAACTTAAGAACCCGGTTCTCAGAAAAACAATTGCAAGGATCACAAGTATTAGTCAGGCTGCAGTTGTAGGAAACCTTAATGTGGAAGTGCTTGTAAACCAGCTTCGTGAAAAGGCCGGACAGGGAACTCTGGATGAGTTTGAAGAAACAGGTCATAAATACAATACAGAAAAACCTGAATGGTTCGGAACAGAAAAAATATTAAACACTATCGATATCAAGGAAATGCTTAACAGAGGAGAACAACCTGTTCATGAGGTTTTTGCAGCAGCAAAAAAGCTCGGAAATGATCAATTACTTGAGATTATTGCTCCTTTCATCCCGGCACCGCTTCTTGACAAATCTCTTGGTCTGGGCTATACCCACTGGCTCGATAAAAGGACAGAAAATGAATACAGGGTGTATCTGAAACTTGTGTAAACCAGCGCAGGTCCGTTTCTATATTCTTTTCTTTCAGCGCTTTAACAAATTCCGGCAATGTGGATCTTTCGAAATTAACTTCGCGGTTAATATCGAGGACCACATGCCGTATTTAAGTTATAATGACTCCATACCGCTTCACACCACATCACTTCATCTCAGCAAGCATAGTCTCAAAAACTTTTCTCCAGGGCCTGCATTCCGTATTATCAAGCAGTGTGGTATTATGCCATATACTGACAAAAAGCCCTCCCACCCTTCTGCTTTCATTCATAAGCTTCAGTATTACTTCCTGCGAAGCCTGTGCATCAAGCTTCTTGTTACGGTATAAGGTCACATCCATAAACATGAAAGGGACAATCCTCAGATTTGTTTCCACATCATTCAGGACATCATAGAATTTATAAGGCCGGTTTATTCCCGCCCTGAATCCCGGTTCATCGGAATAGCCCATTGAATAATCTTCCGATATTCCTGATTCAATAAGATTATTGTATGAGACTGGCAATTTCAGCCTTACATAGTGAAACCTTGACGACATGGCTGACTTTTCAAGTATTACTTTAAGCCTTTGAATCTCCTTTGCAAGAATTGCCGGGTTTGTTGAAGCGCTGAATGAAGGATGTATCCCGAAATCATATTTAGCTGACAATCTTCGCATTAAAGAACGATATTGCTCATTTTTCCATGATGGATTCTGATCATATTTCGATCTGTCGCCCACCGGGAAGAAAAACCTTGAAGCAGCTTCATGCCTGTCGATACATTCTGAAATATAGCCAAAGACCTCAAAAGGATCAGGTCTCCCCTTAGCCACTGTCTGATATCTGTCGCTGACATGGCGGTTGTTCTTTGTGAGGTCCTGCAATAATCCGCCAAGCGATTGCATAAGGCTCCTCCCAAGATATTCAAATGGCTCATCGGCATCGAATGTAACAAGTGAGGAGAATTCATTCCTTTTAAAGACAAGTGTTGGGAACTTTTTAAGAAGCTGTTTTGATAGTTCCTTTGCCCACAGCTCAACAACAGGCAGTTCAAGAAACCCGTTCCTGCAGGCCAGCGAAGAAGCAGCGCTGAAACGTCCGAACTCATCAGGCTCGAAGGAACAGTATTCTTCATACCTTGTAACGAGGTAGAAGGAGGCAGCGAAAATATCAAAGGGAATATCTGATCCGTCCGGTGAAGGAAAAAACACAGGAAGTCCTTTCCACTTAATTACACTCAGTTCCTTTTCGAGGATACCCGTTTCGAACAGTATGGAAGCGGGACCTATTCTGAATGAACCCTTTATATCTTCATCAGAATAATTTATAACATTATGTTTTCCCAGTTTCCTTCTGTCGCTTGTGAATTCCCAGCTCAGCCCGAGTATATCTCCCAGAATAATGCCGGCTATATATCTCAATCGCGGAGAATCCTCTCCTGAATATATTTTTACCGGTCTTATATCCATATAATGATCTGTTACATTGCTTCGTATAAAGTTATAATATTTAACGGATTAAAACAATCTCAATAACTTTTCATATCTTTGCACTCAAATTAACAGTGGTTTCCACGATAGGTTATCGGGCATTTGCCGAGTCTGCATATGAGTACATTTCAGCCGGGAATACAAAACTTAACCGCACCCGGAATCACAATAAAAAACAACTTATGAAATTTGAAGAGATGGGATTTACCCCCGGAATTCTCAAGGCAATTGAAGAACTCCGGTTTGAAAACCCGATGCCGGTTCAGGAAAAAGTCATTCCTGTAATGCTCGGTGAAGAGAGGGATGTAATAGCGCTGGCACAGACAGGAACAGGCAAGACAGCTGCTTTCGGTCTTCCGCTTGTACAGACAACCGATACCGAAACTAACCTTACCCAGGCACTTATACTGTGCCCAACACGCGAATTATGCCTGCAGATCACCTCCGATCTGGAAGATTATGCAAAATATACAGGGAAACTTAGTATTCTGGCTGTATATGGAGGTTCAAGCATTGAGAACCAGATACGCAGCCTTAAGAAAGGTGTGCATATAATTGTTGCAACACCCGGCAGGCTTATTGATCTGATTAACAGAAAGGCAGCAAGGCTTAATGGTGTTAGAACCGTTATTCTTGATGAAGCTGATGAGATGCTTAATATGGGTTTCCTCGACAGCATAAATGAAATTCTGGGTTCAGTTCCGGATGGCAGGAGAACTTTGCTTTTCTCTGCAACAATGTCGTCAGAAATTGCCTCAATTGCACGCAATTACATGTCGGACCCGGTTGAGATAACAATAGGCAGCAAAAATGCCTCGGCAGAAAATGTAAATCATGCTTATTACCTTGTCCATGCAAAGGACAAGTACAAGGTTCTTAAAAGAATAGCCGATTCAGAACCTGATGTTTACGGAATTGTCTTCTGCCGTACAAGAAAAGAGACACAGGAAATAGCCTCACACCTGATAAATGATGGATATAACGCTGATGCCTTGCACGGTGATCTGTCCCAGGCTCAGAGGGATGCAGTAATGAACAAATTCCGCATCAGGAACCTCCAGCTTCTTGTAGCTACTGATGTGGCAGCCAGAGGGCTTGATGTTGATGATCTTACACATGTAATAAATTACAGTCTTCCCGAAGACCTTGAAGTATATACACACAGGAGTGGCAGGACAGGAAGGGCAGGAAAAACAGGAGTCTCACTGTCCCTCGTTCATCTTCGTGAGAAACAGAATCTGCACCGTATCGAAAACCTCCTGAAGAAAAAATTCAAACACCTCCAGGTTCCTACCGGAAGTGAGATATGCGGCAAGCAATTATTTCACTGGGTAAAAAAACTTGAAACTCCCGGTTCAGAACACCCCGAAATAGAAAAATTCCTGCCCGAAATCAAGAACAGGCTATCAGGCCTCGACAGGGAGGAACTCCTCAGAAGAGTAGTAATCAGGGAGTTTGACAGGTTTCTTGATGATTACAGGAACGGCGAGGATATTATCGAACCTATTGAAGACAGGAATTCCGGAAACAGGTCTTCTGACAGAAAAGGCAGAAGAGACCACTATGAAGGAAAATTCACGAGGCTTTTCATCAATCTTGGCAAGAATGACGGATTCTATCCAGAGCAGCTGATTGAATTTGTAAACTCAAATACTCAGGGTAAAAAAGTACCATTAGGCAAAATCGACCTTCTTAAGTCATTTTCTTTCTTTGAAGTTGAGGAAAGCTGGTCTGATTATTTGATCTCCAGGCTGAACAACAAGCAGTTCATGGACAGGAAGGTGGCTGTTGAAATTGCACAGGAAAGAAGTTCAGGACGAAATGAGGATCACGGCGACAGAAGAAAACCAGCATGGTCAGGCGGAAGATCCGGTAATAAGAAACAGCATGGTTCTTCAGGTGATTTCCATAAAGGGAGAAAGCAGGACAGGAACGAAAGAAAGAAATTCCGCAGGTAGCATATTCAGCTAAACGGGATTTGAATTTTCCCTGACTTTCAATGATAATAATATAATTGAGGCAAGGGCAATTATTGCTCCGGATCCGAAGGCAACAGTGCCTCCGTATCCGGGGAA
>JAKLDT010000082.1 GCA_022703405.1 Bacteroidota bacterium | reverse complement strand
TCATCAACAGCGTTCATGAGTTCCATAACCTTATCTTCCCATTTAGCTTCGCCGTTCATAGCACCAAGAGCTGAACCACGGATAATAGGAGCATTGTCGCCATCAAATTTGTAGAAGTTGAGAAGATCACGTACTTCCATTTCAACGAGATCAAGAAGTTCAGCATCTTCAACCATGTCAACCTTGTTCATGAAAACAAGTACCTTAGGTACGTTTACCTGGTGAGCAAGAAGGATATGTTCACGTGTCTGAGGCATTGGTCCGTCAGTAGCAGCAACAACAAGAATTGCGCCGTCCATCTGAGCAGCACCAGTAACCATGTTCTTGATATAGTCAGCATGTCCGGGGCAGTCTACGTGTGCGTAGTGGCGTGCAGCTGTCTGATATTCTACGTGAGCAGTGTTGATTGTAATACCCCTTTCCTTTTCTTCAGGAGCATTATCGATTGAATCAAAATCCCTGATTTCAGAGAGACCTTTTTTTGCAAGGACCATTGTGATCGCTGCAGTCAAGGTTGTTTTGCCATGGTCAACGTGACCGATTGTACCAATATTTACATGCGGTTTCGACCTGTCAAATTTTTCTTTTGCCATAACTCCAAGCTTATTAAATTTAGTTTATCTATAATCAATCATATCATCAAACTTTGTTGAGCCGGAGGGGGGAATTGAACCCCCGACCCCTTCCTTACCAAGGAAGTGCTCTACCCCTGAGCTACTCTGGCCTCAAAATTGAGCGGGAGACGGAACTCGAATCCGCGACCCTTAGCTTGGAAGGCTAATGCTCTACCAACTGAGCTACTCCCGCAATATTTATATTCAAAGACCTTAAACCTGGCTCTCCAGATTATCAGCTCATGCTCTACCTCCCGATAGCTATCGGGATGAGCTACTCCCGCTTATATAGTCAAAAGAGACCGCAGCCTGAGGTTACGGCATATTTCTGTTTTAAGTGGGGAGAGCAGGATTCGAACCTACGAAGGCATTTGCCAGCAGATTTACAGTCTGCCCCAGTTGGCCGCTTTGGTATCTCCCCGCTATAAACAGAGTCTTACTCCTAAGACACACATTTACATATCTTTCAAGAGCCGATGAAGGGATTCGAACCCCCGACCTGCAGATTACAAATCAGCTGCTCTGGCCAACTGAGCTACATCGGCAATTTAAAGAACGCACCGTTTGAGCATATTCCACCCTTAAAAAACGGTTTGCAAATGTATGAATTTAAAATTTATTATTCAAAATAATTTGACATATTTTTGAAAAACTCCTGATCAGACTCCGCGCCTCTTTTGCTTATGCCTGGTAATCTGTTTCTTAAGAGCATCAATTGCATCATCAGTTGCTTCTTCAAAAGTCTTGCTCTGCTTTTTTGCAAACAATGGTTTCCCGGAAATCTCCAGCTTAATTTCACTAATTTTATTTTCTCTCTCCTGATCTTTGTCAAGTCTTAAATAGACTTCAGCATTTACAATATCCTCACCAAACTGGCTAAGCTTCTCAAGCTTCTGCTGAACAAAATCGATCAGCTTTTTGTCGGCATCAAACCGTACTGAATGAATCTGAATGTTCATGATAGTACCTCCTTTATAATTAATTAGTGTTAAGCTCGCGGATGAGCCTGTTTATATATTTTTTTAAGCTTTTCAAATGTATTATGCGTATATACCTGTGTTGCAGAAAGATTAGCATGCCCAAGCAATTCCTTAATCGAATTCAGGTCAGCTCCGTGGTTCAGCATGTGGGTGGCAAAGGTATGGCGAAGTATATGCGGACTCTTCCTGTCGGCAGTGGTAACTGCTGAAAGATATCCCCTTACTATATTATATACATACTTGTCATAAAGCTTACTTCCCCTGTCTGTCACAAAAAGCCATTCACTGCATCCTGTTTCAAGACTTGCATTCCTTATATTAATATATGTCTCCATATTCTTTATGAACGGCATAACAAGCGGAATTATTCTCTGCTTATTCCTTTTTCCTGTTACCCTTACAGTCCCTTCACGAAGATCAAGGTCCTCATCCTTCAATCCTATAAGTTCCGCTCTTCTCATACCTGTAAGGTACAACATCTCAATTATTGTTTTGTTTCTCACTCCTGCAAAATCTTCTCCGAAAGCGAAGTCGTCAAGAAGTGTGGCCATAGCCTTTTCCTCAATAAAAACCGGAAGTGTTTTTTTTCGTTTGGGCAGTACGACCTTCTGCAACGGATCATTTTTCACATAATCCTCTTTGCGCAGATATCTGAAATAAACCCTGAGGCAGGATATTTTCCTGTGAACCGACACAGCTGAATACTCCTTGTCCATCAAACTTACAATCCATGCCCTTATGTCATGTGAAGTCACAGCAACCGGATCTGAAGAATGTCCCAGAGCTGTAAGAAAGGACTCAAACTGGTCCAAATCATTTAAATAGGATCTGACCGTATGCGGTGAATACCGCTTTTCGATTCTCAGATATTGTAAGAACGATTCCTTATAACTCATAAAGGAACCTCCTTGTGTGTTGTTATGTTAAAAGGAAAATAACAGAAGAGGATTATTCCTCGTTCTCCTGCATTTTCTGAACATACATAGCCTTCTTGATTTCTTCTCTGCGGCGTACTGAAGGTTTAACAAAAGCCTGACGGGAACGCAATTCACGGATAACACCCGTCTTTTCAAATTTCCTTTTGAACTTTTTTAAAGCTCTTTCAATGTTTTCGCCCTCTTTTAATGGTACAATGATCATAATTCAGAATTATTCATTTTAAATGAGGCGCAAAGTTAACAATAGAATTAATTATTTCAAAACATTTATGGACTATTTTTTCTCATAATTCCTGTTTTTTAATTGATATTGAGATATTTTACTGATTTTCGCACACTTAAAGTTTCTTAATAAAAGTAAGAATTTTACCGTATAAAAACAAGAAAAAAGCAATTTAAATTGAGGTGAGGAAGGATAAAATGATGCTGGTTGCTGGTTGGATTAGTGATTCCCCTCCCTGGAGGGGCAAGGGGTGGGTTGGTCTTGTTGCTGCTTGCTGTCCCGTTAGCTCCTGATAGCTATCGTGATGGGAGCTGGTCAGTCATACCGGAGGTAATGTTTAACCTTCAGTGCCGTTTCTTCATCAACAAGCTTATTTACGATCATTTCATCCAGGCTCCTGATTTTTCCCTGCAGCTGCCGGTATTTCAGAATTGAATTGATCTCTTCCCTGTCAAAATATGGCATGCGCGAGAGCCTCCTGTAATCGGCTGAATTAATATTGATCAACTCAATCAGCAGGGTATCGGCAGAAACGAGTGAAGATATCTTTTCAAAGGTTTCCGGAGGAAGCCCGTAAACCTCCTTTAACTGCTCAACACTGGCATAGCCGCCCAGCAGCGTCCTGTATTTTATTATCCTTGCCGATAAAACCGGACCAATGCCCGGTAAGCTTACAAGCTCTGAAGTATCACATTTATTAAGCTCTATCGGTCTGGCCACGGCTGCCCTGGCAGGTAATTTTCCTTTCCGGGTGTCCCTGCTGACCCTGACATCCTGTTTTACCACAGGCATAAGTGTATCAGGCTCTGCAGCAAGCAAAACAAGTTCAGGAGGTTCGTTCCTGTCAGGAACAAGAAACCTGAGTGACACAACACAGGCAATGATCAGAAGAAGAATTGCAGACGCCCTTCGCTCCCTCCGCGAAAAGCCGAACCATTCCCTGAAGGAATCAGTATTAATTTTCATACAGCAGAAATTTTGCAACGAGAACAGTGCAAGATAATAAATTCCGGCCAAAAAACCTTTGAAGCTGAAATAAACAGAATGTGTCTGTCAGAATGGATAGCCAATACCGAGTACCACAGCAAAGTCACTTTTTTTAAGCCCCCTGTTTGCAAGTATCCACTTGTTGCCTTCAGCTATCGAAGGATCACGCAGTTTCATTCCCAGATCGATCCTGCCAAGGAAGAAGCTGAGGTCAAAGCGCAAACCGGTTCCGGTACCCACGGCAATATCCTTGTAGAAAGTCTCCAGCCTGAACTGTGAACCGGGCCTCGAAGGATCGTCCCTGTAGTTCCAAATATTACCTGCATCAACGAATAATGCGCCTTCAAGTATCCAGAAGAGCTTGAACCTGTATTCTGCATTCAGCTCCAGTTTCATATCGGCAGTCTGGTTAAGGAATGAAGTAACTGTTGTGTCTGGCCTGTATGATCCCGGACCGAGTGTTCTTACCTGCCAGCCACGCAGGCCGTTTGAACCACCACCGAAATACTGTTTTTCAAAGGGAACGGCCCGTGAGTTGCCATAGGGGACGCCTATGCCGAAAAAGCCCCTGTATACTATTGAGGAGGCTTCATTAATTATATAATTGTATCGTATGTCAATATCTGATTTAACATACTGTGCATAAGGCTGATTCAGGAACTTATACGGAACTGTGTCGGGCCTTGCTTCTGAAAATGCATTGTTATATGCCCCCAGCAGGTTTCCGGCTGATTCAACATTCCAGCGCAGGAACCAGTAATCGCGTGATCGTTTTATTGACTGGTTATTGAATATAAATGAATAGTTGCCGCCAAGGATAAGCACATCCCTGTAGGCATAAGCAAGATATGACGACTTGTTGACCTGTTCGCGGAATTGGGGATCAATTGTATCGAGCTTAACAAGGTTGAACTGAACAGGATTTACAAAATGTTCATTGTATCTTCCTGCCTTCCAGTTATATCCGAAAGATGAGTTAGCCATCTTACGTATATAGAAAGGCATATTCTGGTAGTTGTATGCTGCAACTATGTTTGTCGTGGGATTGTATTTCTTTACAAATTCATCACTATTGAAAAATGGCATAAGAAAATCAGGCAGCCTGAGGCTTGTTTCAACACCATATTCCTGGGTTGGTTGAAGTTGTATGCCTTCCTGCCGCATTGCTTCATAGGCTCCCTTAAGCTTCATGCTGAAGAGTTCAGCCCCGTGGAACAGGTTCTTATTCTGATAAATAAGGTTAAGTGCCCCACCGAGGTTTCCTCCTGAATGTGTTCCCTCAAGTTCAACCTTGTATGACTGCTTGCTCAGCAGAGTAAGCTGAATCACACAGTCAATCAGTCTTGTACTGTCAGGCTTTCTTTCAATATCCACCGGTTCACTGAAAGAAATATTTACAAGCCTGTAAACTTTCGAGCCCATGAGGTGCGCCTGCGACTGTTCGGTGTTTGTCAGGTTATAAGTAAAACCCGGTCGCAGGTAAAGTGTCCGGATTATAAAATCATAGCTTACAGCAGGTTTCCTTTCATTGCTGATAAAATAATAACCGTTGTAAAAGGTGGTATCAAGACCGGTGAAATATTCATTTTCCTTTTCAAGTGCAGCTTTGGGATCAAAATCGGGATAGATGTAAATATCCTTTACTTTGAACAAGGAGTGCGGAACAATTTTGATGTTGTTGTTGGCATCAGCCCATGGAAAATTCTTTACAATGAAAGTTATATCAACCTGCCTTCTGCCCACTGTACTGTCAACTTCAAATGAAATAAAATCACTTGAAAATTCATAAAAGCCATGATCCCGCACGAGCCTCTCGAACCTGAGCCGTTCCTGCTGAAGCACATCCACATCATAAGGTTTTCCACGTTCAATAGCACTGTTTAATGAATCGAATCTGTATAGCGAAAGCAGGTTGGAATCGGCAATTTCATACTTAACATCCCTTATTGTATATGGAGTGGTAATTTCAACATTATAAAGAACTTTTGAACGTTGCTTTTCAGTAACAACAGTATCAGCCACCCTTCCGTCAAAGTAGCCTTTTGATGCCACATAAGACTTTATCTGACCGGCAGATTTTGATGCTGCATAAGGGTCGAAAATCACAGGTTCCTCTCCAATATCCCTGAGCCATTTATTAAAGCCTTTCTCTTTTTCAAGATTTGAGATATTGTAAAGCCCCAGATGAAACCTTGTACCAAAAATCCTTTTATTGGGTTTCTGCTTGATGTAAGGTTCCAGGTCAACAACCTTCACTCCTTCGGTATTTATTCTGATACGGTTCTCTTCAAGGAGGGTATCACCATCAGGAACATATTTTGTCGGGTTGCATGAAAATAAAAACAACGAGATTATTATCAGAAACAGAAACGTCCAGCATTGAAACCTTCTCATAATTATCCAGAAATCGCCAAAATCCTTACCCGGAATTGTCTCCAAATATATCAATAAAAAATTATCCTTTTTAAAACTGAATGCAGTAACATTTACCGGGTATGCAAACTTTACTTATTTTTAAGCTTTTATTCTGCTTCGAAAAATCAGGATGCAGCAAATGCTAAGTAAAAACAAAATCCGCTTTATCTGCTCCCTCAAAACAAAGAAAGCAAGGGATGAAGAAAACCTGTATGTAATTGAGGGTGATAAACTTGTGAGAGAATTCCTGAATGCAGGCATCCGCTTAAAGCTTCTTGCAGCCAAAGCTGAATTTCTTGATTCACTTCCTGCTGATAAGCTGAAGCTGGCTGATGAAGCAGAGATTGTGAGTTATGAGGAACTGAAACAGATGAGTTCTCTTAAAACACCTCATAATGCGCTTGCCCTTGTTAAAATAACTGAATCTGTACCTGACTACAATGAAATATTTTCAGGTCTCTCTTTAGGACTTGACTCTATACAGGATCCGGGTAACCTTGGTACAATTATAAGAGCAGCAGCATGGTTCAATATCAGAAACATTATATGCTCAACCAATTGTGTTGATGTATATAATCCGAAAGTGGTTCAGGCAAGCATGGGTGCACTCCTTCATGTGAAGATCTGCTATGCTCAGCTAAGCGAAACTCTTGCAAAAGCAGTTTCAGCAGGAGTGAAAGTATATGGCACAATGCTCGACGGAAAATCAATATATGGGTGTCAGCTTGTTGAAAAGAGCATAATTCTCTTTGGCAATGAATCGAAAGGAATATCAGATGAACTGATTCCTTTCATCACTGACAGGATAAAAATCCCCAGATATGGATCTGGCCAGGAAGGCATTGACTCGCTTAACGTTAGTATGGCTGCATCAGTTGTGCTATCTGAATTCAGGAGAAGAATACATACCGGTTTATTTTAACCGATTATTCAGCAGTAACAAGAAAGATAGTTTTCAATTCAAAGCTTCTTCCTGACAAGCATACTTTCCAGCTCCTCAAGACTTTTTCCTTTTGTTTCAGGAAGCTTAATTAAAACAAAGAGAAGAAGCAAAACGCACATTACATCGAAAAAAAGAAATGAAGTTACACCGCCTAATCTGTTCAGCATCATAGGAAATACAAGGATCAGTGCAAAATTTGACAGCCAGAGTGAGACAATCGATACTGACATGGCTTTGCTACGAAGCTTGTTAGGGAAGATCTCCGATACAATTACCCAGGTGACAGCTCCGACCGAAGCCGAGAAGGAAGCAATATACATAAGAATGAGAACGAGGAGGATATAACCTTCAGTTCTTTTCATGTAAAAAGCCGCTGCAATTGATGTAAGAGATACTATCATACCAGTTACCCCGCCTATAAGCAAAGGTTTTCTTCCCAATCTGTCAACAAGTGCAATCGCCACGAAGGTAAAAATCAGATTACCTCCTCCGATAATTGCAGTCTGAAACACCGCATTACCTGCCCCTGCGCCAATGCTCTGAAAAATAACAGGTGCATAATACATAATTGAATTGATACCTGTTATCTGGCTGAATACACAAAGAAACACTCCGATCAGGAGCACAGGACGCATTGAGGGAGAAAACACCTCTCCGAAGCTTCCGCTATCCTTTTCTTCAGCTATTGAGGCTTCAATTGTTTTCAGCTCCTCACCTGCAGCAGAACTGCCATTTATTTTGCCGAGAATCACTAATGCCTGCTCTGAAAATCCTTTCTGAACAAGCCATCTGGGACTTTCGGGAGCAAAGAACAGAGAAACAAGGAAAAGAAGAGCCGGCATTCCCATGACAGCCAGCATCCATCGCCAGTTATTCTCACCTGTATCGACAAGCAATGCATTAGATACAAAAGCAAGGAGTATGCCTATTACTATTGCCAGCTGGTTGAAGGATACAAGCCTGCCCCTTTGTGCAGCAGGCGATATCTCTGATATGTACATTGGTGAGAGCATCGATGCTATACCTACTCCGAGTCCTCCGATAATTCTGTAAATAATGAAAACAACCAGGCTTGATGCAAGGGCTGAACCTGCAGCTGAAACTATAAAAAGAAAAGCCGCTGCCATAAGAGTCTTCTTCCTTCCGAAAATATCACCCGGCTTGCCGGCAGATATCACACCGATTATACATCCGAATAAAAGACTGCTAACCGTCCATCCAAGCCAGAAATCATCGAGGCTGAAGTAAGGTTTGATAAAAGGAGTTGTTCCTGAGATTACAGCTGTATCGAAACCGAAGAGCAACCCTCCCAGGGCAGCAATGGAACTTATCAGAAGGACATAATTTTTTCTGGCAGGATTCATAGTTTTGGTGGTTAATATATTGAGATCTTATATTTTATACTTATCCTACTTCAGATACCTTGAAACAGCTTCAGCTGCATTAGTTCCATCGACTGCTGAAGATACTATTCCGCCTGAATACCCCGATCCCTCACCGCATGGATAAAGTCCACTTACTCTGGTGTGATTCAGCTTTTCAGGATCCCTTGGAATTCTCACAGGAGAAGAGGTTCTTGATTCCACACCAAGTATTACCGCTTCATTTGTAAGATAACCTGTCATCAGTTTTCCGAACAGGGAGAAACCCTCCATGAGTCTTTTTCCTATTTCCTGTGGAAGCCATTCATGAAGCGGTGAAGATGTAACTCCCGGAAAGTATGATACTTTGGGCAGAGAGCCTGAGGCTTTTCCCGCAACAAAATCAGCAAGTCTCTGGGCAGGCGCTCTCTGGGTACTGCCTCCGTTTATCCAGGCATCTCTCTCAAGTTCCTTCTGATATTCTATTCCTGCCAAAACTCCGGCAGCACTATATTTGCCTAGGTCTTCCGGCCTGATTTCAACAACAATTCCCGAGTTTGCATAAGGTGAATTCCTGTTTGAAGGCGACATACCGTTAACAACAAGTTCCTCCTGTGAGGTTGCTGAGGGTACAATAAAACCACCGGGACACATACAGAACGAATATACTCCCCTTCCGTCAACCTGTTTAACAAGGGAATAGGAAGCAGCCGGAAGATAATTGCCTCTTTCATTACCATGATACTGTATCCTGTCGATAAGGCTCTGGGGATGTTCAACCCTCACTCCCATTGCAAAAGATTTCATTTCAAGGTCAACATTTCCTGAAAGACACAGTTCATAAATATCTCTTGCTGAATGGCCAGTTGCAAGTATCACACAGGGTGAAAGAAATGATTCATTTCCGGCAGTTTTAACGCCATTTATCTGATTGCCGTTAATAAGCAAGCCAGTCACTCTTTTCTCAAGCAGGAATAAGCCGCCTGCATCAATTATTGTCTTTCTGATTGCAGAAATTATTCCCGGTAATTTGTCTGTTCCCAGGTGAGGATGAGCCTCATACAGAATGTTGCGGTTAGCCCCGTGAAGGCAAAGCAATTCCAGAACACGCTGATTATCACCTCGTTTCTTTGAGCGCGTATATAGTTTCCCGTCAGAGTATGTTCCTGCACCTCCTTCCCCGAAGCAGTAATTGCTGTCGGGATCCACAATGTGCTCCCTGCTTATCCTGGCAATATCCACTTTGCGTGCCGAAACGTCCTTTCCCCTCTCAATGATTACAGGCCTGATTCCCAGTTCTATAAGCCTGAGGGCAGCAAACAGTCCTGCAGGACCGGCTCCGACAATTATAACTTCTTTTGAAGAGGTGACATTTTTGACACGAAAAGGCTCAATAAGGGTATCAGGTTCATCGCCGGCAAATATTTCCACGCTCAGATTGACCCTGATGTTCTTATGACGTGCATCAACAGAACGCTTAAGTATGCGGAGTGAAGTAATGGATGTAGTCTGTGATTCTGCCTGTGAAGCACATGCTTTCCTCACCGCTGCTTCATCGGCAGCTGCCTGGGGCGGAAGACTAAGCTGGATAATCCTGCTCATGTTATTCGAAATGGAAAGCAAGAACCCATATCTGCGATTTCATCCTGTCGATTGCATTTCTGAATTCCTGATGCTGCGGAGGAGGGGTGTCGACTATTATATCCCTGAAGCCGTTTGACATCTTCAGTTCAATTGAAAGCTTGAAGTAGGTCAGATAGAAATCCATCCCTGCACCAACCTCATAGTAAAGATCAGGTCGTTTAAGACGCAGATAAACAGGTTCCGATTTTCCCTCTTTTTCTTCATACTCCTTTTTAGCTGCAAGGTCATACCGGTAGTTCAGCCCTGTTATAACGTAAGGACGGACATTATTCAGCCTGTCGCCCTTGAACTTTAGAAGCAGTGGAAACTCAAGGAAGGATGATTCGAGCCTTTGCTGTGCATTGTACAGTTCTTTGTCTTTGTAATATCTGACTACGCGCTGCCCGAATGAAACGCCGGGGAGAAACCGGATATCCATGTATTTGGCTGGCCTTAGATCAGTTACAATCTGAATATTAATTCCTGGATTGAGAATTGATACTTCCGGGTAAAGACCTGTGGAATCCAGATAAGCCTGATTAGGGGTAACTTTAAAATCCATTGTATTGAATCCCAGGCTGAACCCGAAATGAAGGAGCTTCTCATCGTACCATGATTCATTCTTTGGCTTTTGCTTCTGGGCTGATGCTGAAAGGCTCAGAAACAACAGGATTATAACAGAAATTGTATGAATTTGCTTCCTGATCAACAAGGTTCAGTTGGTTTTATGATTACAAGATAATAAACTGCAGCAAATTAATATTATTGTCCGGTCATTTTTATACCTGTGTATATGCTTGCAATACCTCCGGTAAGTTTAACCTGTCTTGTTTCAGAAAATCCTGCAGAGTCAAGCATTTCAAGGAATTTCTCATTGTCAGGAAACCTGCTTACAGATTCAGGCAGATAGGTGTATGCTGCCTTATCCTTTGAAAAGAGTCTTCCAAAAAACGGGAGTATATTCCTGAAATAAAAGTTATAAATTGTGCTGAAAGGGAATGATACAGGGCGTGAAAACTCAAGCACCATAATCATTCCTCCCTTTCTGAGTACCCGGACCATCTCTCTCAGGCCCTTATCCGGATCGGCAAAATTTCTTACTCCGAAAGCCACCATTGCAACATCAAAAAAATCATTTTCAAATGGAATATTCTCAGAATCTGCTTTTGTCAACTCTATCCTGTCCGAGGTTCCCCTTTTTTCAACTTTCTGTCTTCCAAGTTCAAGCATTCCGGATGAAATATCTATCCCGTGTATACGGACCGGATCAAGCTTCATGGCAGCAAGCGCCAGATCACAGGTTCCTGTTGCAACATCCAGTATCATCGGATTTCTGTACGACCTTCCAATGATCCGGATGGCCCTTCTTCTCCATAGAAAATCTATGCCAAATGAGAGGAAATGATTCAGAAAATCATAACGCCATGCAATTGAATCGAACATTGATTCAACCTGTTCCCGTTTTTTATTTTGCTCGCTGTTAATGGTGTCCATTTTAAGGATGCAAAGATAAAAGATTCTTTCTACTTTTACCTGAAACAATAATTCCGGAAAAATGAACAAGACAATTATGGTAACAGGAGCCACTGCAGGATTCGGCAGGGCAACAGCTGGGATATTCGCAAAGCATGATTATAATGTAATTATTACAGGCCGCAGGAAGGAAAGACTTGATGAGCTTGAAAAGGAACTCAGAAAAGCCGGAAAGGGAAAAATACTTTCAATGAATTTTGATGTGAGAAGCCTGAAGGAGGTAAATGAAGCTGTAAGCAAGTTGCCATCAGAATGGAAAGACATTGATATTCTGGTTAATAATGCCGGACTGGCTGTTGGTCTTGAACATATTGACAAGGGCAATACCGACGACTGGGAGAGAATGATCGATACAAATGTCAAGGGATTGCTGTATATGACACGGGCAGTTGCTCCGCTTATGGCTGCAAGAAAATCGGGACATATATTCAATA
>JAKLDT010000081.1 GCA_022703405.1 Bacteroidota bacterium | reverse complement strand
AGAGTAAGGAAAATGCTTCACTTTGCTTTGTCAACAGGGGGTTTATTACTCTTATCTCGGAGCCGCTGACTGTCAGTTTTGAAAGCATTGACAGAAAAACTGCAGAGAAATATATATCAGTATGTCCCACAGGGGCTTTGTCGAAGATAACATAAAACACATTATATGAGATGTTTGTGTCTCTTATTTGTCTTTATATCCCAGCTTGCTTTTAGCCAGGCAACCAGTTATAACTGGCCTGTATTCAGAGGCAAAAGTTCACTTTCAGGTTTTACTGACTTTGAAATACCTGATAAGCCTGTGCTCCTGTGGAAATCAGCAAGCGGAGCTAGATCGAAATCATCACCTGTACTAAATCAGAACGTTATATATTTTGGAAATGAAAAAGGTACTGTTTTCGCAATGGATGATGCCGGTAAAATATTGTGGAGCTGCGAGACAGGTAGTGCAATTGAGGCTCCCCCTCTCTTTTACGGCGGAAAAGTATATGCCGGCTCCGGCGACGGCAGTTTAAGAGCTGTTGACGGCAGAACAGGCAGGATTCTATGGACTTACAAGACTGATAATAAGATTGCCGGATCGGCTAATTACTGGGAGGCTTCGGGCAGGTCAGGTATTGTATTCGGAAGCTACGATTACTTTCTTCACTGTATTGATCCGGCTTCCGGAAAACTAATCTGGAAAGCTGAGACCGATAACTATATTAACGGAACTCCTTCAGTATTTGGTAACAGGGTCATTTTCGGAGGATGTGATGGTATTCTGAGGGTTGCGGATGTTTTAACAGGAAGAGAAACAGATACTTTAAATATTGGGGTATATATAGCTGCTTCACCGGCAATTTATTCAGGAACAGCATGTTTTGGTGACTATAACGGGGAATTGTACTGTGTTGACCTGAAGGATAGAAAGGTTTTATGGCAGGCAAGTGCAACACAAAATGCAGGACCGATTGTTGCAATACCTGCAGTAGGAAACAAATATGTTGTTATAGGCAATGATGACAAATACATGTATTGTTTCGACATGAACACCGGAAGGGAATTATGGAAGTATATGACAAAAGGTGCGATCACTGGTTCTGCTGTGATGACACCGGAAAAAGTAATTTTCGGCAGTACTGACGGAAATATTTATTTACTTGATATTAAGAGCGGTAAGAAAATATGGAGCTTTAATGCAGGTTCTCCTATCAGCAGCTCACCTGTTGTAACAAAGGACAGGTTTTATTTTCTGACCGAAGATGGAAGAATCCTGGCATTTGGAACAAAGAGATAATATGAAAATCGTATATCTGATTACCGGTTCAGGTGGTTCATTTTACTGTGGAAACTGCTATCGCGACATGCTGTTCCTCAGGGCAATTAAAAGAGCCGGTGGAATAAGTGCAAGTGCTATTCCCCTGTATCTCCCGCCTGAGAAGTCAAATACCGAGACTGGATTTGACAGTAATGTGTTTTTTGGAGCCATTTCAATGTACCTGAGGGAAAAGGTGGCTCTGTTTAAAAACATGCCTGCATTTCTTGACAAGTTCTTTGATTCTCCCATATTCCTGAAACTTGCTTCCGGAATGTCAGGAACCACAAGGACAGAAGGTCTTGAGGAGCTGACACTTAACATGATTGAAGGTGACAATGCTTTCAAGCAGCATGAGGTAAAAAGACTTGTAAAATATCTTGAGAAAAATGGCAGGCCTGATGTAATACATCTGTCTAATGCCCTAATCCTCGGACTTGCCCGTCAATTGAAAAACCATATTGATGTAAAGGTTGTCTGTTCTCTTCTAAATGAAGATGACTGGATTGAGGACATGATTGAACCATTTAAAAGCAGAGCCTGGGAACTCATTGCAAAGGAGGCTGTTTATGTCGACAGGTTTGTTACTCCCAGTCAGTATTACAAAGATATGTTCCTTGCAAAAACAGGCCTGAGCGGAGAGAAAATAGATGTTATTCCGCTTGGTTTTGATCCGGAAAACCTGCAGGCAGATAAGCCTGAAACACGAAATCCTGCTATAGGTTACTTCTGCAGGGTAAACGCCCATAACGGTTTTGACAAGCTTGTTGATGCCTTTATTCTGATGAAGAAAGAAAACTCAATTCCGGGTCTGACTCTGAATGTCTGTGGTGGATTTACTTCTGACGACAAACCCTTTGTTCTTTCGCAGATAAAAAAAATCAGGGATCATGGTTTTAAAAAGGATGTCAGGATATTCCCTGAGTTTCAGGGGAATAAAAAGGCTGAATTCTTTCATTCAGTGGATATTATAAGTGTGCCTGTAAGAAAATATGACGGATACGGGCTGTATCTTCTTGAGGCTAACATTGCCGGTGTGCCGGTCGTTCAGCCGTCAACAGGCGCTTTTCCTGAAATAATTAAGAACACGGGAGGAGGAATCACATACGAGCCTGATGATGTTGAAACCCTGGCAAGATCACTTACTGAGCTTATGAAGAACATATCCCTGAGGGAGCAACTTGGAAAACAGGGCTATGCCGGAGTAAGATCGGAGCTTTCGCTGGGCAGAATGTCAGAAAGACTTGAAAAAATGTACAGAAGTACAATTGACAATTTATAATTCTCCAATGCTGCAGTTAACAGACATTTCAAAAAAGTATCCTGCAAGAGGTGTTGTGCTTGACAGACTGTCGTTCAGTGCTCAGAAAGGTGATACTATTGCAATTACCGGACCATCCGGATCAGGGAAAACCACTCTGATGAATATTATCGGCACACTCGACAGACCCGATTCAGGCGACGTGGAATTCGACGGCAGGAAGCTGACTGACCTTATGCCTGATGAACTGTCTGATTATCGTAACAGGAACATTGGTTTTGTTTTTCAGGATCATCTCCTTTTCAAACACCTGACAATACTGGACAATATTATGCTTCCCCTTTTCTCCTCAGCGATCAGTGATTCGGAACTGGCCGAAAAGAAAACTTTCTGTAGCGAGCTGATGGAACGGATTGGTATAAAAGAACTTGAAAACAAATATCCGTTCCAGGTTTCAGGTGGTGAAGCACAAAGAGCAACCCTTGTGAGAGCACTGATAAGGAAACCGTCAGTTTTGCTGGCCGACGAGCCGACCGGTTCTCTTGACGCAAAAAATGCAGATATTCTTGGGAACCTTCTTCTGCAGATCAACAGGGATCTGGGAATAACTCTTATTGTTGCAACTCATTCTTTGGATCTTTCAGCAAAGATGACCAGGCATCTTAAGCTTGAGAGTGGCAAACTAACCGACTGATATAATGATCAGTATGTCAAATCATCATTTCAGACTTACTGTTAAATCCTTCCTGTTCAGCAAGCGGGAATATTTGAATAATATTCTCATAATAGCCCTGCTTGCGGCCATTATAACCGGCTCGCTGATGACAGGCGATTCCGTTCGTGAAAGTCTGAAAAGAAATTCGGAGGAAAAGCTGGGAAATACATATCTTGTTGCAGGGACAGGTCTGCGGTTCTTCGATCCTGCTCTTGCCGGAAGGCTTAACCAGAACCATAATCTTATCACAGTACCTGTTTTTGAAACAAGGGGCTACTGCCAGAATTTTTCAAATGGCGCCACTGCTCTTAATGTAAGCATCTATGGGGTTGATTCTGCCTTTTTTGATTTTCATGGCCTGAACTGTTTAAAAATTTCTGATGGAGGAGTATTGCTGAACGGTAATCTTGCAGGATACCTTGGGATTAAAGAGGGAGATGAAATAATTATCCGGTTCAGGGAGGCTGATCCCATTCCGGAAAATGCTCCTTTCTCACCAGGAAAGAATGGCACCAGCTCAAAAGTTTTTCTTGTATCAGGGATAATTGAAGCTGAAATGGCTGGCAATTTTTCCCTTGGGATAAGCCAGATCCCACCGATGAATATCTTTATGAACCTTGAGGATACAGGCTTATCTGAAGGAAATTCAGGTAGATGTAACAGATTACTTGCCGCTTATAGTACAGGTCTCTCCGATTCTCTGCTATATAAATTACTGAAAACGGAACTCACACTGACTGATATCGGATTTAAAATCAGAAAATCTGATGCAACAAAGGAGACAGAGATAATATCCGACAGGATATTTATTGACAGTTCATTGGTATTCAGTATATTATCATACGTCAAGGGATATCCTGTACTTACCTATCTTGCTAACAGCATTACAGGAAAGTCAGCCGAAACGCCGTATTCTTTTATTTGCAGCAGCGACAAGGTCTTTTCATCCTCAGGAGGAAATTCAATCCTTATTAACAAATGGCTGGCAGCTGATATTAATGCTGAAGCCGGAGATACTCTGACTTTATCGTGGTTTTTTCCTGAGGGAAGCAGGCTCGAAACCCGGTCGGAGAAGTTTTATGTAGAAGGAATTACAGGTTCAGAACCCGGTTTTAATGATCCCTTTCTGATGCCTGAATTTCCGGGTATTTCAGGCAGCACATCATGTTCATCATGGGATGCGGGAATTCCTGTTTTAATCGATAAAATCAGGGATAAAGATGAAGAATACTGGAATTTATATAAAGGAACCCCAAAAGCTTTTATAAGCTATGAAACAGGTAAAAAGCTGTGGGGTAATAACTTCGGAATAGCCACTGCACTGAGATTCCCGGAAACAACCGGGACGGAAACCATCCTTGATGCACTCAGAGGGAAAATTGATCCGGCTGATGCTGGCTTTACAATATCAGATGTACGTGAATCAGGTATTGAGGCTGCCGTAAGCGGTGTTGATTTCGGAACACTTTTTATGAGCCTCGGCTTCTTCATACTTCTGTCATGTGTTATTTTGCTGACAATTACAATATCAATATATTTTGATTCAAAAAAAGACCAGATCAGGACTTTCCATGCACTTGGATTCAGAAACAAACTCATAGGTAAAATCACAATTTATGAAACCCTGTTAATTGCAGTCACAGGGGCCCTTGCCGGAGTTATTCTCGGTATTGCTGTTAATTTTCTGCTTGTAACAGCTCTTAATTCTGTCTGGAAAGGGGCAGTCCAAACAGATGCCATTACACCTGCAATGAAGCCGCTTACATTTCTTTACGGATTTATATCAACAGTTTTTGTATCACAGTTGATAGTTGTTTTAAAACTCAGGAGGTACCTGAAGCTGCTATCAGGAAATGGTGAAAAAAGTTATTCAGTTCGCTTTCAGGGATATAATTCTATTCTTCTAATGCTTACAGGATTCGCAACGGTGATTTTTATTCTGCTTACAATATTGAACCACAATGCTTCTTTAACTATTTCATTTTCAGCAGGAATACTGCTATTTGTCTCCTTTGTCCTGGTACTGAGGCATTATTATCTTAACCTTTCAGAAAAGAGGGCAAGGAGTATTTTCACTCTTTCGGCAGGTTTTTACAGGTTCAATTCTTCACAGGTCCTTGCTCCTATGATCTTTATTGCATCCGGTATTTTTGCGATAATAATAACCGGGTCGAACAGGCAGACAATAACGCCGGAAATGCTTGAGAACAGCGGAGGTACGGGAGGATATCTCCTGTATGCAGAATCTGCTCTGCCGGTCAATCATAACCTGGCTTCGGAAGAAGGAAAAAGAGAATTCGGACTTAATGAGCTTCAGTTCAGGAATACAGAGATTGTGCAAATGCCTTTACTGAAAGGAGATGATGCCAGCTGTCTTAACCTTAACAAGGTAAAAGCACCTCCCCTTCTGGGAATCGATCCTGCACATTTTGTCAACAGGGGTTCATTCTCCTTTGCATCAGTCCTGAAGGCTTATAATAAAAATCCGTGGTTGCTGCTGAATGAAAGGTATGATGGCAATATTATTTATGGTATTGCTGATCAGACTGTCCTGCAGTGGGGACTTATGATTAAGACAGGTGACACCCTGATTTACAGGACAGAAAAAGGACAGCCGCTCCGGATTGTAATATGCGGAGGACTGAAATCATCTGTCTTTCAGGGACATCTGATAATTGGTGAAGAAAATCTCAGGGAGTATTTCCCTTCTGTTTCGGGAAGTTCTGTGTTTCTTGTGGATACAGATTCTGAAGCGGCAGATGATCTGAAAGACCTGCTCAGTGACAGGTTTTCTGATTATGGTCTCTCTGTTGAAAAGGCATCTGATAAGCTTGCATCATTTTTTATTGTGACAAACACTTATCTGAATGTTTTCACAATACTTGGAATTTTTGGTTTAATCCTGGGTGTCCTGGGTCTTGGTTTCATTCTAACAAGAAATTTTGAACTCAGAAAAAACGAATTCTCCTTGCTTTATGCTATCGGTTATAATTCCGGAATGATCAGGAAGTATCTTGTTACAGACCAGATAATCATACTGATATGGGGTGTCATTACCGGAACAACATCTGCAATAATTGCAACCCTGCCGTCGCTGCGAAACAGCAATGGCATTTCTTTAACCTTGCTTCTGCTGATGATTTCAGCAGTAACTGTTGTAGGGCTGGCTGTACTTTACAGATCAGTGAACAAAATCAAATCAGGTAATCTTGTGTTAAACCTGAGAAAAGACTGAAGCTATTTTTTTGCTATTGCATACAGGTTATCCTGGGTTCTGAAATATATCCTTCCATCTGTAATAGCCGGTGCTGTCATGCATATACTATTCATTGGAATGACTGAAATTATTTCGAGCTTTGGTGCATCGCTGATTATGTAAACAGTGCCTTCTTCATCAGGTATAAATATTTTACCATCGGAAGCAACCGGTGAGGCAATGAAGCTTTTTGAATTTCCAAGCTTTGCAGTATAGATCTCTTTTCCGCTCTCAGGATCAAGGCAATTGATAGTCCCATTCCAGTTAACGTTATATAACTTGTTGTGGTACAGGAGCATTGTATGCATATATGAGCCCCCGCGAGGCTGGCTCCACCTGACATAAGAGTTTGTTGTTTCACCTTCCCTGAGTGTTATGTCCCCCCTTGCACCGGTACTGATTGCCATTATCGGTGATGATTTCCCGTGAGCGCTGTTGAAGTAAATAAGGTTCTTTCCGATAACCGGCGTAGGTATCTGAATATCTCCTCCGCCTGACATTGTCCATAACTCTTTTCCTGTTACAAAATCATATCCTCCACGTTGTTTGAAGCCATTTACCGCAATGCATACCTTCCCCTTATCTTCATAAATATTTGGAGTGCACCAGCCGGGATATTCATCCCTTTTAGTCTTCCAGAGCTCCTTACCTGTTTTAAGATCATAAGCAGCCAGAAAAGAATTATCAAGAATATCACATTGAATTATGACCGCATTGTCAAATATTATTGGAGAACTTGCAAATTCCCATTCAGCACTTTCCATTGTGAAGAATACCGATTTCAGGAGGCCGAAATCCTTTTTCCACTGAAGCTTTCCATCATTATCATAGCAATACAATCCTTCCGAGCCAAAAAAGGCAACAACATATTTTTCATTTACTGCCAGAGTAGTGTTGGCGTGAGTTGATTTCGGATGTCTTTTTATTTTCGGAATCCCCCTGCATGATGTCTGCTCCCATATTTTTCTCCCGGTGTTTTTGTCATAGCAGAATACCTTCCATTCATGTACTGAACTGTCATTAACCGGTCTTACATCGCCGTAAAGGCCCGGTTTGAATCCGGCTTTATCCGATTCGCTTACTGCCGAGCTTATGTATAACCGGTCATCCCATATTACAGGACTTGCTATTCCAAGGCCGGGAATTGTGGTCTTCCATAAAACATTATAACCAGTAACCACATTAAATGAATCTGGAAGATTAGCATTATCAAGAACTCCACATGATCTGAATCCCCTGTATGATGGCCATTGTCTCTCAGGTTTTAACTGTGCGCTGGAATTGTATTGACAAAAGACAATTACTCCGATGATAAATATCAATCTTAATCTCATTGGCTGATCTTTTCCAATAAAATTAGTTTGTTTTTCGAAAAAGATACTATTACATGGATAGTTTTGTGACTCTTGATGACAGGGTAAAAGTTTTCTTTAAAGTCCCTCCTGAATATAAACCATCCTTATAGTATCCATTAACAGATGAGCCTGTATGACTGCCTCCGGTATAAATGCTGTAAGTTTCGTCGTTTTTTAGCAGGCTTGAAGAGAAAACAAAATAATACTGGGTCCTGGCAGGTTTGAAAGTTACAAGATCCTGCCCTGATGAATTCTGAATATGGAATAGAGAGGATGTTGATACTGTTGCAGATACAGTAACCATAACAGCATATTGTGATGAAGATGCAGAAGGCCCTTCAATCATCATTCCCGCATTAGGTCCGGAACCGATTATAAATCCTCCGTTTACACTAAAGGTACCATTGATATCAAATCCTACTTCAGGAGAAGATTTTGGCCCCTGTATGATTATTGTTCCGCCTGTGATTGTTGCATTTCCATTGCTGTCCATGCTGTCTCCGGTAGTTGTGCTTACACTAACAGTGCCACCTGTTATCTGCAGGATACTTCCATCACTACTCTCTGTTGCCTGACCTTTTGTGGCATTGAAGCCATCATCGGTACTGTTGATATTCAGAATACCATTATTTACCATGATCTGGGCGCTTTCAATGCCCTCATACGATTTGATGATATTTATTTCATCGCCGTTTATTGTAACAGAAGCATCTGCATGAATTCCATCATCACCTGATGACAATTTGACTGATCCGCCATTGAAAGTTATTGCACCTTCAGTATTAAAGGCATCATCATAGGAGTCAATTATAATGGTCCCCTTTTCGACAGTGATTGATTTTGAGGCTTTAAATGCCTTTTTTGAAATTGTCGGTGTGCCTGAAGTTGAGCCAGTCTGACCAGGAAAACCACCTGAGCCTGTATTACTTGTGTTGGCCGCAGCTCCTCCTCCTGTTGTTAAATTAATAACGCCTCCTTTAACATTGATTATATTCCGGGCACTTATTCCGTCTCCACCTGTAGATTTAATTGTTATGTTTCCTGATTCAATGTCAATATAACCACGGTCTGAATCGGTTTCATTGTCAGATTTTATTGCATCTCCACCACACTCCACAGATACTGATCCATCCCTGATAACAACGAAGTCCTTTCCTCTGATGCCATCATCAACCGCCTTTACCTTAATTATTCCGCTTTTTATAACAAGCCCATCTTTGCTAACAATTGCATCTTTATAATTACCTGTCACAGAAAGAGTTCCTGTTCCATAGAAACTTAAGTACGATTTGCTGAAAACAGGGGCTGTTGGTTCATCATCTGAAGATGAATAAGAAGAATTATCTGAAATGGAATTTATTGTACCGTCAGCAGTAACGATCATTACTTTGCATGCACTTTTTATGTATAAAGGTGCGCTGACTGAGCTACTGAGACTGACTCCGTTCAGAATTATCCTGATAATGTTTTCATCAGCAGAACTGACGATTATCTGGCCATCATCCAATGTTCCCGAAATTCTGTAGGTACCTGCAGATGTAATCCTTACCGCAGAACCGGATATTGTGACGCCATCAGCAGAAGAGCTTGCAGAACTGCCTTTGAGCTCTATTTCCCGGATATCAGAATCCCCCCATGTATAATCCGACTGATCTTCCGTTCCCCTGAATGAGTTAGTCGTTTCATCGCCATAATCATCAGCGTATTGCTTTTCACAGGAAATAATGGCCAGTTGAATGATAAGAAGCGGCAAAAAGACTAAAACTGACCTTATTGATTTACTGATATATTCTGGTATTGCTTTCATTTAGCCTTGATTATATTATAATTCAGAATTTGAACATGTATCTTAATGAAATGAAGTGAGAATCAGTTGATCCTGTCTCCCTGACATTCTCAAAAATGTAGCCTGCTTCAATTCTGCTTTTTGATGATATTTTTATTGCGGTGCCGGCTGAGTACCTGGTTTTTTTCAATCCTGTGTTATTTCCGTCCTTCAATGAAAGGAAAGGTTCATAATACAGGTAGGGCTTTAGCGGGGATGATTGAAAATCATATTCAGCCTTAACCCTTAATCTCATAATATCCTGGGGAATGATATCATTGTCATTCTCTATATATGTCTTTACAGTCCTCTGGTACTGAATCCTTGCTGATAGATCAAAGCGGCCAGCAGGAATTTCGGCTTTTGCACTCAGAAAAAACTTGTGCCTGAAATAATAATCAGTATTGTCCTCAATTTTGTTTATCAGCCTGTATGACGAACCAATTGAAAGGTATTTATTGAACTTGTATGACAGTCCTCCTTCGGCAAAATACTGGTCAACTACAGAGGTTTTTTCATTTGTACGGAGAGAACCTGAAATCTCTGCACTCAGATTCCTGTATATTTTGTGTGACAGGTCTGCTCCGAGCCATATTCCGAAGTCATCCTGTGAAAACACAGATACTGAGGATAATATAAACAGAAAGAGAACAAGTGAATATTTCCTATTCATCATCATCATCATCTTTATCGGTTTCAATTCCATTCTGGTTTTCAATGGCTTTACTGTCATAATAAATTGTAAGAGTACAGGCATCTTTAACAAAATCTATTTTTACAGTTTCCACCCTGTTTATCTTTTTTATGCCTGTTCTCTCCTGGAGATCCCTGATGAGATCGGGGTAGTTCTCAGGCTTTATCAGATCAATCTTTTCATAGAGCACTGTTTTGCTTGCTTCATGCTTTAGCAGCCATATTTTTTCAAGGCCATAGGTAATTGATACAATTGCTGTGTTGGCAAAGAGCAGATCAACAAGGCTTGTTTTAGTACTTGTCAGTGCATTGATTACAGAGATTCCGATTACCATAAAAAGGTAAGTCATCTCTTTTATTGGCATGGAGCTGGTTCTATAGCGTATTATACCAAATATGGCAAATAGCCCCAGTGCAAAGCCAATCTGCAGTTTTACGCTTTCAAGAAGAAAGCACAACAGAAAGACTATTGTTGCTATCAGTATATAAGTAAACAGATAATCCTTTCTTCTGCTTGTAGTATAATAGAGCCACCTGATAAGGATCATTATCACACCCATATTGAGTGCAAAACGCAGAATAAATTCTATAAATCCCGGGAGGTCAAGGACTTCTATACCTGCAAAACTTACATTGTCAGGCATAAATGCTTCTGAAATATTCATTTTCAATTCTGTTTAGTAATAAAAATTTGGCTTTTAGATTATTTTTATGAGCAAGATCCTTCATTGCTGCAGCGCCCATGCAGTATTTGCTGAAGCCACAGGGATGAATTCTGTTATCTTTAATTACTTTGCTTATCGGAGAAAATGCCTTCCTCCCATCTCTTTTTACCTCAATTACGGCTATGTAAGGAAACCTGGCCATGCTTCCGGTGTCATCTGAATACCTTAAATCATAATCAACTGTGATTCTTTCATTCGAATCGAATCCTGCCAGTGTAAACCGGCGGAAACGGTTGACAAGGACAGGATTAAGTTCAGGATATCTGCCTTTAAGACGCTCATTTATAAACATATTAGCGTCAAAAGAAAGTGTATTGAACTCGGTAAGCTGAGATTCTATCCTGACTTTCTTTGTCCTTTGCTTGTTGTTTTTTGTCTTTATTTCAAGAAAGGTTGTCCCGGTATCTACATATTTTCTGAACCTGACCTTGTATCTTTCATATTTGCCTGTAACGTGTTGCTGAAAAAAATGAAATTCAGGTGTGTCAAGATATACATTATGGTAGTCGAAAATTCTGGTCTGATTAATTTCCAGAATTTTATAAGCCCCGTTCAGCTTGCCTATAATAGAAGGAATCATGTTAAGTGAGACCACATATTTCGTCTCAATCCTGTCCATAAGACTGATTGAATCCATTTCAGCTAATCCTGTTGGAGTCAGGCAGTTGGCGGCTTCAGATATATAAGGAGCCTCGTTCATTTTACCAGATTGAATACTGATATACTTTTCGTGATTTCATTTTGCCTTCACCTGTATAGACAATTTTCTCAATTCGCAGACCATTCTCATACTTGTACTCTGAATATTCCACAACATCTCCTGAGGGATCAATCTTTTCCTCAAGTATTTTATTGTCATCATTATCATACCTGTATCTGAAATGCCTGCTCTCCTTGCCTTGCTTGTAAAGTATTTCCTCAGTAATAT
>JAKLDT010000080.1 GCA_022703405.1 Bacteroidota bacterium | reverse complement strand
ATAATTCCTTCGTCAATTGCCTGGAGAAATATTTTCCTTGATGCAGGAATTACATTGAGCTGGAATCCGGGGAAAATTTTCCTGCCTCTGAGAATTGAAGCTGCAATACGCAAGTCCTCAATCCTTCCGTTTGTGCAGGTGCCGATAAGTCCTTCCTGAACTTTCACTCCCTTCCGGTCAGCAACAGATACAATATTGTCAACATGATGCGGAGCAGCAAGAACAGGAAACACCTCTTTCATATCAACCTCAATTTCAGCCATATAATTAGCGCCTTTATCTGCCCATAGTCCTTCAGTCTCTTTACCGTAAAATGCAGACAGCACACTGTCAGGAGGGAAAACTGCGTTTTTAGCTCCCATTTCCGATGCCATATTGGCAAGTACCATCCTGTCGGAAATACCCAGATTTTCAAGACCTTCACCATGGAATTCAACAGACAGATAGTTTGCTCCGTCAGAACCAATTATGCCTATTATCCATAATGCCAGATCTTTTGAAGAAACCATTTGCGGAAGTGCTCCTTTCAGGTTTATTTTCATTGAAAGCGGCACTCTGAACCATGTTTCCCCTTTTTTCCATATACCAGCGGCTTCAGTTCTGTCTATACCTGCAGCAAAAGCATTAAACGCACCTGCAGTGGTTGTATGGCTGTCGCTGCCAACTATAAGCATCCCCGGCCGTGCATGTTCAGCCATAAGCTGATGGCAAATTCCATTTCCTGCATCATGAAATCCTGAAATCTTCTGCATTGCAACGAAATCACGTATTTCCTGATATTGTGTTGATAACTTTGAGTCAGCAGGAGGAGCGTTATGATCAAGAACAACAAGCAGCTGATCAGCAGAGAATACTTTTTCTCCTCCCATCTTGCTGAAAGTTTTGCTGATGCTGGCTGTATTGTCGTGAGTAAGAATAAGATCAGGTCTTGCAAACACTATTGTCCCGGCAGCAGCCCCGAAAATTTTCTCTGCAAAGGTCTTTTTTCTTACTGTGCTCATCTTATCAGCATTAACAGATTAATAAATGTCACATTTTGCTAAAGTAGCCCGCCCCGGCAATATATTTCATACTGTACATCTGAGAAAGGTTCAGCAAAAAATTCTATACCTGCATTACTTAAAGTTATTCTGCCTGAAAGAAAATCGACAGTAGCCATCTCTCCGTTTTCAATAACTGAGAAGTCAATTGTATTTGTTACAAGAACAGGCAGAGCTGCATTTATGGCATTGCGCTCATAAATAGCCCCGAATGATCCGGCAATTATTGCCTGTATTCCAAGAGCCAGGAAACAATCAACTGCCTGCTGCCTGGAACTTCCGCATCCAAAGTTCCTGCCGGTCAGGATTATGTCACCTTTTCTGACTTTTCGCGCAAAATCCTCGTAGCCTGCAAGGTTGTCGAATGTGTACTGGCCCATTTCTGAAGCATTTGTAATAGTCAGATACCTGTTATGAAAGATCATGTCGGTATCAATATTATCAACAGGAATCACCCAGACCCTTCCCTTAATTACGGTTTCCTTTTTCGTCAATGTCTGTGCCTTCTTCTGAACAGAAGATGATATTTTGTTTTTATTCTTACTAATGAACAGCCGTGGGCTGGCAGGTATTTTATCGGCAGTAGTAATATAGCCTGCAAGAGCAGAAGCAGCAACTATCTGTGGAGAAGCAAGATATACACTTCCCCTGCCCTGCTTTCCGGAAAAGTTCCTGTTGCCTGTACTTACAGTAATTTCTCCGGGACCGTTTTGCCCCACCTGACCTGCAGCGCATCCGGCGCAACCGGCATTTGATACCAGGGCTCCTGCTTTCTTAAATACTTCCAAAATGCCATCATGCAGGCATTGTTGCCATATAGCGTCAGTGGCAGGCACGATTTTAAGAATAACTCCCGGTGCGATTTTTCTCCCGTTCAATATCTCTGCAGCGGCTATCATATCCGACATTCGTCCGTTTGTGCAGCTTCCGATGAATGCGGAGTCGATCTTAATGCCCTCAAGGTCACCGGCGGGCACAGTGTCATGAGGTTTTCCCGGCCTTGATATCATTTGCCTGAACTGACTCACATCGACCTGAAAGATTTTTTCATAAGCTGCATCCTGGTTGGGATACATCCTGCTGACCGACTTTCCGCTTTTCCGGCTGCAATAGTTTATAATGTGCTGATCAGGTTGAAACAATATAATAATCGCTCCCATTTCTGTCGCCATAGAAGCAATTGTTATTCTGTCATCAAGGGTCATTTTTTCAGCAGCTTTGCCAAAAATCTCAACAGAATAGCCAAGCAGCATATCCGGACCAAAGATATTCAGCAAGTTCAGAGCCACGTCCTTTGGTGAGGTATCTGGCGGTAAGATCCCTTCAAGGTGCAGCTTTGCAGAAGGCGGTACCTTAAACCATACCTTACCCTTATTCCAGGCTGCAGCTATATCGAGGTCGCCCATACCCTGACCGAAGGCACCCAATGCTCCAAGGATATTGGCATGTGAATCAGTTGAAACTGCAGTTGATCCCGGCAGCACAAGTCCATTATCTATCATCAGGTGAGTGCCAATTCCCTCATTAATATCAAACACCCTTATATTATTCTCCCTTGCAAACTGCCGGCAGGCATGCTGGTTTGCGGCATATTTCTGATCTGAGCCGGTCGGGTTGCAGTCGAACGTAAAGATGGTCTTTGACGGATCGTCTATTTTCAGGTTTTTGTCAGTCAGGGCTTTGATGACATTAGCACCTCCGAAATCGCGCGCCGTCCTGCAATCAATTTGAATATCAACAATATCGCCGGGATGCAATGTTTCCCCGTTTGAATGAACTGAAAGGATTTTTTCAAGCAGAGTCATTCCCATAACCTGAAGCATTAATTTTGGAACTGAGATTCAGAAATGTGATCTTCAATATGTTATTTGAACTGAGATCTGTAGTCCCTGGGAGAAAGACCTTCAGTTTTTCTGAATTGCTTGTTGAAATTAGAAACGGAACCGAAACCGCATTCAAGTGCGATATCCTGTACCTGGTAATCAGTTTCCCTTAGCAGATAACCGGCTTTTGTTGTTCTGACCCTGTTCAGGTACTCAACAAAACAAGCGCCACTGTTCTTTTTGAAATACCGGCTGAATGAAAATGGAGACATTCTGGCAATTTTGGCTACCTTTTCAAGGGATATGGGTTTAAAATAGTTCTCCCTTATGAAAGAGTACACATCCGACATCCTCTTATTTCCGTTATCATCACTTGCAAGTCTGTAATTTTCGGAGCAGAGCATTGTTTTCTTCTCAGATCTGATAAGAATATTGAGCAGGTTGAAGAAATCAATAACCTTATCAAATCCCTTATTATCAATCATCTGAATAAGATATTTCTCAGCTTTTTTTGCATCTTCAACTGAAAAAACAAATCCTCGTTCAGCATCTGACAGCAATTTGTTAAGTGAGCTTAATTCATGCTGAGCAAGGAAGGCTTCCCCAAGTGATGTTTTTCTGAAATGAAGCATAATTCCATGCTTATCGGGAAGTATGTCGTTTGGCTTATAGTAGTTCCATGAATGCGGAATATCACCTGCAAGAAGTACCATGTCGTAATGGTCGAAAAGTTCAACGCTGTCGCCAATTATTCTGGTTCCATTACCTTTAATATTCAGAACAAGTTCAAATTCCGGATGTAAATGCCATATTCCTCCTGAATCGTTAATGTAGGAAGCATGGAATCCACCGCCGTCACCATAAGTTATATTTTCAAGCTCAGCTGCCATTATTTTCCCCGAAAATGATGGTTTTCATCAAATTTAGTAATTAATTTCTCATAATTCCACATACGTTTGTCATAATATCTGTACACAAATTTTTGTTTTATTGAATTATTATGTATTTTTGTTATTGGGCGTATGCCCTAAGATATTAAGAGGAGCTTGGTAAGGGTAGAAGTGAAATCAACAGGATTGTATTGCAGACATTGACTTTCACATCAGAAACCTGAGGTAACGCGCCAGCTTACTATGGTTTCATCCTTTTATCAGACAGTAGACACGGGTCTTATCTCACTAATAGGGCTCGTTCCCAGATTATCACTACTACCCTGCCTCCTCTTATTTTTTTGTCTGCTTTTTCACCTTTTAGCATAATAAAGTCCCTCTCACCCGGGAGAGTGATTTAGGGTTAGGCCATGAATTCAAAAGTTACCATAATTTATTACTGAAAACCGATAGTCACATAATTTCAAAATAGTTTTATCTTTGATTTAACAAAGGGTAATATTCTAAGGGTATAATTAAGTCTATGAAGACTTACATAAGAAGAAGGGAACAAAACACGCATCTTATAGTTTTTTTTGGAGGATGGGGAACTGACGAAAATATGTTTGTCCCCTTGTGCTCGGATGCATTTGATTTCATTTTGTTTTACAATTATTCTGCTGATGAAGCGCTTGTGCTTCCTGAAACCAAAAAATATGCCAGAATAACACTTATTGGCTGGTCACTTGGTGTATGGGCTGCTGAATACCTTATTTCGAAAACAGGGATAGTACCTGATGTTACTATAGCTGTTAACGGCACCCCCGTTCCTGCAGATGATACATTAGGAATTCCAGTCAATGTATTTGAAGGAACCCTGAATAATATAACAGACGAAAATATTGAGAAGTTTTATCTCAGGGTATTTGGCGACAAAAAGACATACCTGCTAAATACTGAAAGGGTTCCCCATCGCACAATAAAGTCGCTTCATGATGAACTCCGCTGGCTTTATAACAGGATTATGGAGCAGAGGGAGCCTGGCTTAAAGTGGACTTATGCGGTAATGAGTGATTCCGACAGGGTATTCCCAGCAAAAAACCTGCAGAACTACTGGACAAAGGCTGAGGGGACAAAGCTTATCACAGTACCATGGCCACACTATTTCTTTCATGAGTGGAACTCCTACTCAGAGTTCGTTGATTTTGTTCTGAAGGACGAAATGCAAAAATCTTAAAACACAAGGGCAAAGTAACCTTATAAGTCTTTTATCAGTACGTTAGAATCTGATTTATGTATCATCCTGTCAAACTTATCAAGCATTGAAACAACTTTTTCATATTCTTTTGAACGCTGAATTGAAAAATGTTCATTGCCAAACCTGTCGATCTTCGATAGGACATAACTAACTGAAAGCTTGCTGATATCAAGTGCAGGCTGGTAAAGGCGTTCCTTCCTTTCGTTTTCATGGACAACGGAAACCAGGTTTACGTCCCTCAGATCCTGAAGCAGATCCCTGACAATCCTTACAGGCACCTTAAGATTAACAGCAATATTTTCGGCGCTGATTGGCTTTTCACCTACTTCAAATTTCTTAACTATTATATTCATTATCATCATAGTAAGCGCCCTTTTCTGATAGTAGCTTATATCAAGCGATCCTGATTCAAATTCATAATTGGCAATATTCTGATTGGCAAAGGACAACTCAGCACCCAGAAGTATAATAAGCCATGTATACTGCAACCACAGGATAAAAAGAGGAACAGCGGCGAAGCTTCCATAAATTGCACTCAGTTTTGTAATTCCAAACTGAAGGTCGATATAAACATATTGTAAAAGCTGAACTGCAGTTCCTGCAATTATTCCTGAAATGAGAGCCGGCACGAATTTAACCTTGGTATTAGGCATTATCATGAACAATATCGTGAGGACAAACCATGTGAGGAAATATGGTGTAAACTTAAATGTAAATGATACAAGTGGTTTAAAATAATCGAGAATTGGAGCTCGTTCCATGAACTCAGTAAGGTAGGTTGAGATGAAAACCGTCATACTGCTAGAAAGAATGATAAACACCGGAGCAATAAGCATAATAGTCAGATAATCTGTAAATTTCCTGTACCAGGGTCTTGCGGACCTTATCTGCCAGATATGGTTGAAGGAGTTCTCAATATGATCGAGCAGTGACATAACTGACCAGAAAAGAATGACCATACCTACTCCGGCCAGATAGCCTCCCCTTGTTTCCTCGAGAGCGCTCCTGGCACTTGAAAGAAGCCAGTTGAGAATTTCCTGGTGTGAAGAAAACTCTTTTGTTATCAGATCTTCAAGATTCTTATCAAGTCCAAAACCCTTAGCTATTGCAAAAGCTATAGCGGCAACAGGGATAACAGATAAGAGTGAATAGAATGTAAGAGCTGATGCCCTGAGCTGAACCTTGTCAGCAGAGAATCCTCTTGCTGCAATAAGAATTATTCTGACCTGCCTGATAAGGAAAGTTTTTCCTTTGGAGATTTCTGAAATCGGTGTGTGCCAGATAGCATCGTTAATTCTTTTAATCTGGGCAAGTACCCATGTAACAAGATTTCCCATGACAGATAGATTATACCCAAATATACTAAATTGTACTAATTTTGCTCCTCATAAGAATTATAAATGAAGATTGAGATAAGTGAATTTGTTGAAGGTGCCGGCAGAGCCGAAGGCCTTGCAGTAATAATAGATGTATTCAGGGCATTTTCTGTTGAATGCTATGCTGCCGATGCAGGAGCCTCACAGATTATTGCTACTTCAGCAGTTGAAGAGGCATTCAGACTCAGGGAAAGATATCCCGGTGCACTGCTTGTCGGAGAAAGGGAGGAGAAGAAAGTGCCGGGATTCGATTTTGGCAACAGTCCCACTGAAATACTTAAGGGAAATATTGAAGGAAGAACAATTATACACACAACTACTGCAGGCACACAGGGCTTAATAAATGCAGTCAAGGCTGAACATGTTATTACAGGAAGCTTCGTAAATGCTGCAGCGATTGTCAGATACATAAAACATATTAATCCGGATAAGGTCTTTCTTGTTGCAATGGGTTACAGGGCTGAAGAATCGGCAGAGGAGGATCTTCTCTGTGCCAGGCTCATTGCCTCACGACTTGAAGGAACAACTCCTGCTAGCAGCAGGGAAATTATGGATTTAAGGAATACATCAGGGAAGAGATTCTTCAACAGGCAGAATATAGACTTCTCACCTCCCACTGATTTTTTTCTCTGCACTATGACAGACAGGTTTGATTTTATCCTGAAAGCAGTTAAGCGTACTGATGGAAATATGACTATGATTAAAACTGAGATATAAAATTTGCATCAGATCACTTGCGAATGGCAATAAATATATTCTTATATTTACCTATTCGCAATGTTAAGCCACACATAATAAGTATTTTAGAAAATTGCAATAATATTTTTTCTTCTGTGTATTTCCCTATAAGTGCAGAACATACACATGCGATAGAAAACAAAGAAGTAATTAGATTTATTACCAGATTCCAGTGCGATTTCCATACGCTCCCTGTACCTTATAAAGATACCTGCCAGTAGAAGAGACAATCTTAAAAATCCAAGGGTCCTGTATGATCTTAGCATTGTAAGGGTACTACAGAAACTGCTTTTATCAGTCACCTTGTCTAAGAGCATACTCAGGTTCTCAATGCTGAGTTTAACCTTTTCGAGATATTCCCTGTTTGATTCGAGGCCTTCATGGATAAGACAATTGTCAATATGAAGAATCTTTATCCCGGCATTTTTCAGCTGAAAACTCAGCAGGGTATCCTCATGACCGTATTGTTTGAGTTCCTCATAGAACCGGATCCTTGAGAACACTGATTTGGCGATAAGAACGTTGAAGGTTGAAAAGTCAGAATAAGGACGCTTGTTTCTTTCTGAGGCTTTTCTCTGCTCCCTCCACTTACCGTATTTCCAGCGCAAAAGTTTGTCGGGATCTCCGGGAGCATTATCGGAATAATTAATTCCGCCGCAAAGAACATCAGCCATACCTAGGAAACTTATATATTTCAGCAGATAAGTTTCGGCAGTGCCAGGCAAACGCATATCAGCATCGATAAAGAGCAGGTAATTTCCTGAAGCTTCAAGCGCAAGTTTATTCCTTGTAGCTGCCCTTCCAATATTCTTTTCAGATGATATTACCCTTACCCCGTTGCCTTCAAGTGAATTATACATTGCCCTGAATTCAGGTGATGATGCATCATCGCCAATAAGTATCTCCGTAAATTCAGGAACAACACCCAGGGCACTCTTCATGCCTGCAACAAGGACTGCTATATCATAATTGTATACTGGTATGAGCAGAGAGATCTTAATGTTTTCCGGATTGTTCATATTTCAAAAATACAATATATTTATTAATATTAAATCCATTCATTTTGGCAGAGAAATTGCATTGACTAATTTTGCAAGAGTTTTTTAATAAGCAGATTATGTTAAAAAAGTCCCTTCTGTTTTTTTTATTGACCTGCTCGCCGGCACTGATATTCAGTCAGTTAAAGACAGGCTATGAAATAGGTGTCACAATAAACGGGTTAAAGGATTCAACAATTTACCTGGCATATCATCTTGGTGATAAGCAGTACATTCAGGACACCACAAAGCTTGATAATAACGGCAAGGCAGTAATAAAAGGGAACCAGGCCCTTCCACATGGAATATATATGATAGTATTGCCCGGAAGGACATATTTTGAGATACTTATGCCTGAAGATCAGGTTTTCGGTATAAGCTGCAACTACAAGGATTACATCAACACACTGAAATTCACTGGATCAGACGAAAATTCAGCTTTTGTAGCTTATCAGAAGAACTGGGGCAGGATGCAGGAAAACATGTCAAACCTGGTGAAGAGGGCTCAGAACAGCAAGGACAATAAAGATTCTACCAGCCTGCTTACACTTGCTCAGAATGATCAGGAGAAGCAGATGAAGGAGTACCTTAATAATGTAATTTCAGAAAACAAAGGAAATATGCTCGCAACACTTGTCAGGGCAATACTTCCTCCTGAAATCCCTGTTTTTTCTGTGCCTGCAGGTGTCAGAAACCCTGATTCGCTGAAATGGGTGATGAATTATAATTACAATAAGGACCATTTCTTTGACAATATCAGTTTCACTGATGAACGTCTCATCCGCACACCAATTCTTCATGCAAAGCTCAATGCCTTTTTTTCAAATGTAGTTATTCAGGCTCCCGACTCAATAAATAAGGAAATTGACAGGATAATTGCAAAGTGCAAAGACAACTACAAGATGTTTCAGTTTGTATCTGTTTTTCTGTTCAACCATTTCAGAACAAGCGAAATAATGGGACATGATGCGGTTATGGTTAAACTCGCTGACGATATCTACCTTACACAAAAGGCTGACTGGGTAACAAAAGAATTCAAGGATGATTTGCGAAAGCAGATTGAACTCATACGGCCAAATCTTATTGGTAAAAAAGCCCAGAATCTTGTGATGGATTCATACAAAGGGATTTTTGTTTCGCTATATGATGTGGAAAAGGAGTTTACAATCCTTTATTTCTGGGAACCTGATTGCGGTCATTGCAGGGAGGCAACACCAAAGCTAAGGGACTGGTACGAAAAAGCCAAAGGCGATGGTATAGAAATATTTGCCGTATGCACAACTGCTGAAAAGGAAAAATGGTCGAAATATATCGAGGAAAACAAGCTTACCTGGATAAACGGATGGGATCCAACAAGGGCAAGTCATTTTGACTATTATTTTAATGTGCAGTCTACTCCAATGGTTTACATACTTGACAGGAACAAGAAAATAATTGCAAAAAAGCTGGCAGTTGAGAACATTGGATCATTTATTGAGAATTACAGAAAATACTTCAGGCAGTAGTCTTAAGAAATCTGAGCAACTCGTAAATGGTATTGAATTCATCAGTCCGGGTGCCTGAGATTAGTTTCCACTGAGTATTTTTTGCTGAAGGGACAATAATATATTCTTCAGTCTGCATATATGAAATTGTATACCCGGTCCTTATCAGTGCTTTTTCTGTCCATCCCCGCATGACTCCCTCCCCTTCAATATAAATACTTCCTCCTGATTTATTTGAAAATGTGAAGGTTCCCTGTTCTGCATCGTATTTCACTGATAATGAATCAAAGATGTGATCAAACTCTCCCTGAAGCATAAGGTCTTCAGGCGCTCCTTCAACAAGCTCTGAGTTCTTTAACAACCATATCTTATCAGCATGATTCATTGCAAGATGAAGATCATGAGTGGAAAAAATTATTGTTCTGTTGCCATATCTGGCAAGATCATGAAGGAGTTGTGTAATTTCAAATTTACTGCCTATATCAAGGAAAGCAGTAGGTTCATCCATAACCATCAGCCTTGTTTCCTGAGCCATAACCCTTGCAATCATTGCTCGTTGCCGTTCACCATCAGATAATTCTCCAACCGGGACAGAAATCATTTCCTTCATTCCTGTCTTTTCAATAGCAGAGAGAATAGCCTGGTGATTTGCCTGATCTATCCGGCCTGTCCAATCAGTATAGGGAAATCGTCCCAGTGACACCAGTTCGTAAACATTCATATTCGCCACACGTACAGGTTCTGTTGAAATGTAGCTTACCTTTCTTGCAAGCTCCATTTTACTGTAACTTATTGTATCAGAACCATCAAGTATTATCCTGCCTGAAAGTGCTTCCTGAAGTCCGGTTATTGTTCTGAGCAGTGTGCTTTTACCGGAACCGTTTTTCCCGATTACTGCAATAAGCTGACACTGTGCGACTGAGGTACTGAAATCATTCAGAAGCACTCGGGAAGCCCTTCCTGACCTGAAACCTGTTTTCAGTGCATCAATTGTCAATATATTATCCGGTGATCTGTCCATCAGTAAATTCCGGTGTATTTTCTGTTATTCATAATTACCCATATCACAACCGGGATTCCAATAAGCGAAGTAACGGCATTAAGCGGGAGAACCTTCTCAGAGCCAGGCAATTGAGCTACTATGTCGCTGAAAAGCAGTACACTGCCACCAATCAGCAGCGTTCCCGGAATTAACACCTTATGGTCAGATGTTCTGAACATAATTCTTGCAATATGAGGAACAGCAATTCCTATGAAACCAACGGGACCGCAAAAGGCAGTAACACTTCCTGCAAGTATGCTTGTGCAAAGGAAGATAATAATCCTTGCAAATTTTACATTCAGGCCGATGCTGCCTGCATAGCTTTCTCCCAATAGCAAGGCATTCAGCATCTTTGAAGAGAAGAGGCTAAGTACTATGCCTGCCGCAACAGATATGGCAAGAACAAGCAACTGTCCGGAGGTAAGGTTGCCCAGGCTTCCCATAGTCCAGATAACATAGGATTTCAGAAGTGATTCGCTGCTGAAGTACTGCAGAAGAATAACTATTGCTGAGATCCCGCTCGACAGCATAATCCCAAGAATAAGAATTGTCATGATATCCTTAATGCGTGTTGCAAGAACAAGTATTAGCATCATAACCAATCCGGCACCGGCCCAGGCTGCTGCAACAAGAATCCAGTTTCCCAGACCGCTGATGCTTAGCGCAGGCATTGTGAATGAAAAGCCAAGAATAACAAAGGCCACACCAAGACTGGCTCCGGAAGTTATTCCCAGCACGTCAGGTCCGGCAAGAGGGTTTCTGAAGACTGTCTGCATCTGCAGTCCACTGAGCGAAAGTCCGGCTCCCACAAGGAGCGCCGTCAGTGCTTTTGGAAGTCTGAACTTAAGAAGTATTAACTGTGAATAGCTTTCTGATTCAGAAAACAGTGCCTTTATTACCTCCCCGGGACTTAGATAAACAGAGCCCAGGAACAGATCAAGCGAAAACAGTATGAATAAAAGTAAAAAAAGAAGCAGAAAGATCAGGAAAAGCCTCTTTCGTGGGAAAATCATATTAGTTTCCGCTCTGTTGTCAAGTGACTTCATACTGTTTTATTCTATCTTCTGATAATATACCGGTTTATAATCAGGAAAGATCTCCGGGTGCAGAACAGATGCAATATCCATCAGAACAATGTCAGGATTGACAGCACCACTTTCCCAGTAGTCGTTCCCTCCTGCTGCAGATACACGCTTATTATTATTGTACATATTTCCATTGATATAGCATCTGAGATCCCTGAGACGCTTATCAACAAGTGATATCTCAGATTTACGTTTTACAGTTCCTATATTAATCCAAAAGTCTGCATTAATGGCCTGAGCATAAACATTTTCAAGACCATAGGGCATTGATGTCTCAGAGACAGTATTCTTCCAGATATACG
>JAKLDT010000008.1 GCA_022703405.1 Bacteroidota bacterium | reverse complement strand
TATAAGTTCTAAGTTTTATTGGAGAGATGGGTGAGTGGCTTAAACCATCCGCCGGTTGGTGGATAAACTGCCACGATGAATATAAGTTCTAAGTTTTATTGGAGAGATGGGTGAGTGGCTTAAACCATCCGCCGGTTGGCGGATAAACTGCCACGATGAATATAAGTTCTAAGTTTTATTGGAGAGATGGGTGAGTGGCTTAAACCATCCGCCGGTTGGTGGATAAACTGCCACGATGAATATAAGTTCTAAGTTTTATTGGAGAGATGGGTGAGTGGCTTAAACCAGCAGTTTGCTAAACTGCCGTATGGGTAACTGTACCGGGGGTTCGAATCCCCCTCTCTCCGCAAGGCAAATGCAAACCATCCGCCAACAGGCGGATGGTTTTGTTTTCTGCAGGGCCGAAACAGGCTTGCCTGGTGAAGGCCATGCAGAAAACAAAACCCCTGTAAAGCAATGAGCTTTACAGGGGTTTGCATTTGTCTTGCAGGGATCTCCCCAAAGGGAACGCGAGCGAAGCGAGCAATCCCCTCTAACAACCACCTCACCCCATTCCGATAGCTCCCGATAGCTATGTAACACTTCACAATTCAGGTAACAAGCTGTATAAATGAATTTTGAATACAGTTTTCTAATGTTAAAACCCCCATCCTGGCCTTCCCCCAGGGGGGAAGGTACAAAAAGCCGTTTTGCACAGGAGAAAGTATAAAAAGGCGTTTCCCCCCGTGGGGGGAAATTGAAAGGGGGGTTATAACGAAAAAAAGTGTTACATGAATTCTGAAGAAATACATAGCTATCGGGACGGAACCTCTCCCGGGGGGAGAGGGGCTAAGTTGCTAAATATAACAATTTGATAGTGAGTTATTTATGTAGTCAGGATCACATTGAATCTTAATGTGATAAGGAGCGAAGCAGGTAACCCCTACATTAATATTCCTGCAAGAGACGCTGAAATATATGAGGCCATTGTACCTGCAATCATAGCCTTGAAACCAAGGCTGGCAAGATCTGCCTTCCTGCTGGGTACAAGTGTCCCGATTCCTCCAAGCTGAATTGCTATTGAGCTGAAGTTTGCAAAACCGCAGAGTGCAAAGCTAGCTATAACAACTGACCTGGCGCTTAAGATTCCCTGGTGTATCATCGGAGTAAGATCGGAATAGGCTACGAACTCATTGATAACCATTTTGGTGCCCATAAGGGAGCCCACGCTCATTGACTCAGAGACAGGCACACCCATCACTATTGCAAAGAGGCTGAAAAATGATCCAACGACGTCTTTAAGACGAAGATTATCAACATCAAGACCGATGGCATTAAGGGACAATCCTGTCCATGCCAGGAAGTGACCGAAATAGCCAAGAAGTGCATCAATAAGCGCTATAAGTGCTATCACCCCGATAAGCATTGCAATTACATTCAGAGAGATCTTCATACCGTCGCTTGCGCCGTGGGATATCGCATCCATAATATTTGAATGCTCTTTTTTCACTTCAAGACTTATAGTTCCCTTAGTTTCTGATACCTCAGTTTCGGGGTAAAGTATTTTAGATATTACAAGTGCCCCGGGTGCAGCCATAAGGCTTGCAGCAAGAAGGTAAGATGCAGGCACACCCATTGAGATGTAAACGGCCATTACTCCTCCTGCAATTGTTGCCATGCTGCCGGTCATAGAAGCGAGAAGTTCCGAGCGGGTCATGCCTGAGAGGTAGGGGCGGATCATGATCTGTGCCTCAACCTGGCCGACAAAGGCGCTTGCAACATTCGAAAGTGCTTCGCTTCCGCTGACACGCATTGCCCAGTGTACAAACCTTGCCAGTACTGCAATAACCCTTTGCATAAGTCCTACATGATAAGCCATTGCCACAAGAACACAAACAAAGATTATTGTCGGAAGCAGGATGAAAAGAAAAACTCCGCTTCTCACTATACCTTCAGGAAGTATTTGTGTAACCTTTGTGAGATCTCCAAACACAAATAGTCCGCCTTCTTTTGAAAAGTCAAGAAGCTTGTTTATTGCCTTTCCAAGGAAATAAAAGATATCCTGTCCGATCGGTATTTTAAGTATGAATATTGCGAGACCAATCTGCAGCAGTAATCCGGTTACAACAAGCCGGTAATTTATTTTCTTCCTGTTATTTGACCACAGATATGCAAGACAAAGAATAACTATTATGCCGATAATTCCGGTAAACCTTCCCATTCAGATTTGATTTAGTAAGACAACTTCACCAAACCTACATCTTTTTTCAATATGTGTGATGGAATTGCTGAAAAAGAAATTAACTGTCAGCGGTACAGCCCCACCTGTCCGTACTTAGGAATGGCCCTGTAAATGTTCTTGGCATCATTTCTCGGAAGGTAAATCTTAATGAACAGATGATATTCCGGCACTTTGAAAGCAATAATATTTTTCATTGAACTCCAGGCATCCTGTAACCTGTATTGAAGGTCGAACATCAGCCTGCTTCTTCTGTCGGTTCCGTTTTCAATTTCCTGCTGACAGACATAGATCCTTGTTCCGTCAGTCATTTCAAGAATATAATTCACAGGTTCTGTGATAGAAGTGTCAGGCATTATATCAGGCTTATACTCAGAGGTATCCTTGGGCGCCATCTTTATCATCACAGGTTCTTTCTTTATTGTTGCCCAGTCCTTTGCTATTGTGAAAGGATTAGCCATCAGTGACAATATAAGGTTCTCGTCGCCTTTTATAAAGATCTTGCTTGCTTCAATAGCTGAGTATTTAACGCTGTGAACGACAACCCCGCTTATTTCGAGATTTGCAGTACTGTCACCCAGGTTTAAAGTAAGGTATATTGAATCGGTTTCTGCCATTATCAGCCGTGACTGAAGAAAAGCTTTCTCCTTCAGAAGTTTCAGATAAGTTGAATCGGAAAACACAGGATTTCCTTCCCTGCTCTTCTCAGTTGAGTCGATTCCAAATTCGTCACGGATACTGGCATATTTTCTACCCGGACTTAACATCATCATAATTGAATAATACACAAAGAAAGCTGCAATTAATACAGCAAGCGAAATCAGTCCCACGCGCCTGACGGATAATTTACCTGTTGTTTCAGTTTCCATAATTATTCAGATGTCGGGGTCAGAAAATATATACTTTAGAGCCTATGCTGAGCGTATTGTAAATCGCTTCAAGGTCTTCATCATTAAGCCTGACACACCCGTGAGTCACCGGCATTCCCAGGAAGCGTTTATAAATTGTGCCGTGGATCAGGTAACCATCGCCTATTGATAAAGCGTAATCGCCAAGAACACCATATTCATACCTTGAAGGGTGTTCTTTCGGAGGTATTGGAAGACCTTCTTCAACAAAGGCCCAGTCGGGTCTTCTCCATACAGGATGAGTTATTTTTCCCTGTATCCAGTATCTACCTTTTGGTGTCTTGAATATCCATTTTTTGTTACCTTCAGTCTGTAGCATGGTATAACTTCCTGAGCTGCAGAATCCTTCACGTACAAGCTTCTTGTTCTTATAGAGGGAGAACCTGTTTTCTGTCGTATTTATTACGATGTAAGACTGACCTGAAGTGTAGCTGTTATATTTTCTTGAAAGGCGCTGAATGTCCCTGTTAAGCTGGGCGATCTGCTTTTTATATGCAGGTGTCTTTTTCAGTTCCTCATTATTTGTGATCACAGTTTTTCGTACGCCGGTTAATTCTTTAAGCGCCGGTGCCATAAAAAGGAAATACCATGAAGCGAGTATTATGAAGATGGCAGCAGCAAGTATGAGTGTAATGTTTTTTAGAAGCCTGAACAGTCTTTCATTACCGCGTATTTTTTCGAAGGCTGACTTTACTGACCTGAGGAAATTTTCAGGTGTGAAGTTGTCATCATCCTGCCTGTTTTGCTCAGGTGGCAGGGTAACATCATTTTTAAATTCATTGTTTTCCATGAACAGCCTTTATTTGCTGATAACAGTATCCAGTTCTGCAAGTGATCCCACTATTGTCACCGGTGTTCCCACCCTGGCTATTTTAAAGACCAGATCCATTTCCCTGTCGGTAAGTGCCACGCATCCCTCGGTCCAGTCAATGCCCTTTCCTCCGTTGCCATGTATTTCTATCAGTCCGCCTATCTTGGCATTCGGAGGCAGCGTTCCCCTGGCAATTTCTGCCCTGAACCTGGCAGTATCCTCAGTGTTTGGATAATTGAGCAGCAGGGCTTTATAATATTTTGTTTTTCTGCTGTCGAATTTTTTTGTTATCCTGTACATGCCTTCAGGGGTTGCCTTGTCACCTTTCACCCTTTTATAACCTACCCAGTTTTTGCCCAGTTCTGCATCGAATTCATATTTCTTCCTGCCGCTGAAATATACGTAGCATTTCCTCGAAAATTTATCAATAATTATTGAATAATCATTATTTTTTTTCGATTCATTTATTGTCAGATCAACCCACTTTTTCCATTGCGAATAGGATTTGAAGTAGTTTTTCAGGTTTTCTGTTGCATTCTCAAATGATTCGGTTAGAAGGTACTCGGCATCTGTCACCTTGCGGTTTGCCTGCAGGTAATTACCCTTCCTGAATGCTATATCGCCTTCTTCGAGAAGCATCCTGCCTTTTGATATACGGCTCCGGGTTTCCTCAGTGAGAGGGTAGTTGTCGAAAAGCTTATTAAGTTCCCTTTCGAGAGCTTTAAGTGAATGCAGCTTTTCACTGAGTTTACTTTTCAGGTTTGCAGAGCTTGTAACTGAATTCTGCTGTGCATCTGTTGCCTTCTTTTCTGATAATCTGGCAAAAGACAAAACCCTGTCATAATTCCTGAAATAGATGAATTTCTGGTTTTCCCTTTTCCAGTTGACCATAGCCGAATCATAATATACCCTGGCCTGGTTATATTGTTTTCTGGAATAGGTGTCTGCCTTGTTGCCTGCCGCTTCTGAAATGGCTTTTCTGGCTGATTCCACCTCTCTGGCCGGTGGTTCAGGAGCAAAGCGTATAAGGAGTATTACCGTACTGGCAATTATTATTGTTGCAAGTATAATCAGCAATATTCTTTTCCAGGAAATTTTCATCAGCAGGCTTATAGTTAAAAAAAACCCCGGAAGATATCCGGGGATTTATTCTGTTGAAGAAAGAAGATTTATTATCTCCTTACTTTTGCGATAGCTTCTTTAAGTTCGTTGTTGATAGCAACAGCTCTTTCTTTAGCAGCTTTAACTTTGTTGTCAGCATCCATGTATGCACCTTTGTCATACAGGCCCTGAGCCTCAGTTACAGAAGCATCGATAGTAGCCATTTCAGTTTTGATCTGCTCAAGAACTGCAGCACCTTCTTTACCCCTTGGAGCTTTCTTAACGAGTTTGCCATTCTCTTCGATAACAGCTTTGATCTCTGTCATGAGAGTCTCAACTTCTTTCTTTACTTCTTCTTTCTTTGTAGCAGCATTTGCAGCAACCTGATTTGCAGCAGCAAGTGTCTGGTCGAGTTTAACTGTTACGTTTTTGTAGTTTTTGAATAATTTGCCGTTCTGAACTTCAACTTCAGCCATGATAGCTTTCATTGAATCCTGTACTGCTGCGAATTCAGCAGGTACGTAAACTGCAGCTTCAGCTGTCTGAGCAGCGGTGATAGCAGTATTAGCAGCATCAATTTTTTCCTGTGGAACTTTGCCACAACTTGAAAGGACAGCAACCATTGCGATAGCAGCTAATCCCATGAGAACTTTGTTTTTCATTTTTTTGTGTTTTTAATTCTTTGTTTATTTGCAACTACCGGTGTTTAACTACCGGAATTTTTCCTTTTTAAAAATACGGCGCAAATATAGTAATTATTTCAATCCGGATGCTGGTTGAGTGAAAATAATTTTTCATTGATTTAAATTCATGAGTTTCAATAATCAGCTGTGAAATAATTAACAGAAGACGACGCTGAAATTGCATTAAAGATTATGCATTTCTTCTTTTTGTTGTTGAAAAGAAAATTAACAAGCCTTCAGGCTGATAGTTGAACATTGGAAGAATTATACTACTTTGGAAGTGATTATGAAGTGGGTGCAGGTATTTGATCCGGTTTCAGGTATTCTGGTTTCAGCTCTGCTGGCCTCCATGCCTGTTTTCTTTATTTTCTGGGCATTGATAATCAGGCGGATGAAGGGCTATCTTGCAAGCATGCTTACCGCGCTGGCTGCAATGATTGTAGCTATTGCTGTTTACGGGATGCCTGTCAGGCTCGCAGCGATGTCGGCTTTGCACGGAATACTTTATGGGCTTTTTCCAATAAGCTGGATTTTATTCGGAGCCCTGTTCCTTTATAATGTAACAGTAAGGAGTGGCCAGTTTGAAATAATCAAGGGATCAATGGCATCAATCACCCACGACAGGAGGCTGCAGGCCCTGATAATTGCATTTTCCTTTGGCGCTTTTCTTGAAGGAGCCACAGGTATGGGCACTCCGGTTGCTATCTCTGCTGCCATGCTTGTTGGCCTGGGTTTTAATCCGCTTTATGCTGCAGGCCTTTGCCTTATTGCCAATACCGCCCCGGTTGCTTTCGGAGCTGTGGGAACTCCCATTATAATTGCATCACAGGTGTCAGGTCTGCCTGAAATGGCCATCTCAAAGATGGTGGGCAGAACATTACCTTTATTATCACTGTTTGTACCTTTCTACCTGGTAATACTTATGTCGGGTTTCAGAAGGTCACTGGAGGTGCTTCCGGCAATCCTTGTTTCTGGAGTATCTTTTGCAGTTGTTCAGTGGTACACATCAAATTACATGAACCCGATGCTGCCTGATGTAATTGCCGGAATAGTATCAATAGTTTGTCTTACAGCACTGCTAAAATTCTGGAAACCCTCAAAAGTATGGCGTTTCAGTGATGAACCGGTGAATTCTGCCACTGCAGTTAAATCCTACGGAATTTCTGAGGTGGTGAAAGCCTGGTCTCCGTTTGTAATAATGACACTTGTTATTATTACCTGGGGGCTGCAGCCGGTGAAGGACACTCTTAATTCACTGATTAATTTAAAATTCAACATTCCCGGGCTTAGCGGATCAATTCTTAATCAGGATGGTACACCGTTGGCAATAAAGCAATTTGATCTTAATCTCCTTACAAGTCCTGGTAGCGCTGTACTGTTATCAGCGTTCATTTCAATGCCAGTAACAGGACTCAGCCTTAAGGAAGGATTCAGCGTATTGCTCACAACATTAAAGCAGATAAAGTATCCTGTAATAACAATAATCTCAGTGCTTGCATTTGCTTTTATTTCAAACTATTCGGGCATGTCGACAACTATCGCCCTTGCGCTGGCAGCAACTGGATTTCTATTCCCTCTGTTTGCACCCCTGCTTGGATGGCTGGGGGTTTTCCTTACCGGATCGGACACATCATCAAATGCCTTGTTCTGTAAGCTCCAGCATACAACAGCCAACGCAATAGGTGTTGATCCTCTCATCACTGTAAGTGCAAATGCCACCGGAGGAGTAACAGGAAAGATGGTTTCACCTCAGTCGATTGCTGTAGGAGCTGCTTCAGTAGGACTTGTAGGTAAGGAAGCCGACCTGCTGAGGTTTACAATCAAACACAGCTTCATAATGCTTGCCATCTTAAGCATTATAACTTTTCTGCAAGCCTATTTTATAAAAAATATTGTTCCGGAATACACACTAAATGAGGCTGTTGTAAAATCAGGATCTGCTTCAGGCATCTCTGGCACCATGCTTTTGCTTATCCTTGCTGCTTGTCTTGTAGTCTTTTCAGGTGCTGTCAGAATAAGCACGGTCAGGAATGGGAAAAAAGGATAGGATATCTCAATGTTTCATGAATAGAATATACGGGACCCTGGTCATTCTTCTTATGCTGCATTTGCAGCTTGCTGCACAGGAAAGGCTCCCTTCCATTACGCTTAAGGCTATTGACGGTGAGGAAATTCGCTAACGGGAAAATTGTATTCAGTCATGAAGGTTATTCTCCGGGCAATGAATCTATAATGTTCAGCGAGTTGAAGAAAGCTGGAAGAAATTCAAAATAAGGAAGATGCATAGCCCTTCTCCCCAGAGAGAGGGGACAGGGGGGAGGCGGTAAGTATGCAGGGATTACTGGCTTTCCATATTCTTACAGGTAAATCTGAGGCTTATATAATCATATAAATTATTCACAATAATATTTTCACACACAGCATCTTAGCCCCTCTCCCCCCGGGAGAGGGGTTGGGGTGAGGCGGTTTTTAGGGTTGGGGTGAGTTGGTTTGTACAGGGGATTGCTCGCTTCGCTCGCGTTCCCATGGGGGAGATCCCTGCAAGGCAAATGCAAACCCCTGTAAAGCTCATCGCTTTACAGGGGTTTTGTTTTCTGCATGGCCTTCACCAGGCGAGCCTGTTTCGGCCCTGCAGAAAACAAAACCATCCGCCTGTTGGCGGATGGTTTGCATTTGCCTTGCGGAGAGAGGGGGATTCGAACCCCCGGTCCGCCGATAGGCGAACAACGGTTTTCGAGACCGCCGCATTCGACCACTCTGCCATCTCTCCCTTTTTATTGTCTGATTGTCTGTGTGTCTGATGTATTTTGGTCCGTCATCTTCTTGCAAAGACTCGCTCAAACAACCGGCTGACAAAAGTAGCAAATATTTGTTATCGCATACAATTTATTCTTTTTACATATCGCAGGAATGCGGATGCTGCAAATATTTCAGTCAAAACTGACAGAGGTTCTTTGATACAATGATTTAAAAAGCTTTATTTGCAGAATCCTAACCTGTTAAATTTTACTCAGATGAAGAATGTAGTGAATCTGCTGATAGTTTTTGCAATGCTTGCATTTTGTTTTTCCGGCTGTAAAACAGTTTCTGAAAAGGATCTGTCAAATCCTTTCTTTTCGGAATTCAATACGCCTTTCAATGTTCCTCCCTTTGAGAAGATAATGGCTAAACATTATATGCCTGCATTTGAGCAGGGAATTGCTGAAGCAAGGAAGGATATAGAGGGTATCGTTAATAGCAAGGAAGAACCTACATTTGAAAATACAGTTGCTAAATATGACAGGGCGGGGGAGCTGCTGTCGAAAGTGATGAACGTATTTTTTGCCCAGACTTCTGCCAACACAAATGATTCACTTCAGAATCTTCAGATTGAGATTTCTCCGAAATTTGCCGGATTCATGGATGAGATACTGATGAATGCCGGCTTGTTCCAAAGGATAAAAGCTGTTTATGAAAACCAGTCGCAGTATAACCTCACGGCAGAACAGAAATTCAATCTCGAAAACCTTTACAAAAAATTTGTAAGGAATGGTGCAAACCTAAACGGCGCTGATCAGGATTCACTTAAATCACTGAATCAGAGATTATCTGTTCTGACTGTTAAGTTCAGTCAGAATGTTCTGGCAGAGACAAATAATTACATGCTTCTGTTAGACAAGAAAGATCTTACAGGACTTCCCGAGAGTGTTGTGGCTGCTGCAGAAAATGCTGCAAAAGAGGCCGGAAAGGAAGATAAATACGCATTTACAACACAACGACCAAGCATCTTTCCGTTCATGACATACTCCCCTGACAGGGAACTGCGCAGGGAAATATTTCATGCTTATACAAACCGTGGAAATAACGGTAATGAAAATGACAATAACAGGATACTTGAGGAAATAGTAAGTCTGAGAGCAGAACGAGCTAAACTGCTTGGATATAAGACACATGCAAATGTTATTCTTGAACCAAGGATGGCAAAGAATCCGGAAAATGTCCTGAGCCTTCTGAATGGCCTGTGGGAAAAAGCTATTCCGGTTGCAAAGGGTGAGGTTGCCGAAATGCAGAAGATTATTGACAGGGAGAAAGGTAATTTCAAACTCGAACCTTCCGACTGGTGGTATTATGCCGAGAAGCTGAGAAAGGAAAAGTATGACCTTGATGATAATGAGCTCAGGCCTTATTTCGAACTTGACAATGTGAGAGATGGCTTCTTCACTGTTGCAGGGAAATTATTCGGAATCACATTTACTGCCATAAACAATATTCCTCTTCCGCATCCCGATGCTCAGGCATTTGAAGTTAAGGACGCCGACGAAACTCATCTTGGAGTGCTTTACATGGACTTTTACCCAAGGGAGAGCAAACAACAGGGTGCATGGTGCGGCACATATCGCAGTTATCATCTGGCTGACGGCAAGCCTGTTACTCCTGTGGTTACAACAGTCTTCAATTTTACAGCTCCCGCCGGGAACCAGCCGGCCCTGCTTAGCCTCGATGAAGCACTGACACTCTATCACGAAATGGGACATGCACTTGACGCACTGTTCAACAAAAGTACCTATATGAATACATATATTGCCTGGGACTTTGTGGAACTGCCTTCACAGCTGATGGAACACTGGGCTCTTGAACCTCTTGTTCTCAATATGTATGCAAAACACTGGCAGACAAATGAGGCTATTCCTGCTAATCTTGTTCAGAAGATAAGGAACAGCGGTTATTTTAACCAGGGCTTTGATAACGTAGAAGTACTTGCAGCTTCACTTCTTGATATGGCTCTTCATACTCTTGACGCTCCTGCCAGGATAGAGCTTCAGAAATTTGAAAAGGAATATTTTGATAAAACAGGTCTCCTCCCTCAGATCGTTTCAAGATACAGAAGCACATATTTCACACATATTACCGGTGAATACGATGCTGGTTATTACAGCTATACATGGGCAGCAGTGCTTGATAATGATGCTTATGATGCTTTTTCAGAGAAAGGTATTTTTGATCAGGCAACTGCAGAATCATACAGGAAGAACATCCTTGAAAAGAATGGTACAATGGATGCAATGCAGATGTTTGTTAATTTCCGCGGACGTGAACCACAGATTGAGCCTCTTCTGAAAAACAGGGGTCTTGTCAGGTAGTTGTCTTATTGTTTTTGAGTCTTTTATACCTTCTCCAGAAGGGCAGGGTTGTAAGTGAGGTAAACCTTACAAGGTATTTTACAGGCCTGGCTGCCATTGCGTAGTGAAATAACCTGTAAAGGGCCGCACTGATTGCCACCATACCTGCAATGCTCAGAATGTTTGATGCCAGCCACCACAGAGTTGATGACGATTCTATTGTGAAATAATTAACAATAAGACTGAGTATCAAAGCATTGAATGAAGAGAAGGCAAGCCAGAATACGATAGCTAATCCATGTGCAGATTCTATTGCTCTCTGCGGGCAATTGTTAATGCATCTCATGCAGCTTTCACAGCTAAGCTTCCAGTAAGGTCGTTTGCTAATTTCAATTATTGAAGCTGTAGGGCATTCCTTTATGCACAATCCGCAATTATTGCATTTGTTGTTTGCTATAAAGGTCTTGGCAAGAAAGAAACGCCCACCAACGTAATAAGCAAGTGCTATGGGGCTGATAATCAGATCAGCAGGCAGACTGAACAAGCCTCTGTATACATTTTTTCCTGATAAAATTTTCCTTGTGAATTTTCTGACAATGCGCTCGCACCTGTTCGAGATTGATTCTATTACCGGCTGCCTGAGACCAGGGTGTAATGAGATCCAGTTCGATGGCATGTCGAGCTGCCGGAATCCGATGCATCTGTAGCCTTTGAGAAACAGAATAAAAGCAGGCAGCAGAAGTGCAACACCGCTAAGCCCCGGCAGGAAGAGCTTTGAAAGTTTAAGCCCCCCTCTTGTGTTAAGCAAAAAGACTTCCTTCCCCCTTCCCCGTGGGAAACCGGCTATGAATCTGAGCATTATAGGAGCTGCATTGAAGCCATGGGTAGGAAAGGCAAAACCAAGCAGGTGGTCACTTCCTGCCGGTGGCAGATCAATATCAATGAGCCTGTCAATCTGCTGAACCCTTGTATTAACATTATTTTTTTCTGCTTCATCTGCAATCCAGTATGATGCCGATCTGGCATTACCTGTCCCGGATATATAATAGATGTATATCGATCCTCTGTTATTCATAGTGAGCAATTGGAAAAATGCACCTTCTTATTCAATATACTAAGATATTGATAATACCTTTATTTTTGCACAGATTTGCTCAGATGGAAAAAATAAGCCTGTACGGATTGTCAGAAAATGAGATATATGTGCTGCTTGAACCATACGGTTTCAGCAGTGCAAATGCGCATGAGCTTGCTGTGAATATATATAAAAGACGGTACAGGTCTTTCGACGATTTTATAAAAATACCTGAGAGGCTCAGGTCAGTTCTTAAGTCTGATTTCTGTACCGGGTATTCGGAATTCGTTGATTCATATAAATCGGATGACAACACAGTTAAGTATCTTTTCAGGACTGATGACGGCAGGCAGTTTGAGGCTGTATATATCCCTGATGGAAAAAGACATACGGTATGCGTGTCAACGCAATCCGGTTGCCGGATGGGCTGCATGTTCTGTGTGTCAGGCAGCTTCGGTTTTCATGGTAATCTTGAGGTTTCAGAGATACTGAACCAGGTGCTTGGCATTCCCCCTTCAGAACTTATTACCCATGTTGTATTCATGGGAATGGGAGAGCCGCTTGACAACTTTGAAAATGTCGTCAGGGCCGTGAAGGCGCTGACAGCTCAATGGGGAATGGCCTTAAGTCCGGTGCATGTAACTGTCTCAACAGTTGGAATAAAAGATGCATTCAGCAGTTTCCTGCTTCAGTCAGACTGCAACCTTACTCTCAGCCTTCATTCCCCGTTCCCTGATGAACGTCTGCAATTCATTCCGGCGGAGAAGCGAAATCCCTTCAATGATGTTTTGGCTGAAATGAAAAGAGCAATACTAAGGAAGGGGAGGAGGCTTTCTGTGGCTTATATAATGATTGAAGGACTTAATGATACTGAAAGACATCTGAATGAACTGATAGTTCTGCTGAAGGATACCGGCATCAGAGTAAACCTGCTTCCTTACCATTCTGCAGGAAATAACAATCTTATGCCTTCATCTGCAGAAAAGCTGCACTACTTTAAACATTCCCTTGTAATAGCTGGTATTTCGGCATCGGTCAGGAAATCGAGGGGTGAGGATATTGCTGCTGCCTGTGGACTTCTGGCAGCACGGCTGGCCGGACGAAGGTGCTAATTTTTCTTTTCGGGATTTATAAGCTGGAACATATATTCATCAAGGTAGCCATCAGGAGTATGGACCCACTCTTTTTTTATTCCCGATTCAGTGAATCCTATTTTTCTGAACAACTCCAGACTTTCTGTATTGTTTCCCAGTATGTTGCAATATAGCTGATGCAGCTGCAGTGTTTTGAAACAATAGTCAATAAGGCAGGTGAGAGCCATTGATGCATAACCTTTCCTCCTGTACTCCTCGTTGGCGATCAGTATCCCCAGACCGGCCCTTTTATGATATGGGTCGAAATCGAAAATATCTATTGTGCCAATTGAGATTTTATCACTTATCAGGTCGATCATGAGCCTGAGCTGGCCTGTCTCATAGATGCTTTTGTGGGAGTTCTCAACATATCTCTTCAATGTGTATTTTGAGAAGGGTGTCACGGTATTGCTTATCACCCAGTATGAAAGGTTGTTTTCCCAGCTGTAGAGAAGTTCAAGATCTTCCGGTTCAAGGGCTCTGAGCCTTATATCTTTGTATTTCATGCCGCTTGCAGTTATTTTTTACTTTGGAATTGTGTTGATATTCCTGATAAAAGCATCCTTGAATCCGGCTTCCCTCAGCAGTATTACATCAGGTTTTGCCTTTGCTACTGATTGATATTCACCGGTGACATACCTGTAATATCTGTCGGAGGAATAGATCTCCCTGACTCCTTCAGTCTCTCTGAAATAGCTCATCTTAATTGGTTGTCTGGCAGCTGCAAGCTGTATTACATAAGTCTTCTGCTGCTGCGACTGTTTTGTTGCAGGTGTTTCACTTTCAACTGTTGGTTCGCCATCAACATGAAGAGGCTTACTTATGTCATACTGATTGACAATATAAGCATCATTAAAGCCTTTTTCCTTTACATAAGCCAGGTACCTCACAGCATCAACCTTGTTAATGAATTCTCCAATAAGGTAGGTGTTTTCCTTTCCGTCCGATACAGGATTTATGAACAGGGATGTTGTCATCTCAAGGTTACTGAAACTATCAGGAGTAAGGTCGTTTTCTCCTTTTGCCAGCACAATGCTGTACCTGAATGATGAAGGATGCCTGAGGTGTCTTGGAGTATAGCCTTCAAGGGTGATTGATATCCCTGTTCCGGGATCGATAATTCCAAATGTAGCCCTCCTGTTATATTTTCTGCCCTGAGGATTATCCGATCCGTCGGTATTTGTGTTAAGCGCTGCAAAATCCGTACTTCCTGCGACCTTGCGTACAAGCTTGTTTCCCGGAATCCCGGAATTTATAAGATAGCTGATTACAGCGTCAGCCCTTTTGCCGGCAAGTTTAAGGTTGTGTTCATCGGTTCCCTTTGAGTCGGTGTATCCTGTAACTTCAATCTTCAGCTCAGGCTGATCGAGCATGATTGTTCTGAGGATATCAAGGCTGGCTTTTGCAGTATCATCAAGCATGAAGCTGTCGAAGTCGAAGAGGATATTTTTCAGCATGAGGAAATCCTGTTGCAGTTTCTTCTCTGGTACTAGTTTTGACGACAGGCTGACTATGCTTCCTGCCTGGTCAGGTGGTAAATTAAGAGCTATTGTATCAGTTTTGTAGCCGGGTTGTTTCACATACAGAAGATAATCGCCGGGAGTTACAATAAAGCTGTACATACCGGTATCGCCTAATTGTTGTTTTGGTGCAAGAGTAATATCTTTTTCTGCGCGTGGTTTTAAGCTCAATGTATCGGTTTTTGAATCGATCTGACTTATCAGGATTTTAAAATCGCCTGGTTTTACATGCAGTCTGTATGAGGCAGGATCCTGTACAGGTAAGTTTCTTACAGGGACCCCTGATTTTGCATCAGTGAGAAGTATGTTTGCCCTTGAATAGTCAACAGCATTGCCGTCCTCAGTTATTACAGTCCCTTCTGCAGCGATTCTTTTTTCACCCGCAGCAGCAGCCTTTATTGTAAAAATATTCCGTTGGCCTGCATTATCGTCATAATAGCTTGCAATATACCCTGAATCGCTGTTGTTAAATATAATAAATGAGTCATCGAGAGTTCTGTTTACAGGGTAAGGCAAGCCTGTTGGCTTTGACCATGAGGAGCTTTTTAAAACAGATCTGAAAACATCATAGCCGCCAAGGCTTGTATGTCCTGAAGAACTGAACAGCAGTGTGTTATTTACTGTATTGAAAAAGGGAGTGTTTTCATTGAATGGTGTGTTTATTCCATTTCCACAGTTTACCGCTTTCTTCCATTTACCATCTTTATCCCTTGTTGTTTTCCAGATATCAAGCTCTCCTTTTCCTCCGGGCATATTGCTGGAATAATAAAGTGTCTGTCCGTCAGGAGTTATGAAGCCATGTGCTTCCCAGTATATCGTATTGATTTCCTTACCCAACGATCTGATTTTTGACCATTCTGAACCTTTTCTCTGACTGTAATACAGGTTTCCGTCGTCACCATCGTCCAGATAAATTATCAGAAAACGGCCATCGGCTGTAACAGAATTTGTATAGTACCTTTCTAATCCGCCAAGTTGTGAAGTTATGTCTGAAGGTTTTTTCCATTCGCCATTCCTGATGGAACAGAAGATCTTCGTTTTGCCTTTAATTTTCTGTGTGAAAAGAAAGACCGAGTCATTCTGAGATATTACCGGATTCATTGCTCCCGGATAATCCTTCAGCCAGGGTACATAAAGCTCAGTCATGGTCCGGAAGGGTCTCTTTTCAGCCTCAATGGCATATTTGCAGTTGCTAATCTGATTATTTATGTATTCAAGACTGAAAATATCATAACCCGACAATCTTCTTTTTGCATCATTAAAAAGCTGCAGGGCTTTTTCAAGACTGTCGTTCTGCTGGTAGGCAATTGCAATATACAGGTAAGTATCAAGAGGGGCTGCATCACCGTACTCGGTATAAGCGTCATCTTTTTTTACAACATTTGATGTTGCAGCTTTAAGGTACTTCAGGGCTTCAGTCCTTTTTCCGTCGATGTTCAGATAAGATATCCCAAGTTTGGCTGCAAGGTTTGAGTTTTCAGGAAAGGCATCGGCAAGAGGTTTATAGTGTTCTGCGGCTTGTTCATAATCCTGATCATAATAAAAGAAAGCATCAGCTTCCTGAACGGCCTTGATAAGCTGTTTTTTTGTAATAGTCTGTGATGAAAGGTAATTGAAGCTTAATAGAAAAAGTATAATCAGGCTTGCTATTCTTGCCACGGCATGCGGTGTTTTATAATTAAGCTTATTTTGAAACTTTCTTTATGAAAATTTCATCAGGATAGCCCCTTCTTATGAGCTCCAGTCTCCAGGCATAAGCTTCTTCCCTTGTATTGAATTTGCCTGTTGTGTACCTGTAGAACCTGTCATCTTCATTATAAAGCACCTTAAGATCATCTATGCGTTTGAAGTAGCTTACATCGACAGGTCTGCGCAAGGCTATTACCTGTACTGTGTAGTAGAGTACATCTTCTTCATTTACATTTCTGTCGCTGACGTCGCTAACATTCACGTTAGTAACTATAAGGCTGGAGTCAATTGCATCCACTACAGGAATCTCGGCAAGATTAATTTTCTCGTACTGTGTTGTGTCAACGGAGGGGACAGGTTCAGGTGCAAGGAATGGAATCGGCCTTGTTGGGTCGGGTTGCAGAACAACGTCTATTTTTATTTCTGATTGAGGATGATTTTCAAGGATTACAGTATCAATAGTATGGGTGAAGTAATATGAGCTGGCATAAACTAATGTGTATTTACCTGGCGCAACAATGAAATTGTAAAGGCCTGAATACTTGTTCGGGTAGCCAACGTCAACAGTGTCGCCTGTTGTACTGTTTATAAGATGAATAAAGTAATTCTTGTCGAAGGGCACAACTGTGTCACTGAGGCTGTATCTTCCGTTGATCTGGAATGTTTGTGTTATTTCCGATTTGCCCAGTTCGAGATACATGAGGTCTTTTTCCTTGTAATCGGTTGTCATTGAGTAGTAAGCAGTGCTCCCGTTATTCATTGGGAGATAAAACTTGTCGTCATCACTGCTGTTCAGAGGATAACCGAGATTTTCAGGATTCTGCCAGGCTGAATTGATAAATGCACTTTTGAAATTATCATATCCGCCAATTGATGCGTGGCCTTCAGATGAAAAATAGAGCTGGGTTCCGTCAGCGGTGACGAAAGGGGTGTCTTCATTATAGGCGGTATTTACTGCGGGACCTAGGTTTACAGCAGGACCCCAGTCACCAGCGCCGTCTTTTTCAGAAACATAAATATCAAGGTTTCCCTGACCGCCTTCCCTGTTGCTTGTAAAGTACAGTTTCTTTCCATCAGCCGATACTGACGCATGCGACTCATAGAATTTTGTGTTAATGTTCCTGTTTAGCTTTCTGACTGGCGACCAGTAACCATCCTTATAAGTTGAGGAATAAATTGCTCCGTCGTAATTGTCTGTTTTATAAAGAAATAATTCAGTCCCGTCGCTGTTGAGGGCACAGGTGGAACAGTCTTCACCAGCATTTATCTCATTTGTGATTTCAACAGGTATTTGCCATTTACCTCTTTCTTTTTTAGAGTAATAAATAACATTTAAGACACCGCGTCTTTCAGTAAAAGCAATTGTGTTGCCGTCGAAACTGACAGCAGGATTCTCATTTATTGAACCGGTACTGAATGCTTCGCCAAGAGGTGTTTTTGTAAACACAACAGGTGTTTCTTTAAGCTTAAGCGCAAGCTGGCAGGCATGTATCTGCTGCTCTATGAATTCCTGGTTCTGCATTCCTCCCTTTGATTTTGTTTCACTGGCCAGCTTCTGAAAGGTGAGGAGGGTGTTCATGCCTTTTTCAAGATCATCATTCACCATGTATGCTTTCCCAAGATAAAAATATGCATCAAGTGGAGCTTTCTTTTCCTTGATAGTGGTTGTCCTGGAATCATAAGTAGCGCCTTTTACAGCTTCTTCGAGATAGGAAATTGCATTTGCTTTTTCACCCGGGATATTCAGATAGCAAACACCTATTTTGTATTTAATATTCAGGTTGTCAGGGGTTTCAAGAAGAAGGTACAACTGATTTGCAAGTTCGTATTCTTCGTAGAGGTAATATGATTCTGCCTGTGCAAATATATTCTTTGTCTCTGAAGAAGATTGCGCGTTAAGCATTTCAGGAAAGAGCGGAATGAACAGAATGAACAGAATCATCTGCAGCAGGCCTGAATATTTATCCATTTTGTACCCCATCAGAACAAATATAGTCTTTTTTTTCAATCTATTAACGATGCGGATAAATCAATTTTACTTCAGCTTTATATTATAAATGTCATTTTTTCCAAAGCCTTTTCCTTCTTTTTCCCCGAAAATATAACCGGTATTGCCATCATTTACCGGCATGAACCAGAAATCATCATCAGGCGTATTGAGAGGATAGCCCATATTTACAGCTTTATCCCACGATCCGCCGGAGAGCCTGACTGAACTGAAGAGATCATATCCTCCCATGTTGTTATGCCCCTGTGAACTGAAAATCAATAATTTATCATGATTGCCGAAAAAGGGTCTGTCTTCATTAAGGCTTGAATTGATTGTGGGGCCCAGGTTAACAGCAGGTCCCCATTCTCCGTTTACCTTGCCTGATATATAAAGGTCGAGGCCTCCGAAACCTCCGGGTCTGTCAGACGCAAATACAAGCATGTTGCCATCTTCCGAAATGGCCGCATGCGATTCCCAGTATTTTGTGTTTATGTTTTTATTGAGTTTAGCAGCTGCAGACCATGTGATTCCAGTGAAATTTGAGGAAAATATATCGCTGTTTGAATTATCATCCCTTGACATATAGATTGTATTGCCGTCTTTTGACAATGATGAAATATTTATGTCTCCGTCAGTCTGAAGATCAGGATAGATATTAACAGGGCCTGACCATTTATTGTTCTGAAAACGGGATATCATTATTGCATTGTAGAATTTCAGCGAAGTCATATATGCAAAAGTTTTCCCGTCAGCTGAGATAAGCGGATTGTAATTGTTTTTTTCATCATTGAATAGTTCACCCGCATTTTCTGATGTGAAGCTTATCGGAGTGTTCATCAGGGCTTTTGCTGTTTCGCACACATGAATTTCATGATCAATGAACTCCAGGTTTTCCTTGTCATCAGGCAATAGTGTTTCCCTGTATCTGGAAAACACTTCCCTGGCTTTGTCGAAGTTATAATTGATCCTGTATGCCCTCGCAAGTTCGTACAGGGCATCATAGGGGGCGGCAGTCTGGGTTACAGTGCCTTCTTTTCTGCGTGCAGACATGTTTTCAGCTGCAGCCTCCAGATATTTCACAGCAAGGTCTTTCTTCCCGGGGATATTCAGGTAACATACGCCTATCTGAAAAGCAATATTTGCATTGTTGCTGCGCTCCTGATAAATCTGTAAGTATAGATTGAGCGCTTCGGAATATTCTTCATTCATGAAGAAGTATTCGGCCTCCATGAAAGTATTCTGGAGTTGCCTGTTATCCTGTGCATGAACGTAAGTCGGAATAATAAATGTAAACAGGAAGAATACAGTTTTTCTGATCATCGTCAATGTTTTAGATAAGCAAAATTATCTAAAAACTGTATCTAATCCAATACCTGCAGGACTCTTTATGGTAAAAGATTTATTTATTCAGTTTTTTTCTTCTTTTTCACTGTTCTGTAAAGTAAGAAGAAAAGTATTCCTGCACCTAAGAACAGCCAGATTATCCAGAGCTTTCCTTTCTCCCTGAATTCTTCCTGATTTGCCCTTATCGTTTCAGCAGTAAGATCCTTTTCTGCTGTAAGACTGGCAATTGCCTTGTAAAGGGCTTCTTCAGAGTATTTGCCCTTGTTTTTGTCTGCAAGAAGGAACAACAGAAGGTCTCTTGGAGTTTTTATATTTTCCTTATCAAGGTCAATTGATTTCAGGAATGACAGCAGGGGTTCTTCAGCGTTTTGAATAAGCTGCTGCAGGTATTCTTCGGCACTCATGTCAGGTAATGCTGTGATTGAGAGCATTATTTCTGCAAACCTGTTAACAGAAAGGCCTCGTTTTATAATCTCATCACGGAATGCACTTATCCACTTTTCTCTTAATCTAATATTCTGAAGATCAACTGCTTTTACAGCTTCTCTTATAATTGTGCTGTCTTTTGAAGAATCGCTGTACGCAAGAATTTTATTTCTGATAGCCTCAATGGCTGGATCGGTGCCTGACAAGATCTGATTTGCAAGTTTGTTCAGGTCTTCAGCCTTTAACCGTCCTTCACTTTTTGTTTCAATGTATTTCTCAAGGTCAGTCCATGATTTCAGACCGAGCTCATTTATGTCGATGCCTTCGAGTATTGTTTTCAGCTCGCCTGTTGCATATTCTGCCATAAGGTCAACAGCGGCCTGGGTAAGTATATTCTCATTGAGGGCTACCTCCAGTGCAAGCTTATCTACTTCTTCAGGATTGATCCCCTTCTTAATGGCTTCTTCCTTCAGATAGGCTATAAGGTCGTCTGTCTTGCCGAACTGCAGCTTGTCGGTTTTTGTGTTATTGATCAGTTCAGCCAGCTCACCATCAGCATTCCTGGCAAGAAACGATTTAAGAGCCTTGACCTGTTTGCCCGAAATTATATGAGTGTACTCTGGTCGCTGAACAACAGGCTGTCTGACATAATCTTTCTCTCTTGTAATAAAAATGTCAGAAGAGGTGACGTTATTGAATTTATCTGTCAGCGTGAACACTATCCTGTTATTTCCTTCGCGGGGAACTACATTATAGTAAAATACAGAATCATTAACAACATAGTTTTCCGTTGATATAAGTGAATCGCCTACCCAGTGCTCAATTTTCAGAAGGGAGCCGGGCTCAACTTTCAGGGGTATTGTCACTGAGTTACCCTTTGCAACTGTAACTGTTGAGCTGCTTTCTACCCTTAGGTCAGCAGTGAAATCTGTTCTTGGAAGGACAGTATTATCAATTGTTATACTGTCATTTTCAAGGTCAACAGGAAGGTTCAGGTCTCTTTCTATTCTCCTTGCACCCTCACCTTCGAAGGTAACTTTGTAATTGCCCTGGGGAAGCTGAAATTCATATTCTCCTGTTGCCGGATTGGAATAGACAACAACAACCTGGTTGGGATCACTTACCTTTATTGCGCTGATCCTCACGCTGTCTCTGTAGTTGGAAAGTAGATCAGCGATCCTTGCATACCCTTTTACTGTATATTTCCTGGGATGCTGATCGGAGAAGATCTCAACATGGTAAATATCTTCCTTGCCAAATCCCTGGGGCCTGTCGACTGCATAATATGCTTCATAACCCTCTCCGGAAGGTTTGAAGAACACATCATCATCAGTACTGTTGATCGGGTAACCCATGTTCAGAGGCACTGACCATTCGCCGTTATCGAGTGCTGTTGAATAGAATACGTCATATCCTCCCATGTTGAAGTGACCTCTTGAGCTGAAGAACAGGGTCTTGTCATCCTTGCTAAGGAAGGGAGATTCCTCGTTGTAGATTGTGTTTATTACTGGGCCCAGGTTGAGAGGTATCCCCCAGTCTCCTGAGGTGTCCCTTTTTGAAACGTAGATATCGAGGCCTCCGATAGATCCTTTCCTGTTGCTTGTGAAATAAAGCTTCCTGTCATCATGAGAGACCGTAGCATGCGACTCCCAGAATTTTGTGTTTATATTGTCGTTGAGCTTTACAATAGGATTCCATCTGCCATTTGCAAATGTGGAAGTATATATTCTTCCATCATAATCAAGAGAACTGTACAGGTATAATGTATTTCCGTCCTTTGAAATTGAGGTGGGAAAATAGTCCCGGTCAACCTGAAGTATCTCGTTCATGTTCAACGGACCTGACCATTTTCCATCCTGTTTTGTAGAGTAAAGTATAGCATCGTAGAAGGCTTCACTTTTAGAATAGACAAGCACATCATTATTGTCAGATACAACAGGATTGAATTCTGCATTTGACTCATTTATAAGCTCACCAAGATTCTCCATCTTAACATAGAGCGGCCTGCTCATCAGTTCTTTTGCATTCAGGCACGACTGAATCTGCAGTTCAACAACTGCGGTGTCATATACTTTTGAATCCAGATTCTTCTTGAACTTTTCATAGGTTTCGAGCGCCTTGTCGAGCTGGTTATTTATCCTGTAGGCATTTGCAAGGTAGTACAGGGCGTCAAAGGGAGCTCCCTTTTCCTTGAAATTACCCTCCTTGTATTCCGGATTGATGTTTTTAACTGCATCTTCAAGAAAACTTATTGCCTTATCCTTTTCACCTGAAATATTAAGATAACACTGACCTATCCTGTATTTAAAGTTGTTATTAGTCGGATAGCTTTTTAGCAGTTGTGTATATATGGGAAGAGCGTCTTTGTATGATTCAAAGAGAATCCAGCTCTCTGCTTCGTAAAAATTATTCCTGTTTTCGATTCTTGCCTGAGAATAGGTTTTAGAAAAACCAAAGACAAAAAGCGTCAGCGTGAGCAGAAGAATTCTTTTCATAGAAGATTTCAAAATGACCTGTTTTTAATTCATTATTTGCTACAGCGTGAAAGCAACCCCCTTAAAATATAAAACACTGGAAATCGGTCTAAATTTCCAGTTAAAACTACTAATATAACAGAATTTTACCAAATAGAAGAATTTAAGGTGAATTCCTTTTACCAAATAACTGCTATTTTACATGAATCACGCCTGACAAATGATGAACAGATCAGACAGCCTGAAGCTTCAGGTCAATTCAGAGTGCTATGCCGGGAGAGTAGTTTTCAAGAATATCCTTTATACCTGAAAGGAACTTTCCTGCCAGTGCCCCGTCAATAACCCTGTGGTCGTAACTGAGCGAAAGGATTACTATCTGCCTTATTGCTATCATGTCTCCTTCAGGTGTTTCAACAACTGCCGGTGTTTTCCTTATCACCCCGGTACCGAGAATTGCTGCCTGGGGCTGGTTAATTATTGGAGTTCCGGCTAAATTATTGTAGGTGCCGTAATTTGTTATTGTGAATGTACCTCCTGTAATATCCTCTGGTTTAAGCCTGTTTGTCCTGGCTCTTTCGGCAAGGTCATTTACAGCCCTTGCAAGGCCTGTAAGGTTCTTCTCGTTTGCATTTTTTATTACTGGAACAATCAGATTTCCGTCAGGCAATGCAGTTGCCATGCCTATGTTGATGTTCTTTTTCCTGATTATGTTGTCCCCGTCAACAGAGATGTTTATCATCGGAAATTCATACAGGGCTCTTGCTGCAGCATCAATGAAAATTGGTGTAAGCGTAAGTTTCTGACCTTCAGCAGCAAGGAACTTGTCCTTGATTGAATTTCTCCAGTTTACAAGCCTTGTTACATCAACATCGATGAAGGAGGTAACGTGAGGTGAGGTGCGTTTCGACATAAGCATGTGATCAGCAATGAGTTTCCTTACCCTGTCCATCGGGATTATTTCATCTCCGCTGCCAGCTGACTGAATATGCCTTTTCTCCTGTTTTTCTTCAGGAAGTGTTTTTATTTCTGCTGTTTTTTCCGGTTTTTTCCTTTCGGCAAGCAGCTTCAGGATATCATCTTTTGTTATTCTGCCATCCATACCGGTTCCGCTGATCAGGTCTAGATCTGTGTAGCTTATTCCCTCGGCGGCAGCAATGCTCCTGACGAGAGGAGATATGAATTTGCCTGATGGAGTCCGGCTTTTCATAAGCCTTGAAACAGAAGTCGTTTCATTTTTCTCTTTTCTTGTTTCCTCAACTGTTTCCCTGACCCTGTTTACTTCCCTGTCAATTTTAACCAAATCATCATCGGACGGAGTGTCATTATTCTCAATTACAGCAATTATATCTCCAACTTTTGCAACTGTTCCTTCGACTGCAATTATTCTGACAATTGTTCCTGATGCGGGTGATGGCACTTCCGAGTCAACCTTGTCGGTGGCAACTTCCACTATAGGATCATCCTCCTTAACAGCAGAACCTTCCTTTACGAGCCATTTATTAACAGTCGCCTCAATTATCCCTTCTCCCATAGCCGGCAAAACAACATTCATCCTAGCCATTTCCGATCTTTTTGAATTGTAACTAAAAATACAGATACCTGTACCCTTACAACAACAGATCAGCTGTTTTGTTTAAAGATGTATTTAACAATCTGATGGCACAGGAGTCTGTGAGAATCTTGCTGATTGGTTACTGATGGTACGGATTCCTGTTGTTTATGGCTCTTCCAAGTGTAATCTCATCAGTGTATTCAAGTTCGTCACCAATTGCAACACCTCTTGCAAGGGTTGTAAGGATTATATCGTATTTGCTGAGCCTTTTATAAAGATAGAAATTGGTTGTATCGCCTTCCATTGTTGTGCTGAGTGCAAAAATCACTTCGCCAATGCCTCCAGCCTTAATTTTTTCCTCGAGACTGTCGATTTTGAGGTCAGATGGGCCTATGCCATCAACGGGAGAAATTATGCCTCCAAGAACATGGTACAGTCCCCTGAATTGTCTCGTGTTTTCAATTGCCATGACATCCTGGATGTTTTCAACAACACAGATCAGAGACCTGTCTCTTTTCTCATCTGCACATACAGAGCACAATTCCGTATCGGAAATATTATGACACGAACGGCAGTAGTGTATCTCTTCGTGCAGCTTCAGAATGCTTTCACCGAATCTTTTTACTTCCCCTGCATCTCTCCGGAGCAGGTTCATTACAAGCCTGAATGCAGTCTTACGCCCAACACCGGGAAGTGAAGCAAATTCATTAACTGCATTTTCAAGAAGCCTTGAAGGAAACTCTGTGTAGGCCATATTCCAAATATTTGGATACAAAATTAGCTCAAATTTACACCTGTATGCAAAACAGTTCTTTTTCCATACACTTTTTTTTACAATCTTGCAGGCAAATCAAAATAAAATGACTCCACTATTAATACTTTCAATTTTTATTGCATACACAGTATTATTGTTTGCAGTTACCTGGATCACGGCAAGAAAAGCCGATAGCCAGTCCTTTTTTATTGGTAACAAGGTATCGCCCTGGTTCGTTGTTGCTTATGGAATGATCGGGGCTTCACTGTCGGGAGTCACTTTCATGTCCTTGCCGGGCTGGGTGAAGGACACGCAGTTCAGCTACATGGTTGTTGTATTCGGATACCTCTTCGGATATTTTGTAATTGCCACTGTGCTTATGCCCTTGTATTACAGGCTGAAGCTGACCTCAATATATTCTTATCTCAACCAGCGGTTCGGATTCTGGTCATATAAAACCGGAGCAGGTTTCTTCATAATCTCACGTACTCTTGGAGCTTCTCTGAGGATGTATCTGGTTATCAGCGTACTGCAGATTTTTGTTTTTGATGAATGGAATGTTCCCTTCTGGATCAATGTGCTTATTTTCATTCTGCTCATAATACTTTATACTATGAAGGGTGGCATCCGGACAATAATCTGGACTGATACGCTTCAGACCACTTTCATGCTGCTTGCCGTAATACTTTCAGTAGTTTATATAAGCAAGGATTTAAACATATCAATATCTGATCTCTTTGTTCAGGTAAAGGAAAGCGGAGCTTCCCGGATGTTCATTACCGACTGGACAAATGAGAGGTTTTTCCTTAAACAGTTCTTCAGTGGGATGTTTATTACTATTACAATGACCGGGCTTGACCAGGAGATGATGCAAAAGAATCTGAGCTGCAGAAACCTGAAGGATGCTCAGAAGAACATATTCACCTTCAGCGGGATACTTGTTTTTGTAAACCTTCTGTTCCTGTTCCTCGGTGCAATTCTTCTTATCTATGTTCAGGCAAGAGGCATAAGTGTGGCATCAAGCGACGAATTGTTTCCCACAGTAGCAGTAAGGCACCTGGGGCCTGTTGCAGGTCTTGTTTTCTTCATCGGACTCATTTCTGCCGCCTTTCCCAGTGCAGATGGAGCACTTACATCGCTTACAACATCTATCAGCATTGACTTCCTTGGCCTCGATGAGAAGAAAGGCCTGAGTGAGAAGGCTAAAACAAGAATACGTTATATAGTGCACCTGTCAATTGCATTTGTATTTTTTATCGCCGTACTGATATTCGGTATGCTCGATGACAAGGCTGTGATTGACAAGCTGTTCACTATAGCAGGTTATACCTATGGACCTCTTCTCGGCTTATATTCCTTCGGCCTGTTTACAAAACGTGTTGTCCGGGATAAGCTCACACCTTATATAGCTGTATTTTCACCAGTAGCCTGCTATATCCTGAGCACTTATTCAGAGGTTCTTTTCAACGGATATAAATTCGGATTTGAGCTGCTGTTGGTGAATGGTCTGATCACATTTACCGGTCTGTTTATTTTCAGCAGAAAAAAGTCAGCTGATATCTGATTATCAGAACCTTGAAGCTCCGCTCTGCTGTCTGAATCCGCCATTATTGTTCATGTCGGAATTCTGATTGGGATTATTCATATCCTCTTCTTCTTCCTCAGGCTCGGGCTGAATGATAACACGTTTGGTCCTGAACGGAATGCTCCAGATAATATAGTAATTAACACCCGGGCTGAACGATTTTGAGCCATTGCCAAAACCAGGCAGATAAACAGGTTTCTGGTGTCTGCCTGTTCCCGGATCTATCATCTTCCTGAGGCTGACAGTCCAGCCCATACTTATATTCTTTATGAATTCAGCCCTGACGCCGGGAGTAAACTCAATGTAATGAGCCCATTCATCAGTAAGAGGTACCTTCGTTACAGTTTTCCCCCAGTAGTTTTCGGTTGTTATTTCCGGTATTTCATAGTTAAAGTGGCTAATGCCATATCTTATTCCCATGCCGACAAAATATTTACCCTGCGACTTGTCGGCTTTCAGTAGATTGAAATCAAGTCCGGCCTTGTAATAAGTTCCGTTAGTTGTATAATTGTACAGAAGGAAGCTTGTGTCCCTGTATCTCTTGTAGCTGTGATCTGTTTTTCCCAGGGAAAGAACAGCCGAAACCCTTTCATTAAGGTCCGCGCTGACAGTAAACTCAAGATTTGTCCTTTCCTTTTCGTAGAAGTATTTCGATGAACCAAGCAGCTCAAAACCCAGCCGTACCTTCATTGGAAACATGATTGTATCCTGGGCCCCGGCGTGTTGCCATAAGCTGCTGAGGAGCAGTGTGATGCTAATAATATATCTGAAGGTTCTCGACATTCTGTGTTGTGACATTTGGGTTAACCCTGGCAAGTGAGTCAATATTGTTCCTTGTAAATATTACAGTGTCCAGAGTATGGAACATTGAGTACCCGCATTCTTTTGAAATAAGGTGAGGATAGCTCCAGTAAATGAATTCGATTGTATCGGCTATGCCGTTTATTTTTATTATGAATTTTGCATAATCAGCCGAATCTTTCAGGGGTATCAGAGCCGGCTGGGTTATTGTTGCCTTGTCATAAACCTTTACAGCCATGCCTTCACCATAAAGGGTAAGGCTGTCGGGTACTGTCTTAGCGCCCGAACTATAACTGTAAAGGCCTGTTTTAACAAAAGCTGTAGTTTCGTCAGTGCATGAAATATCGACACAGGAATTAAGACCCGGTAATAAAACGGCGAATATAAGGACAAGTATTACACTCAGCTGTCTGCTCATTTTTTTCTTAAAGTACCGAAAATACAAAATAAACTTAGTCATTTCCAAACAGCATGAGTCATGCATACAAAAAGAACGGATTAAAAAAGCTTTTATGATTTATTTACAATGGCATAAGCCTTTTCAATAGCCTTTTGTATACCTGCAGGGTTTTTCCCTCCCGCTGTAGCAAGGAAGGGCTGTCCGCCTCCGCCTCCGTTGATTTCCGATGAAATCTCCCTGATTATTGATGCGGCATTTAAATTCCTGTCCTTCACAAGGTTATCGCTGACCATTACGGCCAGGTTTGCCTTCCCTGCAGATTCGGAGCCTATTACAACAACCGTGTTTTCAGAGTTCTTTCTGAAGCTGAAGGCAATATTCTTGAGAGTATCAGCTGAATCAACATCAATTCTTCCTGAAATAAAACTGATATTGTTTACTTTGACAGCCTTCTCTGTGAGTTCTTTTATTATTTCACCGGCAGCTTTCGCTTCAAATTTTTCAATAGTTTTCCTGAGGGCAGCATTCTCTGCAATCAGCTTTTCAATACTATCCTTCACGTTTCCAGTGCTTTTAACAAGTCCGGCAATATCATCAACTACTGAAAGCTTTTCATTTACATATTCAAGTGCTTTTTGTGCAGTAACCGCTTCAATTCTACGTATTCCGGCAGCTACAGCGCTCTCTGAAACTATCTTGAAAAAGCCGATCCTTCCTGTTGCTTCCACGTGAGTGCCTCCGCACAGTTCCACTGAATCGCCGAATTCAACAACCCTTACCTTATCGCCGTATTTCTCACCAAAAAGGGCCATGGCGCCTTTTGCCCTGGCTTCTTCCATCGGAATGCCGTCAGCAACCTGTCTTGAATTATTTTCACGGATCAGGCTGTTTACAAGATCCTCAACCCTTTGCAGCTCTTCCCCAGAAGGTTTACTGAAATGGCTGAAGTCAAAACGCAGCCTTTCAGAGGTGACAAGTGATCCCTTCTGTTCAACATGAGTTCCAAGAACCTTTCTGAGGGCCTGGTGAAGCAGGTGTGTTGCGGTATGGTTGTTGGCGGTCATCTCCCTTTTTACGAGATCAACAACAGCCCTGAATTTAAGTGTTGCATCAGCAGGTACTGCTTTTACCAGATGTATTATAAGGTTATTCTCCTTCACGGTATCATAAACTGCTATCCGTTCTTTTTCCGACTGAAGGAATCCGGTATCGCCTGCCTGACCTCCAGATTCGCCGTAGAAGGGTGTTCTGTCAAGCACAACCTGAACTGTATCTTTGCCCTTTACCTTAACCTTTCTGTATTTGGTGATATGAACATCATCCTCTGTTCTGTCATAACCTGTGAATATGGTTCCTTCTGTTTCCATGACAGTTACCCAGTCAGCAGTTTCAACAGCTGCATCTTCGCGGGAACGTTCTTTCTGGTGTTTCATTTCCTCCTCAAATCCCTTTGTGTCAAGGTCCATGTTGTGTTCCCTGAGGATGAGGTGAGTGAGGTCAACAGGAAAGCCGAAGGTGTCGTAAAGTTCAAAGGCTGCCTTGCCCGGCATCACTTTTTTATTTTCATTTTGCAGGTCGGCAACCAGCCTGTCAATTAGTTTAAGTCCTTTTCCGAGAGTTTTGAGGAAAGCAGCTTCCTCCTCATGGATTATTTTTTTGATGTTTTCTTTTCCGGAAACAAGTTCGGGATAATGCCTGCCCATTGTATCAGAAAGCACGTCAACAAGCCTGTAAATGAACGGTTCTTCCATTTCAAGGTTGTTGTAGCCGTATCTCACTGCCCTTCTGAGGATTCTTCTGATTACATAACCTGCCTTGTTGTTTGATGGTATCTGCCCGTCAGCTATTGAAAATGAGACAGCCCTGAGGTGATCTGCAATGACTCTCATTGCAACATCCCATTTCGGATTGCTGCCATATATTTTTCCTGTTATGGCTGAGATTTCCTTTATAACTGACTGGAAGATGTCAGTGTCGTAATTCGACTTTTTGCACTGAACTATCATGCAGAGCCTTTCAAATCCCATTCCTGTGTCAACATGTCTTGCAGGCAGTTGTTCAAGTGAAGAGTCAGCCTTCCTGTTATACTGAATAAACACGAGGTTCCACACTTCAATTACATGTGGATGTCCTTTGTTGACAAGCTCTTTTCCGGGTATTTTCCTCCGTTCTTCATCATCCCTTATGTCGACATGAATCTCAGAGCATGGTCCGCAGGGACCTGTTTCACCCATCTCCCAGAAATTATCCTTTTTTGAACCTTCGATTATCCTTCCCTCAGGTTTTGTGAAGCATTTTGACCAGTAAGAGAAAGCCTCATCATCGCGGGGAACATTTTCACCGGGGCTGCCTTCAAAAATTGTTGCATACAGCCGGTCCTCAGGAATGCCAAGTGTATGTACAAGGAATTCCCAGGCCCATTCAATCGCTTCCTTTTTAAAATAATCACCAAATGACCAGTTGCCAAGCATTTCAAACATTGTATGATGATAGGTGTCGTGACCGACTTCCTCAAGATCATTGTGTTTGCCTGAAACCCTGAGACATTTCTGTGAATTGGCAATCCTTTTCTGCCCGGCCTGCTGATGCCCAAGAAAAATATCCTTGAACTGGTTCATTCCTGCATTTGTAAACATCAGTGTGGGGTCGTTTTTTACGACCATCGGTGCTGATGATACAATTGCATGATTTTTTGAGGCAAAGAACTCAAGGAAGAGACGGCGAAGGTCCTGTGATTTAATGTTATTTATCATACTTACAGAAATAGGCCTGAAATTTGGCTTGTAAAATTAATTTTTTTGATTTAGATTTGTCGATTGCGTGTATAATTTTTCAAAAAGGGATTGCTTTTGTTTAGAAACCGCAAGTATATACTTGATATGTCCGATCTGCAGTTCAAGCAGATTAGGCTGCCTTTTAAAAAGAGGCTGATGAGGACATTTTTATGGTTTATGGCATCAGTTATGATGACCCTAGTATATGTATTTCTCTTCCGGAGCCTTTTTGGATCGCCAAAGGAAAAACTTCTTGAGCAACAGGTTGAAAATCTTAAACTTCAGTTTTCGCTTGCAGGCAGGGAGCTGGATCGCTCACTTGAGGAGCTGAACAGTTTCAGGCTTTCAGATGAAATACGTTACAGGCCCATACTTGATATGGATTCCATTCCCGGAACATACAGGAAGGCCGGCTTCGGTGGTGTTGACAGGTACCGGGAACTGGCAGGATATGCAAATTCCGACCTCCTGATTTTATACCGCTCAAAAATAGATGTCATAACAAGCATGGCCAGGGTTCAGAAAGAATCCTACAGCGCAATTGCAGAAAGGGCAACAGAGTGGAAGATAGAAAAGGATCATCAGCCGTATATTAGCCCTGTTGATGTAAAGTACCGCCTTGGTGACGGATTCAAGTTCAGAGAAAAACATCCTGTTCTCGGTACTCCGCGAATGCACTATGGTCAGGATTTTGAAGTGCCTTACGGAACAGATGTACATGCCACCGGCAATGGTACTGTTATTGAAGCCGGTTGGAATTCAATGGGTTTCGGGAATTTTGTTGTAATTGACCACGGCTACGGTATTCGTACAACTTATGGGCACCTCAGCAGGATTAACGTTCCCAAGGGCCTGAAAGTGAAAAGGGGCGATCTAATAGGACAGAGCGGCAATACCGGTACTTCATCCGGACCTCATTTGCATTACCAGATCGATCAGTTTGGTCAGCACAAAAATCCAATTAACTTCTTCAATAACGACATGTCGGCTGAGGAGTACAGCGAAATGATACAGACATTTGCATCAAAAGGGAGGTTGAGATAATCTTAATTATCCGGCAGAGTTACTGACAAGCTCTGTTATTTTTCAAATTTCTTCATTATTGCTTATATTTGTCCGGTTATGCCGAGAACGAAGTATAAATTCAATCCTGAATCACTTAGTTTTGACAAAGTGAGGCTTGGTATCAGGGATATACTCCTGAGATTTATGGCTTTTTTCATCGGATCGGTTATTATCGCACTCATTTACTGGCTTGTGTTCGCCGTGTTTTTTGATTCTCCAAAGGAAAAAGCACTTGAAAGGGAAATTGAACAACTCACCCTGCAGTATGAAATGATAAACAGGGAAATGTCGAATGTTGAAAAAGTGCTCGACGATCTTCAGAAAACCGATGATAACCTTTACCGTACAATCTTTGAAGCAGAACCGATACCGGTCACCTTGCGTGAAGGAGGAGTAGGTGGTGTTAACAGGTATAAAAACCTTGAAGGATACAGTAATTCCGATCTTGTTATTGAAACCACTTCAAGGCTCGATAAGATAAGGAAGAGGATCTACCTCCAGTCAAAATCTTTTGATGAAATGATTCAGCTTGCCAAACGAAAAGAAGACATGCTGAAGTCTGTTCCTGCCATCCTGCCAATTGCTAATGAAGATCTGACAAGGACAGCCTCAGGTTACGGATTAAGGGTGCATCCTATTTATAAGATAATAAAGTTTCACAGCGGAATGGACTTTACCGCGCCTGCAGGAACCGATGTTTATGCTACCGGCGATGGCGTTATTGCTTCAGTTCAGTCCTCTCAACGCGGACTGGGGAAGAATATTATCATTGACCATGGATTTGGTTATATGAGCATCTACGCTCACCTCAGCAATTTCAATGTGAGGCCGGGACAGAAAGTAAGAAGAGGAGATGTGATAGGATATGTTGGCAACACTGGAACATCAGTGGCAAATCATCTTCATTATGAGATCAAGCTGAACGGAAGGAATGTTGACCCGGTGAATTACTATTTTGAGGATCTGTCACCATCAGAATATGAGAGAATGATTGAGATCGCCTCAAAAACCGGTCAGTCGTTTGACTAGTAACATTTATTCAGTTATATAAGATGCCCTACAAGGAAAGGAAAGTGGAAAAGCTCTATTATGCCATCGGAGAGGTGGCCGGGATGCTTAATGTGCCTGTTTCAACAGTACGTTTCTGGGAAAACGAATTTGATATTCTGAAGCCTATGAAGAACAAGAAAGGCAACAGGCTTTTCACTCAGGCTGATGTTAAGAACCTGAAAATGATTCATCATCTTGTTAAGGAAGAGGGCATGACACTGGATGGAGCCAGAAAAAAACTATCAGGAAAGTATGAGGAGGCTGATTTTAAATATGAGATAGGTGAATCACTGAAGAATATCAAATCAATGCTCCTGGAGATACGAGACAGCATTTAAAGCTTTTTACTTCACTCATTATCATATAATTCTTAAAGAATGCAGGCTTGCGGTTGCAGTTAATCCGCAGGCAGGCATTGCTGATTAAAAGCATGAAACTTAAGGAACTTACTTCATATCTCGATTCAGTTATTCCCCTGGCTTTCCAGGAAGATTATGATAATTCAGGCTTGCAGGCAGGCGATGAGGAAACGGAAATAACATCAGCCCTGCTGACACTTGACGTAACATTGGAAGTGATGCAGGAAGCTATCGAGACCAATTGTAACCTGATTATTTCACATCACCCAGTAATATTTTCAGGACTAAAAAGTATCAGCGGGAAGAGCAATACCGAAAAGATAATTCGCAGAGCTATTGAAAAGAATATTGCAATATATTCTGCCCATACAAACCTCGACATTTTCAGCGGAGGAGTAAGCAAAAAGATGGCAGATATACTGAAGCTGAAGAATGTCAGGGTTCTTTCTCCACTGAAAGGCAGAGTTTTAAAACTTGTAACCTTTGTTCCAGAAAGTCATCTGGATTCGGTCAGGGAAGCTGTTTTTGCTGCCGGTGCGGGAGTAATAGGAAAATATGACAAATGTTCTTTCACTCTAGAAGGGACAGGCAGCTTCAGGGGAGGTGAAGGAGCAAAGCCCTTCGCAGGACAACCCGGACTACTTCATTATGAAAAAGAAACAAGGTTTGAAACAGTAATGCTCTCTCATCTGAGGAGCAGGGTAATTAAGGCTCTGCTTGATTCCCATCCCTACGAGGAAGTTGCATACGACATCTATTCGCTTGATAATGATAATGTTGATATAGGTCTTGGCTGCATTGGAGAAACTGAAAATGAGCTGACTGAAACTAAATTCCTTGAAAGAGTTGCAGAGGTTTTTTCAGCAGATGGAATCCGTTATTCAAAGCCAGCAGGGAGGAAAATAAGGAAAATAGCACTGTGCGGAGGAGCAGGGGCATCACTACTGAAGGATGCAATAAAATCGGGAGCTGATGCTTATGTTACAGGAGATGTTAAATATCATGTCTTCCAGGATGCCGCTGACAGAATATTTCTTGTTGATACAGGCCATTATGAGAGCGAAAAATTCTCATCAGAGATATTATATGATCTAATTATCAAAAAATTCCCTAAATTTGCAGTCCGGTTTTCAGAAACAAATACGAATCCGATAAATTATTTGCAGAGATGGAAAAAGTGAAAGCACATGAATCAGAAATTTCAGTTGAGGAAAGATTAAGAGCGTTATATAGTCTTCAGCTTGTTGATTCTGAAATAGATAAAATAAAAACTCTGAGAGGTGAACTTCCTCTTGAAGTACAGGACCTTGAGGATGAAATAGCAGGTCTCGAGACCAGGCTGGGCAATTTTAAGGATGAGGTTGTAAACCTTGAAAAGGCTGTCGCAACAAAGCATAATGAGATTGCTGCATCTGAAGCCCTGATAAAAAAATATGATGAACAGCAGAAAAATGTACGTAACAACCGTGAATATGATTCTCTTTCAAAAGAAATAGAATACCAGAATCTCGAAATTGAATTATACAATAAGAAGATAAGGGAATTCAATATTCAGATTGAGGAAAAGAAAGCTGTTATTGCTGAATCGGAAAGTCTCCTTAGTGAAAGGAAGACTGATCTGGAGAACAAAAAGTCAGAACTTGATGAGATAATATCGGATACACAGAAAGAGGAAGAAGGACTTTACAAGAAATCTGAAAAGGTTGAAACGATAATTGAAGAGAGGCTTCTTACAGCATATAAGAGGATCCGTTCAAATGCCCGTAACGGTTTGGCAGTAGTTCCTGTACAGAGAGATGCATGTGGCGGTTGCTTCAACCAGATTCCTCCACAGAGACAGCTCGACATCAGATCGCGGAAGAAGATCATTGTCTGCGAGTATTGTGGTCGTATTCTTGTTGATGATGAGATAATTAAGGAAGGTCATATCTGATCTTCTGAATGAATGAAAAAGAAGGGGGCGGAATGATGCCCTCTTTTTTTTTACCTTTACATCAATAATATCTAAAATCACATGTCTGATTCCGAATTCAAGAGAAGTGTGGCGGAAGGAATACCTGATGAACTGCCGGAACTCAAACCCCGCGACATTAAGATAAATCATGCTCCTAAAAGAAAGAAAATATTATCGACTGAAGAGAAGAAGCTTGCTCTGAAGAATGCACTTAGATATTTTCCTCAGAAATTTCATGCTGTGCTGGCTCCCGAGTTTGCTTCTGAGCTTGAAAATTACGGCCGGATATATATGTATCGTTTCAGGCCTGACTATGAGATAAGGGCCAGGGCAATAAACGATTTTCCCCATAAATCGGAGAGCGCAGCTGCAATAATGCTGATGATTTCAAATAATCTTGACAATGCAGTTGCCCAGCATCCGCATGAGCTGATAACATACGGTGGTAACGGTGCTGTTTTCCAGAACTGGGCCCAGTACAGGCTTACTATGAAATATCTGTCGGAAATGACAGATAATCAAACACTTGTTGTGTATTCGGGACATCCGTTAGGTCTCTTCCCTTCAAAAAAGGATGCTCCCAGGGTTGTTGTGACAAACGGCATGGTGATACCGAATTATTCAACCCAGGATCACTGGGAGAAATTCAATGCACTTGGCGTTTCACAATATGGCCAGATGACTGCAGGGTCATATATGTACATCGGCCCACAGGGAATAGTGCATGGAACCACAATTACTATACTGAATGCTGCCAGGATGCATCTTGGAAATGATCTGAGGGGCAGGATCTTCCTGTCTTCAGGTCTGGGAGGAATGTCAGGAGCACAGCCAAAGGCGGCAAAAATTGCAGGAATGATCTCAGTGATTGCCGAAATGAATCCAAAGGCTATTGAAACCCGGCACAGCCAGGGTTGGGTCGACGAGGTCTGCTACAGTCAGGATGAGCTTCTAAAACGTGTGCGTGAGGCCTCAACCAGGAGGCAGCTTATTTCAATTGCCTATCTAGGGAACATAGTAGACGTATGGGAACTGTTTGCAGATGAGAATATTAATGTAGATATTGGGTCGGACCAGACTTCTCTTCACAATCCATGGGCAGGAGGTTATTATCCTGCAGGTTACAGCTTTGCAGAATCTAATGCCATGATGTCAGACGATCCTGATCGATTCAGGGAAGCAGTAAGGAAATCACTTGTTCGCCAGGTTGCAGCAATAAACAGGCATACTGAACGAGGCACATATTTCTTTGATTATGGCAATGCCTTTATGCTTGAAGCATCGAGGGCCGGCGCATCTATAACAAGGGCAGACGGAACATTCAGGTATCCCTCATACGTGCAGGATATTATGGGCCCCTTGTGCTTTGACTATGGATTCGGACCTTTCAGGTGGGTCTGCTGCTCTAACGATCCTGCTGATCTTGAGGTAACAGACAATATTGCAGTGAAAGTGCTGAAATCAATAATGACGAAGGCCCCTGAGGAGATAAAAATGCAGCTTGCCGACAACATACACTGGATAGAGGAAGCCGGCAGGAATGCACTTGTAGTTGGTTCACAGGCAAGGATATTGTATGCCGACTCGGAAGGCAGAAGCAAAATTGCTGCAGCCTTCAACAAGGCAATAGCCGGAGGTGTAATCAAAGCTCCGGTTGTTATTGGCAGGGATCACCATGATGTTTCAGGGACTGATTCCCCGTACAGGGAAACATCAAATATATATGACGGTTCAAAGTTTACTGCCGACATGGCAGTTCAAAATGTAATAGGTGATTCCTTCAGGGGAGCAACCTGGGTGTCGCTTCATAATGGAGGCGGAGTAGGCTGGGGTGAAGTAATAAACGGAGGATTCGGCATGGTGCTTGACGGTTCAGCAGGCTCAGCACGGAGGCTAAAAAGCATGCTGCAATGGGATGTCAGCAATGGAATAGCACGAAGAAGCTGGGCAAGGAATGCTCCTGCCATATTCACTATCAGGAGGGAAATGGATAGAACCCCTGGTCTGATTGTTACACTTCCGAATATGGCTGATGACAAGCTGATAGACAGTGTGGTGTGAGGTAACAGGCTGAAGGCGGCAGGCGATAGGCTACAGGAACAAGGAGTAAACAGTGATCAGTGATCAGTAATCAGTAAGCAGTCAGAGATCAGGATTTTGATATAAGGACAACTGCCATTGCGACAATACCTTCCCCACGGCCTGTGAATCCCATTTTTTCTGTTGTTGTGGCTTTTATGGCAATATTCTCAGATTCAGTCTTCAGTATCCCTGCAAGAGTTTTTTTCATCTCACCCGTGTGTGGTGATATTTTCGGTTTTTCAAGGCATATTGTGCAATCAACATTAATGATGCTGTAGCCTTTTTCATTTACAAGAGTCAGCGTTTTTCCGAGAAGTATCTTGCTGTCGATTCCTTTGAATTCAGCGCTTGTATCAGGGAAATAGTGTCCAATATCACTTAGTCCTGCTGCACCCAGCAGTGCATCGCATATTGCATGTATAAGTACATCTCCGTCGGAATGAGCCACGCAGCCTTTGTCGGAAGGTATATTTATTCCTCCGAGCCAAAGAGCCAGGCCTTTTTCAAGTCTGTGGAAATCAATTCCCTGACCTATTCTGATGTTCATCCTTTAGCTTTGCCTGCGTTGCGCAGTGCGTTTATATCGAATTCGAGTGAGAATCTCAGCGTTCGGGCCAGCGGATGGTTTTGCACCATCGGCATCAGGTATGAGAAGTCGAGGGTAAAGGCATTCAGTCTGAATCCGGCGCCGGCAGTGAAATACTTGCGGTTTCCCTTGGTCTCATGTTCGCGGAAATAACCACCCCTGATTGCAAAAATATTATTATACCAGTACTCCAGTCCGGCAGATGTAGTAATCTCGTGCAATTCCTCCCTGAAACCACCGGGTGCATCAACAAATGACTGGAAAATAGCAACAGGCACAGATACATCCGGATCTTTACCGCTTACAATGCTGTCGGGATTTGCTGTACTGTATACAGGAGGGGTTGGTACAAGCAGTTTATTGAAATCGAGAGATGCCGTAAGTGAGTTGTAGCTGTCGAGGTTTATTGTTACTGATCCGCCCAGCCTCATGTTTGTGGGAATGAAATCAGAGATCTGCGAGTCGGAATAGCTCATTTTCGCTCCAATATTTGAGATGTTGATCCCGGCGGCAACACTGCCGTCCTTGTCCAGTAAATTAATATCTTTAAAATAGTAGCCTGATATGTCGGCTGCAAAAGAAGTGCCCGGTTTTGTTGCAATGCCACCGGAATATGAGCCTCCGGTAAGGTTTGAATAGATGAACCTGAAGGCTATCCCGCCCGACAGGTTGTCAGTAAAAAGCCTTGAATATCCAAGGTCGAATGCAAACTCGTTGGGAGTGAATTCCCTGAGCAGGTTACCATAGTCATCAGTGAAGGGCACATCGCCAAGTGATGAATAAAGCAGGCTGGAGCTTACAACCTGTTTCCTGTCTATCCTTGTATATCCTGAAAGCAGAGCAATGTTTATGTCAGGAACAAGTGTCCTGAGCCATGGTGAATAAGATAGTCCAATACCTCCCTTGCCGTCGATAAAGGCAAATTTGGCAGGATTCCAGTGCATGCTGAATACATCAGGGGAGGTGGCAACACCGGCATCTCCCATCCCTCCTGCCCTTGAATCGGGGGCAATAGTCAGAAACGGTACAACAGTCTGAATAGCATTCAGTTCATCAGCATTCGACTGTCCGTGAGAATAGGGGCCAACCCACAGAGTAAAAAATAAAATTAGTAATACAAGTGCACTTCTATTCATCACTGCTTTTTAAAAGATTTTGCAAATATAAAACAAATATTTTCCCCTGTTATTGTGTACGGACTATAAAATGATCAATCTTCCTGATGCAGTGGCTGTTTCTCCTTCAGGAGTTTTGATTTTAATGGTGTAGGGATATACCCCCTGACCTGCCCTTGCTCCCCTGTCATCTCTTCCGTCCCATATAAGAGGAGGGATTACAAATCCTGATGAATAATACCTGTCATGCATCGATTTGATAAGCTGGCCCCGTAGATTGAATATATTTACTGTTACTTCAAGCTCGCTGTCGGGCCTGTTATGAGTGGCTTCAAAAGTTGTTTGTTGAGAGAAGGGATTGGGATAATTGATAAGATTGTCAATAATAAAGCTTCCGTCATTTCCAACTATAAAGTTTAGTGACCTTACAGATGAATTGTTGAGGTTATCCCAGGCCTTCAGTGTCAGGGAATGCCTTCCTTCCGGAACAGAAGTCAGGTTGTAAAACAGTTTACCCCTGCTGTAGTTGTCGAAGTCATTTTCAAAATATTCATTGAGGATGATGGTGTTTTTAGGGTTATTATCGAGAACAGCGGTAATATCATGACCAATACCCGCACCGGTTGTGTTAATACCACCCTGATCTTCAATTACGGCCAGCAACTTCGGATTCGCGCTTGTTATTCCTCCGTCACGGAAAAGGGTGTCATTCATAAAAAGCTTAATTGTTGGTCCCATGGCGTCATTCATTGTATTTGATGCGAAGCCACCGACAACTATATTATTTGAATAACCCTGCATGTCAACCTCTGTATCAGAAGCGTAATAACTTATTTTGCCCTTTCCGGGAGTGTAGTCGATATCCCGTGGTACTATGAAACTAAAGCTGAATTTTCCGTTTACGGCCCTTGTCTTGCCACTGAAGAGGATGTTGTTTCTGATCATAAAATCAACCCTTGATCCGCCGTCATTTGCAAGAGTACGCACACTGCTGAGCTTATCAAAAACTACAGGGCTTACTATGCCGTTGAATTTATCTGAAATCTGCCCTTTGCTGTCCTCAATATGTCCATGCACTGTGATAACAGACAAAGCCTTAAGTGTGTCGGTTATTTTTCCTTCTGTTAAATTATTAACAGAGTCTGTCAGTATTCTTCCATGCCAGGGATAAGCCAGCCTGAGGGCAGGATCGCCTAGGAGGGTGAAGTTTCTCTTATTTGTGCCGCTTCCTGAATTGTTTTTTGCAATTCTTATTATATCACCGAGAGTGAGTGACTTTCCCGATGAGTCGGGACTGAATGCCGTTTTAAAAATATTGCTGTTCAGGAAAGCATTGGGAGCTGAATAAACAACTCTTGTTGTTGACATAAGGGCTATCGCGCCGCTTTTATTTCCGAGCAGTGCCAGTTCTCCGGCTGAGGTCTTCTGATCATAAGTTCCTGTAAGGTCGTTAAAGGCAGCATCATCGAAGCGGCTGAATTCGCATGTGGCAGTTATAAACAGGGGAAGCCTGCCTGAATTTTGCCATGATTTAATGTCAGCAGGAGCAAGTATTCCTTCATGGGCCAGTCCGTTCTCGCTGCCGTGACCAACATAATTGAAAACGAGGCATCCGGTATTTATCCTGTCGTTAATTGCCTTATTCACACCGGGATAGGTCTGGCCGCTTACAGAAGTACTCTGGCTGTAAGCATCCAGGTAGATCTTGCTGACATTAAAGACAGGTACACTGTCCTCAATTATTTTTGAAAGGATCTCGGTGTCGGTGAGGTGTGTATTGCCATCCTC